>JBDHYB010000014.1:0-68737 GCA_039811145.1 Chitinophagales bacterium | reverse complement strand
ACGCGAACAAATTGTGCCGCAGCCGGGAAAGGATATTTACACTACCATTGATATTAACCTGCAGGACGTTGCGGAAGATGCACTTTACCGTGCTTTGCAACACCACCAGGCTGAGCACGGCAGTGTGGTATTAATGGAAGTAGCTACCGGCCGTATAAAAGCCATTGCTAACCTGGGCTTAACTAAGGACAGCGCCTATGGGGAGATAATGAACTACGCCGTGGGCGAGGCCACCGAACCGGGCTCCACATTTAAGTTGGCAACTATTGCCTGCCTTATGGAAGATGGGCTGGTAACTAACGATACCAAGGTTTTTTGTGGCGATGGTATTTACAAGGTATATAACAAAACCATACGTGACCATGAGGCACCTGAAACACCGGAGTTAACTGTAAAAAGAGGCATTGAAGTTTCCTCTAATGTTTTGGTGGCCAGCCTGGCTGATAAGAATTACAACAGCGCCAAGGAAAAGTTTTACAGCCACCTGGAAGACTTTGGTTTTACCAAACCCATTGATATTGAAATACCCGGTGCAGGCAAGCCGGTTTTGCACCCTGTTAAAGATTGGAGCGGCGTATCATGCGCTTATATAGCACACGGTTACGAAGTGCAGTTAACTCCCCTGCATATTCTGAATTTCTACAACACTATTGCCAATAACGGTGTAATGGTGAAACCTCATATTGTAGAAAAAATTAAAGAATATAACAGGACAGTTGACAGCATAGGCACCGTGGTAGTAAAAGATAAGGTTTTAAGCGAACATACTTTAAAACAACTGCGCGAAATACTGGAAGGTGTAGTGCAGGAAGGCACAGCGGAGAATTTAAAGACGGATTACCTGCACGTAGCCGGTAAAACAGGTACAGCCGTAATTGCACAGGGCAACCAGGGATACAGAAAGCGCATTTACCAGGCCTCTTTCTGCGGTTATTTCCCTGCCGAAGCGCCTCAGTATTCCATGATAGTGGTGATTAACTCGCCGGGCACAAATGGTTACTATGGTAACGTTGTAGCAGGTAGCATTTTTAAAGAGGTAGCTGACAAGGTTTATTCTTTATCGCTGGATATGCACTCTGCTATTAATAAAACAATTGCACACAGCACTGTGCCGGTAATGCAACAGGGCAATGCTGATGACCTCAGGCATATCTATCAATTCTTCGGCTTGCAATTAAATGCAGAAACCGGTGAGTGGGCCCGTGTAAACAATGATGGGCAGCATTTAATGCTGGCCGAAAATGATTTTGCCAATGGTATTGTGCCTGATGTAACCGGTATGGGTTTGCGCGATGCGCTGTATTTACTGGAGAGCATGGGCATGAAAGTAAGTGTTGTAGGTAAAGGGATTGTGCGCAGCCAATCAATAACGCCCGGAACAAGAATACAGAAGGGCATGATGATAACAGTGCAATTGAAATCGTAATTGAGTTAAGGAAGCAATGAAAAAGCGTCTTGTAATACTTGGTGGTGGAGAAAGCGGGGTAGGAACTGCCGTGCTTGGGCTTAAGCAGGGTTACGAGGTGTTTGTAAGTGATAAAGGAAAGATTGCCGCAAAGCATGAGAAGATTTTAAAGGATTACAAAATAGAATACGAGAGCGAGAAGCACACTGAGGATAAAATACTGAACGCGGATTTAGTGATGAAGAGCCCCGGCATACCTGAAAAGGCGGAGATGGTGAAAAAGCTGCGTGCCAGGGGCGTAAAGATTGTAAGTGAAATTGAGTTTGCAAGCTGGTACACCAATGCAAAAATTGTAGGTATAACCGGCGCTAATGGCAAAACTACTACTACTGCACTTACCTACCACTTGCTGCGTGCAGGCGGTTTAAATGTAGGATTGGGTGGAAACATAGGTAAGAGCTTTGCGCTGCAAGTGGCTACCGAGAACTTTGATTACTACGTGTTGGAGATATCGAGTTTTCAGTTGGATGATATTGATACGTTCCGCCCGGATATTGCGGTGCTTACCAATATTACCCCCGATCACCTGGACCGCTACAACTACGAGTTGCAGAATTATGTGGCCTCCAAGTTTAAGATTACGGCTAACCAAACCGAGAATGATTATTTCATCTACTGTGCGGATGATGAGATAAGCATGCAGAACATGAGCAAATATCCGAGCCGCGCGCAACAGCTACCCATCAGCTATGAAAAGGAATTTAAAGAGGGAGGCTACGTAAAAGACGACCAAATTATTATCAACCATAAAAACCAAACATTCACCATGAGCATTCAGGAACTGGGACTTAAAGGACGTCATAACGTCTACAATTCATTGGCAGCTGGGATAGTAGCCAATATTTACGGCCTGCGTAAGGAGCAAATACGCGATAGCCTGTCAGATTTTAAAGCGCTGGAGCACCGCCTTGAAACTGTTACCAAGGTGCGCGGTATTGAGTTTATCAACGACTCGAAAGCAACCAACGTAAACAGTACCTGGTATGCCCTTGAAAGCATGAATAAACCTGTGATATGGATTGCAGGGGGTATTGACAAAGGAAACGATTACAGCGTGCTTGAGCCGCTGGTAAAAAAGAAAGTGCGCGCAATGATTTGCCTTGGCACCGATAACACCAAATTACATTCAGCATTTGGCAGAATGATTGACGTTATTGTTAACACCGGCAACATGCAGGATGCTGTGCGTATGGCCTACGGCCTGGGTAACACCGGCGATGTAGTGCTGCTTTCTCCTGCCTGCGCTTCGTTTGATTTGTTTGAGAATTATGAAGACAGAGGCCGCAAATTTAAGGAGGCTGTGGTTCAATTATAATAGAAGTATAAAGTAGTAAGTGATAAGTATGAAGTAAGCATTGTCAATCATTATTATGGTGAAGTAATGTTTATGACCGCTGCTTACAACTTAAAGCTTACAACCTAAAACCATTAAAATGCTCTATTATCTTTTTAAGTTCTTAGATCAGCATTATAACTTCCCGGGGGCGGGCTTGTTTCAATACATCTCCTTCCGGGCGGCTTTTGCCGTTTTGCTATCGTTAATTATCTCGATGGTTTATGGCAAGAATATTATTGCATTGCTGCAACGTAAACAAATAGGAGAAACCATCCGCGAGTTAGGCCTGGAAGGAGAGAACAAGAAGAAGGGCACCCCTACAATGGGCGGCCTTATGATATTGGCCTCTATCCTTATTCCTACCCTTCTTTTCGCAAGGTTGGATAATGTGTACATACTGCTGATGATTATTGCCACTGTTTGGTTGGGCTTAATCGGTTTTGCAGATGACTACATTAAAGTGTTTAAAAGAGATAAACGCGGTTTGGCCGGCACGTTTAAAGTTATTGGCCAGATAGGGCTGGGTATTATAGTGGGCGCAACCCTTTACTTTAATAAAGGGGTAATTACCAAAGAGGAGATACCCTTTGGGGATGTTTACAAATACGATAGCGAATTGATAAGCAAGGTTACGGATGATAATAACCTGGTGCATTACATGCTAACGGAGAAAGCGCCAACTACTACCATTCCGTTTGTTAAAAGCCATGAGATTGATTACAGCGCAGTTATTTGCTGGATAAGTAAAGATGCCTGCAACTATGCCTGGCTGGTTTTTATACCCATTGTGATATTTATAATTACGGCAGTAAGTAATGGGGCTAACCTTACTGATGGCATTGACGGCCTCGCTACGGGAACTTCGGCCATTATAGGGGTAACACTGATGGTGTTTGCTTACGTTAGCGGTAACATAATTTTTGCCGATTACCTGGACATAATGTATATACCCAATACCGGTGAGCTTGTAATTTTTTGCGCTGCCTTTGTTGGCGCCTGTATAGGCTTTTTGTGGTACAATGCCTACCCGGCCCAGGTATTTATGGGCGATACAGGTTCATTGGCGCTTGGTGGTATCATTGCCACTCTTTCAATAGCAGTGCGTAAGGAGCTGTTGATACCTGTAATGTGCGGTGTGTTTTTAGTAGAGAATTTAAGTGTAATGATGCAGGTGTCGTATTTTAAATATACGAAGAGAAAGTACGGTGAGGGTAGAAGGATATTCTTAATGAGTCCTTTACATCACCACTTTCAAAAGGCCGGAATGCCGGAGGCCAAAATTGTTACCCGCTTTTGGATTATAGGAATACTGCTTGCCGTATTAACCATGGTTACCCTAAAGATTAGGTAAGCTTTACAAAGAGGATATGTTACTGCGCGATATTGTATATGGAGTAAAGTTGCTGGAGGTTATTGGCCCAACGGATGTTGAGATTAATGCCTTACAGATTGACAGCCGCAAAGTTGCGGTTGGCGCCTGCTTTATTGCTGTAAAAGGCACTGCGGTGGATGGCCACCGCTTTATTCAGCAGTGTATTGAGCGCGGAGCAAAAGCAATAGTTTGCGAGGATTTACCTGAAGAAAGAAGTGATAAGGTAACCTATATTAAAGTAGCCGATAGCAGCAAAGCTACGGGGCTTATGTCCTGCAATTTTTATGATAACCCTTCTGCAAAAATGAAGGTGGTAGGGGTTACCGGCACCAATGGTAAAACATCAACGGTTACCTTGCTGTTCAGGTTGTTTCGCGCATTAGGTAAAAATGTTGGACTACTCTCTACCGTGCAGAACCAGATTAATGAGAATGTAATTGCTTCTACCCATACTACTCCCGACGCCATAAACCTGAATAAACTAATGCGGCAAATGGTTGAAGCAGGTTGCGAGTATTGCTTTATGGAAGTGAGTTCTCATGCAGTGGTGCAAAACCGTATTGAAGGTTTGAAGTTTACGGGCGCAGTATTTACCAATATAACGCACGACCATTTAGACTATCATAAAACTTTTGAGAATTACCTTAAAGCCAAGAAGCGATTTTTTGATGAATTGCCTTCCTCTGCTTTTGCTTTAGTAAATGCTGATGACCGCAACGGACTGGTTATGCTGCAAAACACAAAGGCAACTAAGTTTACTTATTCTCTTAAGAGCCCATCGGACTATAAAACCAAGATTATTGACAACGGTGTTACCGGCCTTGAACTGGAAATAGATAACCAGATGCTGCACACCCGCTTGATTGGTGAGTTTAATGCCTACAATTTAACAGCAGTATATGCTACTGCTATGCTATTGGGTAATGATAAGCTGGAAACGCTTACTATACTTTCTGCCTTATTGCCACCCGAAGGACGGTTTGAACAGTTGGTTTCAAAAAATGAAAAGGTGGTAGGAATAGTAGATTACGCCCACACCCCCGACGCTTTAAAAAATGTGTTGCAAACTATTAATGCGGTGCGCAACGGTAACGAACAGGTAATTACAGTAGTAGGTTGTGGTGGAGACCGTGATGCTACCAAACGGCCGGTGATGGCTGAAATAGCTTGTCGATTTTCAGATAGGGTGGTATTAACTTCCGATAACCCCCGTAGCGAAGACCCTGAAGAGATATTGAAACAGATGAATGCCGGTGTGCCTGCCTCTGACAAAAAGAAGGTGTTGACAATAACCGACCGTAAAGAGGCAATAAGAGCAGCTCTTGCACTGGCTCAAAAAAATGACATTATTCTTTTAGCCGGTAAGGGACATGAGAAGTACCAGGAGATAAAAGGAGTGAAGAGCCACTTTGACGATAAAGAAGTGTTGATTGAATTGTTTGAAGAACTGGAAAAATAAAAGCCAACAGAAATTATGGAAGCCGAAAACAAAAAAGAAAATAGCGCTGCATTCTCCTTGCAGGATGTGGGCTGGTCGGGATTTTTCCAGGGTGATAAGATGATATGGCTGGTGGTGATAGTGCTGTTTATTTTTTCCATGCTGGCGGTTTACAGCGCCACCGGCACGCTTGCATACAAAATGGAAGTAGGTAACGAAAAATACCTGCTAAAGCAAATAACCATGGCCGTTGCCGGTCTGTTACTCATGTTTGGCACGCACATGATTGATTACCGTTACTACTCGCGTATATCGCAGGTGCTATGGTTTCTCAGCATTCCTTTATTGATATACACCATGCTGTTTGGTACGGAACTAAACAATGCCAGCAGATGGATAACCTTACCCGGTGTTGGCCTTACTTTTCAAACCTCGGATCTTGCTAAACTGGCGCTGATTATGTTTTTAGCCAGGCAACTTTCTATTAAGCAGGACCAGATAAGTGATTTTAAGGAAGCCTTTTTACCGGTACTAATTCCGATAATCTTAACCGCACTGCTTATTGCGCCCGAAAACTTCTCCACTGCAGCCATACTGTTTTTTACTTCAGTGTTTGTAATGTTCGTAGGACGTATAGCTATTAAGCATATCTTTTTGTTGTTTGCAGCAAGCATTGTAGTATTCGGTTTGTTCTTTCTGTTACTGTTTGTACTGCCCGATAGCGTTTTGGAAAAAATGGGCCGTGCGCAAACATGGAAACACCGCATCGAACATTTTATGCATCCTAAAGAAGAAGGGGAGGAGGATTACCAGGTATTGCAAGCCAAGATTGCTATTGCCAAAGGTGGATTGGTTAAACTTAACCCCGGTGGCAGCGAGCAGCGCAATTTCTTGCCGCATCCTTACAGCGATTTTATATACGCCATTATTATTGAGGAGTACGGCTTGCTTGGCGGTGCATTTATAGTGGCCCTGTATTTATTCCTGTTATTCCGTTGTATACGCATTGTAATTAAAGCTCCTAAAGCTTTTGGAGCACTGCTTGCGGTAGGGCTTGGTATTGCCCTGGTTATACAAGCCATGATTAACATGGCTGTGGCCGTAAACCTTGTACCTGTTACAGGTGTAACGTTGCCGTTGGTAAGTATGGGGGGCAGTTCCGTAATTTTTACGTCTATAGCTTTTGGCATTATACTTAGTGTAAGCCGCAATGTGGAGTTAGAAAATAAGGAAGCTGCTGAATAAAAAAAGGCAGCCACTATTGTAGCCGCCCGGAACCGAATAGGAAGAAGTTTGATTACACCTATTTTTTCTTTAGCGTATTTATTTCGTTCAATAGTTTATTGATTAGTTGTTGTTGCTCTTCAACTTTGTTGTTTAATGCCTGAATGGCTACTAGTGCTACCCCGCTTGGGTCTATGCTGCTGATTCTCTTGTCATCTTCGCCAACATTAAACAATGTGTGGAAGTCCTGGGCCATAGGGCCGATGTGGTATTCATTAGTGCCTTTATACTTCCAACGTGTAATTTCTAATTGACTTATTTTTTCAAGCACATCTGCTGCGTTAAGTTCCGCAAAGTCTTCTTTCAGGTTTTTGTCGGAAGCGTTGGTCCAGGTGCCGCCTTTGGTAAGGTAGGCGCCGTTGCCGTTAGTATTGTTGGTGCCCACCACTAAAGCATACGATGTTGAAGTAGCTCCATTAAGCGCAGTAGTAGTAACACTGCTGTTGCCGATTGCAGCCATATTACTGGTGCCGTTATAAAGGTTAGTACCAATAGCAATAGAGTTTGTGCCTTGTGCGCGGGCGTAGTCGCCAATGGCTATAGCATCCTGTTGACTGGCGTAAGCTTTATAACCTATGGCAATTGCATATGCGCCTTGTGCTTGCGTAGTATTACCGGATGCACCTCCGCCTATAGCAATAGAGTTTGCACCGCTGCTGTATGCATAATCGCCAACAGAGATAGAAGATGTGCCTTGAGCCTGTGACGATGTACCTATGGAAATGGCATCTTCGGCATTGGCATAAGCAGATTTACCGAACACTATGGTGCCTATCCCCTGTGCCTGGCTTTCGTCTCCAACAGCAATGGCATATTGCTTGTTTACGTTTGCCTCTCTGCCTATGGCCAGGCTGTTAGAAGCCTGCACCTGTGCCTCGGAGCCTATTGCTGTTGAATAGGAGTAGGCGCTGCCACCTGTAACATTTGCGCTTTTGCCTATAGCAATGTTATCAGTGCTTCCGTTGGCAGGTTGTACCTGTGCTGATGTGCCTATTGCTATTGAATTGGTAATGGTGCCGTATATAGTTGCGTTGTAACCAATACCTATATTTTTAGTTCCGCCTGTTGTTGGCTGATAACCTAAAAACAGGTTGTTATCGGAGTAGCCCATATAACCCCAATCGTTACTGTTTATTTTGAACAGCAGTGATTGACTATTGGTTGTACCCAGGAAATTACCTGCTGAAATTGCATTGCCGCTTAATGACCATCCTGAGCCTGCCCCTGTTGGGCCGGCGGGGCCTGTTGCGCCCGTAGCACCTGTGGGTCCCATAATGTTGAGTTGTTGGGTCCATGTAAGGTTGCCGGTTTTTTGAAATATGTCTCCTGTAGTCAGTCGTAGGTACCAATCACCTACATTACCCTGGCCGTTACCTACGTTACCGTTGCCGGCAAACCATTGTGTAGATGTTCCGGTGGCACCTGTTGCTCCTGTAGCACCGGTATTTCCGGTTGCGCCTGTGTTACCGGTAGGCCCGGTGGCACCCGTAGCGCCTTTAGCACCCGCAGTTCCGTTAGTTCCCGCAATGCCTTGCGGACCGGTTGGGCCCGTTGCGCCTTGTGGTCCTGTAGCACCTGTAATTCCATTACTACCTGTTGGTCCTGTTGAACCCGTTGCGCCTTTAACACCGGTGGCTCCCGTAGCCCCATTTGTACCATTAGTTCCCGCAGGGCCTTGGGGGCCTGTAGCACCTGTAGCACCGGTAGCTCCCGGTAAACCTTGCGCCCCTGTTGGGCCTGTTGCGCCGTTATTGCCATTGGCTCCCACCGGGCCTTGCGGACCCGTTGCACCGGTTGGTCCATGTGCACCTGTGGCTGCTGCACTATCTGCATTAACCCATACCACGCCGTTAAATACGTAAACGCTGTTAATGTCCTTGTCATAAACTAAAAGGCCTTCGGCAGGGCTGTGTATTGCCTGCCTTTGTGCTGTTGTTAAGCGTGGCAGCAATATGCCTTTTGTTGAAGAACTGATATCGAGGATAGCACTTGTTGTATCAGGCGTTGCAGTACCAATGCCTACAGCGCCTTGAATAATGGCTCCGTTGATTGGAGCAGAAAGTGGCGAGAAGTTATCGCCAACTGCGATGTTACCTTTAATAGATGCACGACTGCCGGGATATTCTTCACCTATACCTAAATTTTGTGCGTAGGAAGTAATAATGCATAGCAGCAATGCTGTTGCAGTGATAATTTTTTTCATGGCGTATGAATTTGATGTGATACTCATACGTGAGAGTTTAACATGAGTTTTGTCATTAATTTTTAAAACCGGCCATAATCAAGTAGCATGTTTTGCAATACAAATTGCAGTTTGTAACCTACTAAACGCGAACAGTCTAAACTTGGAAGGGGTAAAAAATAAAAGCGGCCTTGCGGACCGCTTTTTAACCCAAACACTAACATGAAAAAGTTTATTAGTAAACTGCCTGTATAAGTAAGGTGCCTTCCATGGGCGCCGATGAACCGTTAACTGTTGCATTAGAGCCGGATACTTTAAGTGCTTTTACAACTATTGTGTGTGAACCGGCTGCTAAATCAATACTTGCCCCCATTGACCATGGAACCATTGTAGAGGTGGAGGCAGTGTTGTTGACTGCAGATACGCGTTGGTATCCGCCAAAGCCTGAACCGGGCATCTGGTTGCCATCAACATAAATTGCAATGTCAACTACGGATGCGCCCGAGGCCGATGTGGAAGTTGTTTGCACGCCGCCATAAGTGTTTATCAGAACTGTTGCTGCTGAACTTAATGTAAAAGTGCGCGATAGGCCGGAAAGGCTTGTCCATGTTGAAGTACTGCTGATTGTAGAACTGCCTGAGCCGGAGTTGCTGTATATATCGTCGGAAGAAGTTCCTGCAACGCCCCATACTGCACCACTACCGGTTGATTTTAAAACCTGGCCGCTTGTACCGGCTGAGCCGTTGGTAAACAATGCCCCCGTAAAGTTGATACTGCCCGCTACATCAAGTTTGTAGCCTGGTGTGGTTGTGCCTATGCCAAAGTTACCATCTGCATCAAGGCGGGCACTTTCAGTGCTGCCTTCGGTATAAAATACCATGGGTGCGGGCGTGCTGCTCGCAACACCAAAGTGTATAGCGCCGTCCCACGATTCGTATTTTGCTTCTAAGCCATCTGTATTGTTTTTAACGTAGAAACCGCCGCCGCCGGTAAAGCTAGTACCTATACCATTACCTGCGCTGCTGAATGTAGGGTTGCTGTGGTTTGTAGCTACCAGCCATTTGCTTGAGGGCACAGTTGATGTTCCGATACCAATTTGGCCACTGCTGGTTAAGCGCATGCGCTCTGTGTTGTTGGTTTTAAATATTAAGTCTTTGCTATCTGTTGTTCCTACAAAATTTGAAGTTGTAGTAGATGCGTTACCTGTAAGCGACCATGCGTTTGTATTAGTAGGGCCGGTAGCACCGGTTACCCCAGTTGCACCTTGTGGGCCTGTTACGCCTTGTGGTCCGGTTGCGCCTGTTACACCTTGCGGACCGGTTGCCCCTGTTGCGCCATTGATACCGTTAGTGCCACCGGGCCCGGTTACACCTGTTGGGCCGGTAGCGCCTGTGGCACCTTTAGCACCGGCCGTTCCAGCTATACCTGCAACGCCTTGTGGACCTGTTGGCCCTGTTGCACCTGCTAAACCCTGAATACCTTGAGGGCCAGTTGCACCTGTTGCGCCGTTGGTTCCGTTAGCACCGGCAACACCCTGTATACCTTGCGGACCCTGCGGACCGGTCGGCCCTGCTATGCCTTGAATACCTTGCGGGCCCGTAGCGCCTGTCGCGCCCTTAACACCGGCAGTACCTGCAGCACCAGTTGGACCTGCGATACCTTGAGGGCCTTGCGGACCGGTTGGACCGGTAATACCCTGTGGGCCTTGTGCTCCTGTAGCGCCATTAGTGCCGTTCGTACCGGCCATACCCTGGGGGCCTTGTGGGCCTTGCGGGCCGGTAGGACCAGCAATACCCTGTGCGCCTTGCGGGCCTGCCACACCTTGTGGACCAATTGGGCCTGCTATGCCCTGCGGGCCGGTAGCGCCTGTTGCACCGTTGGCGCCTGTTATACCTTGCGGGCCTTGTGGACCTGTTGGGCCAGTAACACCTGAAGCATGCGCGGCGGCACTATCGCTGTTTACCCAAACTACACCGTTAAAAACATAGATACTATTAATGTCTCTATCGTAAACAAGTAAGCCCTCAGCGGGATTTACGATTGCCATTTTTTGTGCCGTTGTTAAGCGGGGGATCAGCACCCCTTTAGTGGTGGATCTCAAATCCAAAATGGCGCTATTGGTATCGGGCGCGGATGTTCCTATTCCTACAGAACCTTCAATTATTGCGCCGTTAACAGGGGCGCTTATGGTTGAGTAATTACTTCCAATGGCAAGGTTTCCTTTCACCGAAACGCGGCTGCCCGGCGTTTCTTCTCCTATGCCCAGGTTCTGGGCCGTTGCTCTCATAATCGTAATAGTAAATATTACGATCGCTACTAATAGCTTTTTGTTCATGGCGTATAGATTTTTTTTTGTTTAATACGCGGCAAAGGCAACATAGTTATTTGGTAAAACTGCCGAAGGGCCAAAAATCAAAGCATGGCTTTTGCCATACAAGTTGGATGTTGTAAGAATGGGAGTTAACAATGTATGATTTAAATTGAATAAGGGCTAAATCAATAAAAAAAGGGCGGCCGCTAAACGACCGCCCTGAACCTGAAGCACACATGAAAGAACTTTATAGTTGCATTGTTATTTATTGCTATTCTATACCACCTGCTTTTGCCGGCAGAAATACTTTTGGTATGTAACTGCCTGCCTGTGCACGGGTAAGTGGCCCTTGATTTGTATTTGCCAGCTTAACTGCGTTTGATGTTGGCAGAACAGGCAAAGTGGCAAGTTGTTTTTGATTACTTAACTCCTCCCTGCTTAGCTGCCCCATGGGCTGCTGGCTTAAGATTACCGCACCTTGTGAAGCAAGGGCCGGTAAGGTTATGGTTGGTACCGGCGGATTTCTGTTTACAGAATTGGTGTTTGAGCTTTGAGCGTTACACAATCCCCCTCCGGTTAATAGTAGTATCATCGTTAATATTTCTTTGTACATCTTGCTAATAGTTTAGTCTGATTTATTGTGTCAGGAGTACTGATACCATTCCATACTCATTGCTGTTCCATTTGGCGATATCACTTTGTATGGTAATGCGTGCGGCTGTGCCGAAGGTATAAGTGCCCGGCGCCAGGCCTGTTATGGTGTATGTTTGCATATAGGTTTCGCGCGAGTTTGCTGCTGCCCTTAAGCCATAGGTGCCCGGCCCGAATGGTACTAAACCGGAACCGTTATCATATGCGGGGCTTATATCTAAACTGTTAGATGTGCCTGTTGTACTGCCTAAGCAAACTGTTCCTGTTATCATAACTTTTTGCGATGCGCTGGTTATAACTACGCTTACAACAGGGCCGGTAAATGCATACGATGTACCGGGTGTTGAGCAGTAGGCTCCGTTTGATGCCATGGAGCAAACTGTTGCCACATTACCTGCAGGGCCCTGTGGACCAGTGGGACCTGTTGCGCCGTTAGTGCCATTAGCGCCTGCGGGTCCTGTTGGGCCCGTTACGCCGTTGGTTCCGTTTGTGCCGTTAGTACCGTTTGCACCTGTGGGGCCTGTAGGGCCGGTTGAGCCGGTTGCACCTTTTGCGCCTGCTGCGCCTGCAACACCGGCAACGCCCTGTGGCCCTGTTGGTCCGGCAATACCTTGTGGTCCTGTTGCTCCTGTGGCGCCGTTAGTTCCGTTTGTGCCATTAGCACCTGTTGGTCCTGTTGCACCGTTTGTGCCGTTAGTACCGTTTGCACCTGTGGGGCCTGTAGGGCCGGTTGAACCGGTTGCACCTTTGGCCCCTGCTGCGCCTGCAACACCGGCAACGCCCTGTGGGCCTGTTGGTCCGGCAATACCTTGTGGTCCTGTTGCTCCTGTGGCGCCGTTAGTTCCGTTTGTGCCGTTAGCACCTGTTGGTCCTGTTGCACCGTTTATGCCGTTAGTACCGTTTGCACCTGTGGGGCCTGTAGGGCCGGTTGAACCGGTTGCGCCTTTTGCGCCTGCTGCGCCTGCAACACCGGCAACGCCCTGTGGGCCTGTTGGCCCCGCAATGCCTTGTGGACCTGTAGCTCCTGTGGCGCCGTTAGTTCCGTTAGCACCTGTTGGTCCTGTTGCACCGTTTATGCCATTAGTACCGTTTGCACCTGTGGGGCCTGTAGGGCCGGTTGAACCGGTTGCACCTTTTGCGCCTGCTGCCCCTGCAACACCGGCAACGCCCTGTGGGCCTGTTGGCCCCGCAATGCCTTGTGGACCTGTAGCACCTGTAGCGCCGTTATTTCCGTTTGTGCCATTAGCACCTGTAGCACCGGTTGGGCCAGTTACGCCGTTTGTGCCATTGGCACCTGCAGGTCCTGTCGGTCCGGTTACACCGTTTGTGCCATTAGTACCGTTTGCACCTGAGGGACCAGTAGGGCCGGTTGCACCGGTTGCGCCCTTAGCACCTGTTGGGCCAGCTACACCGGCCACACCTTGCGGGCCTGTGGCTCCGGCAACACCAGGAATACCTTGTGGACCTGTGGCACCATTCGTGCCATTAGCACCAGCTGGCCCTTGCGGGCCTGTGGGTCCTGCCGGGCCCTGTGCACCGGGAGAAGCATGTGCAGCGGCACTATCATTGTTTACCCATACAGTTCCGTTGTAGATGTATAGGCTGTTAATATCGCGGTCGTAAATCAAAAGACCCTCAACCGGATGCGGAATGGCCTGCCTTTGGGTTGTGGTTAAGCGCGGTATCAGAATCCCTTTTGTTGTGGAGGATATATCCAGTATAGCGCTTGTTGTATCAGGGCTGGACGTGCCCAACCCAAGCGTACCTTCAATAATTGCACCGTTAACCGGGGCACTAAGCATGGAATAATTGCTGCCTATAGCAAGATTACCTTTTACTGATGCCCTGCTTCCCGGCGATTCTTCTCCTATGCCCAGGTTTTGCGCGGTTGCGCCCGTAATTGCAATACATACAATAAATATTGCAAATATTAACTTCTTATTCATGGCGTATAATTTTTGAAATTGTTACGCCCCTGCACTAAAAATGTTTTTATAATATTTTATTTAATAGGGAATCTGCTGCTGGTTACAAGCTGCGTGTTGTGCAAGTAGCTCCCAGCATTGTTAATTTATTGAGAAGAGTTGTATGTTTTAATTATCAAGATTTGGTAATTGTGGTTATGCTACTAAGCGCAGCTTTGTTATTTTAGCGGGAAACAACAGATATGAGAACTAAACTTTTTGCTGCGTTATTATTGCTGCTTACATTTTCAGCTTGTAAGAAAGAAACGGTTTGGGCTGATGATTGGGCCGGCACTTATGATGGGCTGGCAGGCAGCGTTAATGTAAACCGGGTTATTATAAGCAAGGTAGGTGATAAGGCTATAAAGCTGGATTTACAGAGTTATGTAAGCGGTAGCTACTTTACCTTTGCTACTGTTGGCAATACAACACTTACTACCAGCACGCATGGCAGTATTGACGAAGACGGCACTATACTAATGTATCCGGGCAAAACTTTTCATTTTACGGGCAGTATTGACCGCACCGGTTCATCAATAACTATGATAGGGCAGGCGCAGAATAAAAACGATGCTTCAGAAATTTACTATTACAGCTTTAACGGTAGCCGTTAATTGTTCCATATAAAAAAATAAAAAACCCGCTATAAAGCGGGTTTTTTATTTAAGTGCATATTGTTTAAGGCATTACGTTAACTTCTACTTCCTTACTTGTGGTTTTATCGTCATGGTCGGCCACGTTAATATGTATATGGAACATTCCGGTATCGGCCGGTACAAAATGTTCATGGTAAGAATAAGTTTTTAGGGCGTGAACAACCGGGTAATCGGCAAATACCGTATCGCCCATATGCGATTTAACAATAACGCTTGCTTCGTGCAACTCTTCATCATCTGTTGCTGTAAACTCAATGTGGATAGAATCGCCAAGGGAAATTGTTTCGCCATTAGTTGGTTCATCAACCGTAACTACTGGGGCCTGGTTTTCCTTCTCCTTGCACGATTGAGTAGTAAGGATAAAAACTGCGCTAACTGTAACTAAGAACAACAAAACTGTTTTTTTCATTTTGTATGGTTTATGGTTATTAAATTATTCTGAAAATCTTGGATCGGTTATAAAGTCATTATCAGTTAGTGTTAGCAGAAAGGCAATGATTTTGGCCTTTTCGTCGCTACTCATAGGTATTCCGGGCTGCCCATTTACTATAAGGGCGCTATCCAGCGTTGGAGTAGAATGAACTCCTTGGGAGTAATGGTCTAAAACACTTTGGAGTGTTGGAAATTTACCGGAGTGCATATAGGGTGCTGTTTTTTCTATGTTGCGAAGCGACGGTGTTTTAAATCTGCCTATATCGGTGGGGTCGAGTGTAACAAGGTAGCGGCCGCTATCAGTAACGGAAGATTGTATTCCATTGTTATGAAATCCTCTGTCGGTAAAAAGATCGGTACCGTGGCAACCGGAGCACTTATTGTTGAATATGTCGCGCCCTTCCAGTTCCTGTGCGCTGAGCGTTCCCCCCTCGTTGCGTACAAACTTATCGTAACGGGAGTTTGCTGAAACCAGACGGTTCATGTACTGACTAAGCGCCTGCATAAACCTTACAGAATTTATTTCCTCTGACCCAAAAGCCTTTTTGAAAAGAGCAGGATACTCGGTGGTGGCGCGTAGTTTATCCAGCACAACAGAGAACTGTTCATCCATCTCTACAGGGTTTTTTATGGGGTTAGGTGGCACCAGGTCCAGGCTGTGCACGCCGCCATCCCAAAAAAAGTCATAACTCCAGGCCATATTCATAACTGCGGGCGCATTGCGCTTACCAAGCAAATCATCAATACCATGACTAACAATATGGCCTGAGTGACTGAAAGCTGCGAATTGTTGATGGCAACTTCCGCAGCTAATGGTGTTATTACGGGATAATTTGGTTTCGTAAAAAAGTCTTCGGCCTAACTCAAAGCCATCGGCAGTAACAGGGTTAGTGGAGAAATTATAAACGGCGGGAGGGAAATTGGATGGCTGGTACATTTCAATGGATGCTGTATTCTTCTCCTTTTTACAGGCAGAAACAAGCATTATAAGGCCCACTGTAATGAATAAGAAATATTTCATTGTTCCGTTTGTTAAAAGGCCGGCGTGCGGATAGTTACTGCACGCCGGTTGGAAGTATTAATCGTTATGGATATGGTTTATGGTAAACATATCCTTGTAGTTATCGGATATAGTGGTAGAGAATGGAGCAAACATAACGCCCGGATGTGCGGCTATGCTTAAAAGGCTTGGGCTGTCAAACACTTCTTTCGCATCAGCAAAAATGTGTATTTCCGGATTTTTGCCTTCACCTACAATTGCAGACTCAGATGCGCTGATGGTAACATTGCGGATGTTGTTTATGGTTGCAGAAGAGTAGCCGCCATAACCACCTATGTGGTAGTAGAACATGCTTGCGCCCATCATGCTATCATATGGTGCAGCCGGTGAGGTGCCTTCTATTTTGTAGAAGATGTAGCCGCTATTCCAGGTCCAGTACATGTCGCTTGCGGTAGTAGCAACGTCAAGGTCGCCTGTGCGTTCCGAAACCGGAGATGCGTTTTTCAGGCTGTCTACGCCAATAATGAATTTAAGGGTGTTGTAGTTTCCGGCAGGTACGTTTTCCAGTTCCAGTTCATAGGTACTGTCAACCCCTTCGCGAACAAGATGGTAACATTCATCTTTAGGCACTACATATTCGCCGCCATCCTCTTTTACAAGCACAATGTTACTTACATAGTAGTTAAACGTGCTAATTGCAAGTTGCTCGCCGGCCTGGTTAGTGTAGGTGGTACCTAACACCAGGTCATCAGCTCCAAAGCGGTTATCAAAATGGAGTGTTACAGGGCCGTTACCTTTTGGGGTGTTGTCATCTTTTTTACAAGAGGAAACAAGGCTAAAAGTTGAAACTAAAACAAATGCTACAAGGATATTATAGATGCTTTTCATTTTTATTTTTTTGGGTTGGGTTTGAAAAATTGTAAAACACTCCTGCTTCAAAAGAGTATTTCTGGCGGGTTTCGCCGCTCCAATTAAGCCTGTTCATCAAAGCAGGAGTAAATGATGATGAAAAGACAAAGTGCTTGTAATACAAATCAAGGCCGACGGCGGTAGTTAAAAAATCGCCGCCGGTGTAATCCTGTTTTACCTTTTTTAAATGATTGAAAAAGGCGTGATCATAGCTGAATGATAGTGATGGAGTAATTGTAAGTTTGTTTGCCGTAACCGCATAAAACACATTCAGCGAGCTTTGCACCCGGTTGCCGAACTTGTATTGTTGGGGGTTAGCTGTATTCAACTTATATGCCGCTGATAGGTTAAAGCCGAATTTTTTGTAGCTGTAGGTATATACCCCGTTGAATAAAAAATCGACACTGCCGGTGCCAAGCTGCAGGCTGGTAAGAAACATTGAAGAGGAATTCATTTTAAACTGCCCTGAAGGAAGTTTTACCCCTGCGCCTAATTTTAGTTGGTGTTTACCTGCTTTACCATTGCAACGTTTAGGATTAAGCAGGCTGTACTGTAGCAACAAACTCATATCACCCAAACCATGCACTGTACTGGTGCTATGGCTGGTTTTTTCAGTAATGAAGTTTACCGGTAGCTGCACCGTAAGTTGCAATGGACGGGCAATGTAAAACCTGCCAAACAACTCAGCACTGTTTAGTGTCTGAACTGTTTTTTGTCCGCTCAATTCCGGGTTAAGGCTTTGCGGGTAAACAGCGTATAAGCTTTTGTGCGTATAGCGAAGGCCCAGGAGGTGCTGCTCCATATTGGGGAGTATGCTCCAGTTAGCGCCTGCCGAAGTGCAACAGCAGCTTTGTGCATTTATGTTGGTGCTGCCCACCATAATGGCGAGGAAGCACATCAGAAAATAAGATTTCATGAATAGGAAATAGATACCAATAAAATAGTTGCCTTATTAAATCAGGCTGCTATTTTGGGCGGTAACACTATTTCGGTAAGAGGCGATTGTGGTAGGTATGATTTGTAAACGGGCAATAAGCCGGTTACGTAAAAAGCAGGGATATAACCATTAGACTCTTCTTCGGCGTGGTCAATAAGCACATCCTCGGTATTTTTAATGGTTTGCGATTGAGATTTGTTTTGCCCTTCCTCTGCCTTTTTAAGCTGTTTACTTAAATAACAATGACCGTTACAGTGCAACTCGGGCTTATTGCGGTTTTCGCAAAGCTTTTGAGAGATATACTCCTTATTGAGGTGGTAGTATACGCCTATACCAACATTTACCAATGCCTGCGACAGCATTGCTAACATTAGAAATATGGCCAGTATTCTTTTCACCGAGGCAAATGTAATGGACAGTTGAATAAGTTGGTAGTGATTTACATCAGTTATATGCCGCTTTGTTCATTTTATTGATTGTAAAGGGGAACTGTAAGCTTTACCGCTACATTACGGCCCATGTTATAAATGCCGGTGCGGCCTGTGGCCGGATTTTCGCCATTGTATTTCCAACGGCTTAAGTGATTTTGGTAAGCGGTGTTCAAAATGTTGTTTACCGCAAATTGAATGGTAAACCATGTTTTGCCCTTGTAGCCCACATCGCTACCGATGGAAGCATTCAGCAGCCAATAACGCGGCGTTGTAGTTTCGGTATTAACATAGGTAAGCACAAAATCCTGCTTCATATTGTAATCGCTTTGCAGGCTTATATAAGCATGTGTGAAAACCCGGGCAAGTTTGTGCGCCTCGGCCCTTACCGTAAACAGCCAGCGGCCGGCAGGCATAAAGGACAGATTTTGTAAACCAGCCAAAGCGTTGAGTTGAATACCGCGCACGTAACTAAAGGTGTTTTCCAGGTGCAGCCAATCTACAGGATGAGGATGTATGTCAAGTTCAGCCTCTCCGCCATACAGCAGTGCATCCTGTTGGCGGAAGGTAAAGGCCACGAAGGGTTCACCAGAAACAGGGAAACTGTCCTGCCCGTTTTGAGTGGGCAGTTTTACGGTATAGGTGAAACGCTGAATGTAATTAACGAAGCCAGCAACATTAAAATAAACGTGAGGGTTGCTGAAGTTAATGCCTAAATCGCCCTGGAAGCTGTATTCGGGCTTAAGTGCAGCGTTGCCCACTTCGTATCTAACAGTACCTTCATGCACACCGTTAGCCGCCAGTTCAGAAACAGTAGGTGTGCGGTAGCCGCTGCCTGCATTTATTTTAATAGAAACGGAAGGGATGGGATTTACAGCAATACCAAGGCTGCCGGTTGCGCTGCCAAATAGTTTATTCAATTGTGGGAATCTTTCCGATGCGCCATTTGTGGTAGCATCAACAACCTGTTCCGTACTATCCAGCCATAGCGAGTGGACGGCAAGATAACGAAGGTCGGCTCTGAGTCCGCCGCTAAGTGTAATCTTCTGCCATTTCTTTTTGCTAACGATAAATAACCCGCCGTCAACCTGGTTGTATGCCGGAATCAAAAACTCCGAACCTTTGTTTTGGTTTAGCTGGTACATGCCGTTGAGGCCAACAGTTGTTTCCCAATTCTTTTTTTCGGCCAAATGATATTTTACATCGTAATTAAAGGTGTGCAGCATTAAGTTAAGGCCGGCCTGCTTATCAGATTCTTCATATTCGCGCCTGCTGTTATTTTGATAAGCAAGGGTAAACTCCAAAGACGATTGATTATTGAAATACACCAGGTTTTTGAGTGATGCCATTTGGTGGTTAATACGCTGAAAGGGCAACCTGATTTTATATGAACCATAGAGCGTTCGGGCAAAGCTGCTTCCATCTTCCATAAGCCAATTACCTAAACTATCCCGCTCGCCTTCATTAAAACCTATTTGCGAGTTGAAAGATGAAAGATACAAATGGGTGTAACCCAGTTTATGGTTAAAGCCAAGTAGCCCATTGCCATTCCATTCATTAAACCCGGAGTTAAAAATGTACCGGTCGTATTTGTTACGCATATTGGTTGCATAACGATTGCTTAAACGCGCCTGCCAGGTAATTTTACCCTTGGTGCCACCATTGTATAAGCTCCATCCCAAAAGATGGTTGTTGCTTTGATATTCGGTGGTAAGGTCGCTTTCAATATGGTTTTGCGGTACAGGTGCGGCACGCAAAAAGTTGATTACACCGCCCATTGCATCGCTACCGTACATTAACGAACCGGGACCTTTTATCAATTCTACCTGGGCTACGCTGTATTCATCAATCTCAATACCATGTTCATCGCCCCATTGTTGGCCTTCTTGCCTAATACCATTGTTAAGTGTTAACACGCGGTTATAAGAAAGGCCCCGTATTACAGGTTTTGAAATTGCACCACCCGTGCTTACGGCTGCCACCCCCGGCTGGCTGGTTACGGCATCTACTATGTTAAGCGCCGAAATGTGAAACAACTCCTCGCGGTTAATAACTGATGTAGGAACGGCATTTTCTTTAAGGGCCGTGGTTCTTGATGTGCCGGTAACAACAATCTCCTCCATTTCCTTATGCGAGTGGCCGAGTTTAAAAACTAAGTTTGCCGAAGAGGGGGTAGTGATTTTTTGTGTAACATTTTCGTAACCGAGGCATGAAGCCTGGCAAGTGAAGGTGCCGGATGGCAAATTGGTTAATACAAAGTTACCGGCAGTATCGGTAGCGGCGCCAACCTTTAACTCAGGAATTGAAACAATTGCACCGGAAAGCGGCGTGCCGTTTTCGGCATCCTCAACATAGCCCTTAAGTTGTTGTTGTGCCATGGTGGGCCACCAGGCTATTATATATAGCAGTATTAGTAAATACTTCATTGGTATTAATTTGAGTTAATAAGAAATTTCAGCTACGGCTGTAGCTGTTAGCGTGCTAAGAGGTTAGGGAGAAAATCAGGATATGGCTGGTGGGCCGCGGAGGAAAAGGGTACCTGGTTGTTGACCTGAGAATTTGTTAACAAAATGCGCCTCTGCAAATTGTAAGTCAATGGCAAGCGCAACAGGATGCACCAGGTGGACAACGTCAGTAAAGGACGAGAGGTCGAATTTACATACTGCACAATCGCTGTGCTGGTCGGCAGGGTGTATATGGTTGTCGCACTTTTCGTGTAATTCCTCATGCGCGGCAAAAAGGTAGTGCAACTCCTTAACCGAAACAGTGAAAAGAACCGAGACGGAGAAAAAGGCTGCAAAAATGTAACGCAATATTGCTTTCAGGCGCATTGCGGGCAAAAATAATTAGTTTCAAATTATGAAGAAGGAATTAGTGCTGATAAGGCATACCAAAAGCAGCTGGAAAGATTTAAGCATGGCTGATTTTGACCGCCCTTTAAAAAAGGACCGTATAGATGATGCGAAGAACATGGGTAAGTATCTGCGTGAACTTGGCCTTAAGCCGGATCTCGTACTTTCCAGTCCTGCATTGCGCACAAGGCAAACTGCAGAACTAATCTGCGATAAGCTGAAATACGATTTTGATAAGGTGAGTTTTGATAAACGTATATATGAGAGCACCGCTGAGGAAGTAATGCAGGTGGTAAGGGAAGTGGCTGCCGAGGTGAATACGCTGATAGTAGTAGGGCATAATCCTTCTTTAACCCATTTTGCTGCGCAGTATTCTGATAAAATAATGTTTGAGATGCCTACTACAGGAGTAGCCTGGCTGGAGTTTGAGAGTAATGACTGGGAAATTTACAAAAGTACCAAGGCCAGCCTTAAATACCTGCTTGCGCCCGAAACAATCAAATGAGCGCTGCTGCGTTAATTAAACATCATGGGGGTGACGAAAATTGTTATAGCCACTTTAATTGCTTTGTGCTTGATTTTCATGGAGTCGTGTGGGGTTAAGCGCGATTGCCGCGGGCATATTAAGCACAAGCTACCTAACGGGGTTTGGATTTAATTTATCGTTAAGTGTGTCCAAATCATCTTTAACTCGGCTCCTTTCTTCTATATTAGTGCATTACCCAAAGGCCTTAATTTAGAGGTGGTTAGAGAAGTATATGTCGAAGAATTACAGGTTTATAAACCGTGAGATCAGCTGGTTATCATTTAATGAGCGCGTTTTACAGGAAGCGGCCGATTCAGGAGTTCCCGTTATCGAAAGGTTACGTTTCCTGGGTATTTTCAGCAATAACCAGGATGAGTTTTTCAGGGTTCGTGTAGCAACCTTAAGACGCCTTGAGGCCCTTGGCAAAAAAGCAAAGGCTTTGGTAGGCGATAAGCCTAAAAAAATACTGGAAGAGGTGCAGCGCACAGTTTTAAAGCAGGGTAAACTGTTTGAAGAGATTTACAGCGATATACAACAGGAACTTAAGAAGCAGAAGATATTTATAATTAACGAGGCACAGTTAACTAAAGAGCAGGGCGAGTTTGTAAAAAACTATTTTACTGAAAGGGTGCGCCCAACGCTTGTGCCGGTTATGCTTAACCAGGTTAAGAGTTTTCCTTATATAAAGGATAAGGTAATTTACCTGGCCATTAAACTTACCTTAAAAGATAAGCCTGCGCAAAAGCAATACGCCATTGTAGAGGTGCCTACCGATATGGCAGACCGGTTTATTGTTCTGCCTTCGCACAACCAAAACCAGTACGTTATACTGCTTGATGATATTATAAGGTATAACCTGCCTGAAGTATTCGGCACTTTCCCTTTTACCGAAATTGATGCTTACACTATTAAAGTAACGCGCGATGCGGAGTTGGACATTGACAATGATATTTCGCAGAGCTTTATGGATAAAATATCCAAAAGCGTAAAGGCAAGGCAAAAGGGAACGCCGGTGCGTTTTGTGTACGACGGTCGTATAGCCAAGGACCTGCTCGATTTTATTAAGGGCAAAATGAATCTTAAAGAGAATGATAACCTACAGCCCGGGGGGCGCTATCACAACTTTAAGGACTTTATGAAATTCCCTAACCTGGGCGGGCCGCATTTAACGTACGATAAACTAAAGCCACTCACCCACAGGCTGCTTTCCGGCACTCAAAGTTTTTTTGAAATATTGAAGCAGCGCGACCTGATGCTTCATTATCCTTATCACAGGTTTTCGCACTTTATAGACTTGCTGCGCGAGGCGGCTATAGACCCCAATGTAAAAACGATAAAGATTACCCTTTACCGTTTAGCAGCTAAAAGCATGGTTATAAATGCGCTGGTGAATGCGGCCAAAAACGGCAAGCATGTTATTGCCGTGGTTGAAGTGCAGGCACGTTTCGACGAAGAGGCCAATATTAAATGGGCCAAGGAACTGCAGGATGAAGGTATACAGGTGATTTATGGTGTACCGGGCTTAAAAGTGCACAGCAAGCTCTGCATAATAAGCCGTGTAGAAGCCGGTAAGCTGGTTAACTACGTTAACATTACCACGGGTAACTACAACGAAAACACATCGGAGGTTTATTGCGATGATGCGTTGTTTACCAGTGATAAAAAGATAACTAAAGAGGCAGAGCACATTTTTGAATTCTTCGAGAAGAACTACCGGGTTCATCATTTCAAGCACTTGCTGGTATCGCCGCACTCTACGCGCAAAAGGTTGATTAAGCTGATAGAGAATGAAGCTGAAAATGCGCGCGCAAAGAAAAAGGCGGAGATTTTTTTGAAGATGAACAGCCTTGTGGATGAGGAAATGATTAAGGCATTGTATGACGCCAGCCGCGCCGGGGTTAAGATTAGGTTGATTATACGCGGCACCTGTGCCCTTATACCGGGTATTGCGGACATGAGTGAGAATATTGAAGTGATAAGTATAATAGATAAGTTCCTCGAACATTCCCGCATTTACATTTTCCATAACGGGGGCGAAGAGCTGTACTACATTTCATCGGCAGATTGGATGACACGTAACTTGGACCACCGGATAGAAATAAGCTGCCCTATTTATGATGAAGGCCTGCAACAGGAATTAAGGCAGATGATGGAAATACAATGGAAGGATAATGTTAAAGCACGCGTACTGAACGAATCGCAAAACAACGCGCACCGCGTTAACAATGCCAAAGAAAAAACCAGGGCGCAGTTGGCCACATACGAATACCTGCGCACCATTAACCGCTGATTTCTTATCAGCGCCACTATTCACACTTTAACGGTTGAAAACTAGTGTCGCATAGCGTTGGGGCAAGGTTTACTTTTAATGAAAATTCCGCGCATTGGAAATACGGCGATTTGCTGCTATTGATATTGGTTCAAACTCTGTACGCCTGCTTATTTCAAACGTATTGCAGAACGGAGAGGGCCCCTTTTTTAAGAAGAGCGCCCTTATACGCGTGCCGGTGCGCCTTGGCGTAAACGCCTTTACTGATCATCGGATACCTGAGGTAGCCATTAACCATTTGATTGAAACGATGTTGGCCTTTAAGTATTTAATGAGGGCTAACGATGTACTGCACTATAAAGGCTGCGCTACCAGCGCAATGCGCGAGGCTGTTAATGGCCCTGAGATAATTAAGCGTATAAAGGATAAGGCCGGTATCAACATTGAGATTATCAACGGAAACAGTGAGGCGCACCTGATATTTAACAGCCAGAATGCTACTTTGGGTAAAATAAGTGATACCTGCCTGTTTGTTGACGTTGGTGGAGGTAGTACGGAGATTACCATTTTTAATAAGCGCAAAGTAGTGGCGGCAAAATCGTTTAATATAGGTACGCTGCGTATTTTGCAAAAGCAGGTTACTGAGAGCGATTGGAAGAAATTGAGGGAGTGGTTAAAGTTGAAAGTGGGCAAGCTTAAGGGGTTCTCTATGATAGGTTCAGGCGGTAACATAAACCGCATAAGTAAAATGCTGAACCTGAAACCCGGCAAGCCTATTTCGTTTGACATGCTGGAGGATATTGTGGAAGAGTTGAAGCGATACAGCTACGAGGACCGCATGAAGATATTTGACTTGAACCCTGACCGAGCGGATGTTATTGTGCCAGCCGGGGAGATATTTTTAACACTGATGAAAGCCATGAAGGCGGATAAAATTTATGTACCCAAAGTTGGCCTTGGAGATGGAATAGTGCGCGAAGTATATAAGGAGTATTTAAACGGAAAGAAAAGTAAGCTGGAGTAACAGCTAAACTTATAGTAATAAAAAAGGGCGCTGTCAGGCGCCCTCTTTTATTAGATGTAGCCGAAGCTATTTTGATATGAGTAGCTTTTTTGTTTCGCGGCCCAATGGTGAATTGATAACTACATTGTATATACCGTTAGGAACTTCATTCATGTCAATATTGGTTTGTAGAAAGCCATCCACCTCACTAAAAGTGTAAGCCCTTATTTCCTGCCCCATAGCATTGTAAACTCTAACATCAACCCGGTTTATAGCAGCGTTAAAGTTGATGTTAAGGGTTACATTACCTGTGGATGGATTAGGAAACAATTGGTAAGATGCCGATGCTGAAGAAGCGTCAAGGTCTTCTGTTCCATCCTGCCTGAATGGAACGCGGCTTAACGCGGCAACCAATGTATAGCAGGATGAACCGCTTGAAGAACCGGTGGCGCTGTTTACTCTTGCATAGTACGCGCCTGCAGTGGCATTGTTATATATTATGCTTTCTGCAGTAGTGCCCGTATTTTGAGAAATGGCCACCTGAGTGCCTGCACTGTTGTATAATCTTAAGTCGTAATTGGCCGGCAGGGTAGTTAAAGAAAGGCTAAGGTTGTTGCCGGGCGCTGTAATGTTGAATGAAAAATAGTCATTATCTGAAGATGAGTTTATAAGTGCATTAACCGCAGTATTCGGACTTATGGGCTTTGCTGTAGCCAATGTATTGTTGGACTCATAGGCATCAGTACAGCTTGCTGAGCCGGTAGTTGTAAAGTTGGCACTTACTGCGTTGCTGAGGTAGCCGTTAAGGCAACGTGTTTCAACTTTATAGTTGTAAATAGTGCCGCTCTGCAGGTTGGTAAGTGATACCGACGTTGAAGCGGTAGAAGTTACTTTCCAGTAGGTAGAGGATTGTGTTTTGTAATAGAGATTATAGTAAGGGGAGCCGCTGACGGCATTCCAGCTTATAGTGGCAGAGTTTGCAGAAATGGATGCTGCTGTTAAGCCGGTAACTGCATTACAAAGCACCGGAGCGGGTGGCTGGCAACCTAATGAAGCCAGTAGAGATTCGCGGGCGCCACCTGTGGTAAACAGGGCCTGCATACGTGCCTTTTGGCCTGCGGTAAACATAAACATACAGGCATCGTTGGTGTAATCCATGTAGTTCATAAACATATCGCCGTTAGGGCCATTGCTGCATGATACGGCAGGGAAGGCGGGACAGCCGTAGTTTTCATCCGCCTGATTTGGTGTATCGTTAACGTTGTCGCTTCCTGTGCAGGCTGTGCCATCGTCGCCCCAAATGTGGTAAAGGTTTAGCCAGTGGCCTACCTCGTGCGTTGCAGTTCTTCCTTTATCAAAAGGGGCTGCAGCTGTGCCGGTGGTACCAAAGCCGGTATAGGTAATTACCACTCCATCAGTTGTGGCAGGCCCCCCGGGAAATTGCGCATAGCCCAACAAAGTGCCAGCCAGCGGACATACCCAAAGGTTTAGGTAAGAGGAGGCTGGCCATGCATCATCGCCGCCATTTGCTGAGCGTTTTACATTGTCGTTTGTGGTAAAGGAAGTTAAGGAAGTTTGCTTGCGGATAATACCGCTGGTAGCATTGCCGTTTGGATCGCGCTGCGCAAGGCAGAATTGAATTTCGCAATCGGCTACCAGGCTTTGAAAAACTGAAGGAGTGCTGGTCCAGTCGGCATTCAGTTTACGGAAATCGGCATTCAGTACATCAATTTGCGATTGAATTTGTGCATCCGAAACGTTTTGTACGGCAGTATTATACACTACGTGTACCACCACCGGAATGGTGATGACAGCACGGCTGCTGTTTCCTCCGGCATTTGCTACAAAGTTTTGGGTAAAGGTTTCTATCTCTTCCCGGGTTTGCTGTAATGTGGGGTCATCAATCAGTTGTTGGTTGAAGTGTTCAACAGTGCCGCAATTACGTTGTGCGTTAAGCAGGCTGAAACTGATGGCGAATAGAAATAGTAGAAAATTCTTCATAGCTCTGAGGATGTTAGACTTTAAATTGAGGTAGCCGGGGGAAAGGCCTGAATAAAGATAAGGGAAAAAACAAGGGGCGCTTTCGCGCCCCTTTAACTGTTTAGTGAGATATAATAAGTTTCCTTGTTTCGCGGCCCATTGGTGAGTTGATAACTACACTGTATAAGCCATTAGGAGCATCATTCATTTCGATATTGGTTTGCAGGAATCCGGCTACCTCGTTAAAGGTGTATGCTTTTACTTCCTGGCCCATGGTGTTGTAAACTCTAACATCTACGCGGTCCATAACATCATCAAAGTTCATGTTTAATGTTACGTTGCCTGTAGATGGGTTAGGGAACAATACATACTGAACATCGCTTAAAGACTTCGGTGCCTGTGGTGCCTCATCTTCCTCGCGGAAGGCGGTGCTGCTGATAGAGGCATTTAAAGTATAGCAGGATGATGCGCTATAAGCGCCGTTATAACCGTAAACGCGAACATAGTATGTGCCTGTAGCCGCGTTATTGTATTTAATAGTTTCTGTAGTAGTGCCGCTGTTTTGAGAGATAGCTACCTGTGAACCTGAAGACTTATACAAACGAACGTCATAGTCTGCAGGCAGGTTGCTTAAGGTTATACGTATATTCTTTTGTGTGCTGGTATTGCTGAATTTAAAGTAATCGTTATCAGTAGAAGTACCGATTAGCGCATTGATGTTTGTATTTACTGCAATTGATTTAGCAGCAGAAAGTGAGTTGTTAGACTCGTAAACATCAGTACAGGTTGTGGTGTTAGATAATGTTGTAAAGCTTGATGCTGCATAGTTACCGGTACCTGCAGGGCAAACTGATTGAACCTGCCAGCTATACGCTGTTGCTGCTGTTAAGCCGCTAAGTGTTAGTGAAGTGCCGGTGGTAGAAGTAGTGGTCCAGCTGGCTGCTGAACTTACTTTGTATTGCACATTGTAGCTTGTTGCACCGCTAACGGCAGACCAACTAAGTGTTGCGCCGGTTTGTGTAATTGCGCTGGTGCTTAAGCCGCTAACAGCGCCGCAGTTGGCCGCAACCGGAGCCTGGCAACCCAGTGAGTTAAGCAGAGAGTTACGCGCACCGCCTGTAGCAAACAGGGCTTGCATACGGGCTTTTTGGCCTGCAGTAAACATGAACATGCAGGCATCATCAGTGTAATCCATGTAGTTCATAAACATATCGCCGTTGGCGCCATTGCTGCAGCTTACGTGAGGGAAGGTGGGGCAGCCATAGTTTTCGCTACCCTGGTTAGGGGTATCGCCGCAGTTGTCGGTTCCGGTGCATGCTGTGCCATCATCGCCCCAAATGTGGTATAGGTTTAACCAGTGGCCCACTTCGTGGGTGGCTGTTCTGCCCTTATTGAAAGGGGCTGCAGCTGTACCTGTAGTGCCAAAGCCGGTATAGGTAATTACCACTCCATCAGTTGAAGCAGCGCCGCCGGGGAACTGCGCATAACCCAACACACCGCCACTCAGGTTACAAACCCATAAGTTTAAGTAAGAGCTGCTTGGCCATGCGTCATCGCCACCGTTAGCAGAGCGCTTAACGTTATCGTTAGTAGAGAAAGAAGTTACGGTTGTTGACTTGCGGATAATGCCGGTTGTTGCATTGCCGTTAGGATCGCGCTGGGCAAGGCAAAACTGAACTTCGCAATCAGCCACAAGGCTCTGAAACACTGAAGGTGTTCCTGTCCAGTCAGCATTTAGTTTACGGAAGTCAGCATTCAGCACATCTATTTGCGATTGAATCTGAGCATCAGAAACGTTTTGTGCGGTGGTGTTGTAAACCACGTGCACCACAACGGGTATAGTAACTACTGCACGGCCGTTAATCTCCATGCCTCCGTTGTTTATAAAGTTTTGGGTAAAGTTTTCAATGTCTTCATGGTTCTGGATAAATGCAGGGTCTTCAGTTTCCATGCGATGGAAAGCTTCCATTGCGCCACACTTGCGTTGGGCAAATGTTGAACTGAAGGCTGCGAGAAAAATCAGGGTTAAAAATGTAATTTTCTTCATGCGCTTAAGTTTAGTTAACGCAAGTAAAAAAGTAATTGGAAGAAATGCGAATGCAGAAGCCCGCAGACAAGGGTGCGTTTAGGCGCCGGAATAAGACGTTTGTAAATGCCTGAATTTTAACCGGTTTGAACTAACAATTTGCTGCTCTTTGTGCGTAAACCTAATAATGAGAGTGATGGCGGCAACTACTGTTCAGCGTAAACAATAAACTTATCGCTGAAGAAAGGCTCTGAGTAGAAATCGCTGAGCGGCTTTTTTAGGATGTTTTTAGCAGGCGCAGAAGCAATCTCTTCATCCAGGTTGCCGCCTTTAAGGGCAATAAGCCCGTTGCGGAATTGGTTATTATCCTTTGCCAGGTATTTGCCTTTTGTCCATTTAAGCAATTCTGCCAATGGCGCTACGGCGCGGGTAACTACAAAATCATATTGAAACTCCATTTCCTCAGCACGCGAGTGGAAAGTAAATACGTTTTTAAGTCCTGTAGCTTCTTTAGCTGCCTCTATCACTTTTAATTTTTTTGCAATAGAATCTACTAAGTGAAATCGGCAATCGGGAAACAAAATGGCCAGGGGAATACCGGGAAAACCACCGCCGGTACCTAAATCCATAATTTTAGTGCCGCTGCGGAACTGAACAAGCTTGCTTATTGAAAGAGAGTGCAGGATGTGCCGCTCGTACAGGTTTTCAATATCCTTACGGCTTATAACATTAATCTTCTCGTTCCATTCGGCATATACGCCCTGCAACAGAGAGAATTGATGGATTTGATTTTGGGTAAGTGCAGGAAAATATTTGAGCAGCAGTTCCATATTCATTTTGGCTGAAGCCTGCAACGGTTTAAAACAAAACCATTAAACGGGCAATAACGGCCTAATATTTCTCCTTGGTAATTTTCAGAATGTTGTAGAGCATATCCTTAGCGCGGAAAAGCTGCGCTTTTACGGTGCCCAGTGGTATATCCAGCTTCTCGGCAATCTCTTCATACGAAAGCTCATCAAGATAACGCAGTTCGATAAGCGTTTTATATTTTGGAGAAAGCTGCTCGATAGCGGCACGTATTTTTTGAGCGCGTTGCTCCTTTACCATGCTCTCTTCAGGGTCCGGTGCATGGTCCTTAACCGCAATTGGGGTAATCTCACCTTCGTCGGTTTGTGTTTTTTGGTCGAGCGAGGTGGTTTGTAATCTCTTCTTACGGATAAAGTCGATAGAGTTGTTGGTAGCTATTTTGAAAAGCCAGGTGCTGAAGGCGAAATCAGCCGAGTAATTGCTAATGTTATTGAAGGCCTTGCCGAATGCTTCGATAGTAAGATCCTCAGCATCGTCGCGGTTGTGCACCATTTTTAATACCATAAAGTAAATGGAGTCGCGGTAACGGTCCATCAATTTGCTGAAGGATACCTGGTCGCCGGTTTTAGCTTTAGCTACCAGTTCAAGGTCCTCCTGCGCCCGCGAAGAAAATTTAGCGTTTAATTCTTCCAATTGTCTTTTGGTTTCAGCAATAATAAGAAAAATATAAGCAGTAGGTAGAACGTATATAAAATGTCCAGTACCGGCGCCAAAAATTTGAGGTCAGGAGAAGCGAATTTGCGGTAAAGGGTGAAAGTGCTTAACCACTGTATAAGTACCAGCGCAGCGCTAGTGCCCAGAATAATTTTCCAATTTTCGCCTGTGGCGACTACCCAAAGCAACAAAACCAGGAAGGCAAACTTGCTTAAGGCAAAAAGAAAGAGCAGCAGCTGGTGGTAAAACCTATAACTAAAGCCTGAACGCAGGTGCCTGCGCTTTTGGTTTAGCCAACCGCTAAAGGTGGTTTCAGCTTTGGTAAACATAAAAGCATCCTTATCAATACATACTTCGGTGTTTTTACGCGTAGCTACGGCATTTACAAAAAGGTCATCATCGCCGGTAAGCAGGTGCTTCTTTTTTTCGTAGCCTTTAAAGGATTGAAAGAGCGATTTGTTGTAGCTGAGGTTACGGCCCACGCCCATGTAAGGCAAGCCGGCTGTGGCAAAGCCAAAGTATTGAAGGGCTGTAAGGATGTTTTCGTAACGGATAAGCTTGTTGAGAAAACCAGGGGTTCTTTCATAAGGAGAGTGCCCCAAAACGATTTGTGTATCGTTCATATAGGCGCCTACCATTTTGGCCAGCCAGCGGGTGGTGGCAGGCCGGCAGTCAGCATCGGTTACTACTATTGTATCAAAGGTTGCAGCTTCTATGCCTTTTTGCAGGGCGTATTTTTTACCACCATATGGTTTGGCTGTGCCGGCCGGCACGTTTACCAGCTTAAGGTTTTTATTGCGCTTGTAATATTCCACCAATACATCAATGGTATTATCGGTGCTCTCATCGTTAACCACAATAACCTCAAATTGCGGGTATTGCTGTATTAGCACAATTTTTAGAAACTGCTGCAGGTTTTTGGCTTCGTTACGGGCGCAAATAACTACCGAGGCCGGTGGCAAAAAGCCCGGAAGTCCGCTAAAGCCGCGAACAAAATTGAGGCGAAGGAAGAAGAACAGGTAATACAACGCCTGAAAGGCTGCAACGCCAATAAATATTTTGAGTTCGATTGACATGGAACACGACAAAGAAAAAATTCTTTGCAAGAGGAACAAAAGGAGGTTGTTAGCAGGTGTTTATAGATGGTTAAGTTGAGAAAATGGCTTCGACAAGCTCAGCCTGACATAAACAGACGGGCCGCGCGCAAATACAAGGCAAGGTAGTTTTTGGGGATAGTTTAGCCCTAACGCCGGTTCACGTTTTGGCTTGCCGTGTGAAGTCAAATTTCGTTTTTTAAGAACAGTAACTGATATTTACAGAAAGTAAATGGCCCATGCCCGGTTTAGAGGAAATAGTATTGAAGATGGTGCGCTCTTTTGCGCGCGATTATGTGCGTTACACCATTTTTGCGGGCAGCTTATATTTTATTTTTTATGTATGGAAAAGGCGCGAACTGTTCCGCTTTAAGATACAACAGAAGTTTCCGAAGAATAAGGATGTATGGAGGGAGATTGGCTACAGCACGCTAAGCATGTTTGTGTTTGTAAATGTGGGCACGCTAATTTTCATTTTTCATGAGCATACGCGCATATACAAGGATTTTAATGCGCACAGTGTGCCTTACTTTATCTTTTCGGTAGTGCTGTTCATTTTTGCGCATGATGCGTACTTTTATGTTACACACCGCTTAATGCACTGGAAAAAGATTTACCCCTACGTGCATAAGGTACACCACCTTAGCGTAAACCCTACCCCCTGGGCTGCTTTCGCTTTTCATCCGCTGGAAGCCTTAGTTGAGGTAGGTATTTTGCCGTTAATGGTGTTTACCGTGCCCCTGCACCCTTTGGCAATATTGGCCTGGGTGCTATTTATGTTGGGTTACAACGTAATGGGGCATTTGGGTTTTGAGGTTTTCCCCGATGGGTTTGCCAGCCATACTATATGGAAGTGGCACAATACCAGCACCCACCACAACATGCACCACAAAAAAGTTACCTGCAACTACGGCCTGTATTTTAATATATGGGACCGCCTGTTAAGCACCAACCACGCCCAGTACGAGCAGGAGTTTGACATGGTGCGCGAACGGGCAAAAAACACAGGGGCCACCGAACCACAGCCTGCTACAGAAGCGACGGAGGCCATTTAGTAATTGTTTTAGATAATATACAATGAATGAGCTAAATGTTTTATATTTAGTGGTTGTATATTGTTTTATGCATAGAGAGGTAGAAATAATAAGCAACAAATTTGATATGGCTAAAATGGATGCTTTGCTGTTACAGAAAATTGAAGTATTGACCTTGTACGTTTGCAGCATGTGCGCTTGGTTGAATGAAAACCTGTGGAAGAACCGTGTTAACCTTTTCAATCAGAATATATTTTGGCAAATAATTGAAAATCAATTATTTAGTATGTTTTTAGAATAAGGTTGGCATTTTAAAGTGTCAACTTTTGTCAACCTTTTACGTTAAAGCACACTGAGGTAAAGGTGCATAAAGGCAAGGTGGTTTTATTAAAACTTAACCTATACGTCCGTTAAACTTTGCTTACATTTGGCAGTCTACAAAAAAGCGATTAAACCCAATTCATGAAAAAAGGTCTACTTCTATTGCTTGCATCTGTTGTATTTATGCAAAACCAACAGGGGCAAACACCTACCTGGAGCAACGACATTGCCCAGATTATGTATAATAACTGTACGAGCTGCCACCACACCGGCGGTATGGCCCCGTTTAATTTAACTACGTATGCTGATGCTTATAGCCACCGCTATGATATTGCCACTTACGTTAACAATGGCAAAATGCCCCCCTGGCCGCCCGATGTAAATTTTAAACACTTTAAAGATGAGCGCAAATTAAGCAGCGCTGATTTAACTAAGCTGAATGATTGGATTAATAACTCAGCACCTGAAGGTAACTCGGCTAACACACCTGCTCCGCCAGTGTATACCAATGGCTCAGCTCTTGGTACTGTTGACAAGACTTTGACCATGCCTGCCTTTACAGTGCCAAACTACCCCGGCGATTTATACCAGTGTTTTGTGTTGCCAACCGGTTTAACACAGGATGAGTTTATTACTGCACTTGAAGTTATACCCGGCGACCCTACCATTGTACACCACGTTTTAATTTACGAGGACAGCAGCTCTACCCATGACGCACAGCAATTAGATAACAACACTCCTGAACCCGGTTATACCAGCTTTGGCGGTGTAGGCCTGGGTAATAAAACCACTTTAGTTGGCGGCTGGGTACCGGGCACAAGGCCAGAAGTTTACCCCGCTAACATGGGCGTTAAGCTGCATGCCAATAGCGATTTGGTTATACAGGTACACTATCCGTTTGGTAGTGCCGGTAAAACCGATAGCACCAAGCTTAATCTGCGGTTTAGCACCAATGTTGGCCGCCAGATTTCTATTAATCCTATTTTGAACCACATACCTGTCGGCTCAGGTTTCGGAGCATCTCTGCAAAACGGTCCGCTTTACATACCGGCTAACACCGTTAAGAAGTTTGAATCGGCCTTTACAATACCCGCTAACTATCCAATACAGGGCGTTTCGTTATTAAACATTGCACCACACGCCCACTTAATTTGCAAAGATTGGTTGGTATATGCAGTAACGCCATCGAACGATACAGTTCCTTTAATTAAGATTGATGATTGGGATTTCCACTGGCAGGGTTTTTATACCATGCAGAAGCTGCAGTTTATACCAAAGGGTAGCACAGTTTATGGTTTTGCTACATACGACAATACCAGCAACAACCCGAATAACCCAAACAATCCGCCGCAGGATGTATCAGTAGGCGAGGCTACCAGTGACGAGATGATGTTGGTTTACTTCAGCTACTTGATTTATCAGAATGGGGACGAGAATCTTATAATTGATAGTACGCTGTTAGATACGGTTGAACAGCCTAACGGCATTATAGCGCCGCAGAATAATATTGTAAGCTCGGCGCAATTGTACGAGGCGCAACCTAACCCGGCAAACAACCTTACCACCTTTACATATTTTTTACCTGAGAGCGGTGCTATAAGCTTTAAGCTGTATGATTTGAACGGTCGTTTAGTTCAGGAAATTGAAGCTCCGAAAAACACCGGCTTTAATACGGTATCTTTTAATACCTCAACTCTGCAGGCAGGCACCTATTTATACAGCCTTTCTTCGGGTGGCATTACAAGAACAAAACAATTGGTAGTAACGCATTAGCGTTGTTGCCCCGCATAAAAGGTCCGCACATGTAATGCGCGGGCCTTTTATTTTTTAGGAAATCACTGGGGCCGCTGTGTTACAAGGGGCGCAGTTTAAAATTTTTACAATCTTTATCCGTCTAATAGTTGAATATTTGTGTGCGTGAACACCAGCATTGCGTGTCCCTTTGGGACAGATACCGAGCTTACGAAAGAATTTTGTTTTGATGTATTCAATTCAGTTAATGAGTTGAATCCTTTACAATGGAACAGGCAGGTGCCTGAAGGCAACTACCTGATGCAGTACGATTACCTGGCTATGATAGAGCGCTGTAGTGCCGGTGACATACAATTCCGCTATGTGTTGGTGAAGAAAAATGCTGAAACAGTTGGCGCTTTGTATTTTCAGGTGGTGATGTTCAGAGGGGCACAGTTGATGAATTATTTTCCGGAGAACCCCTCTTTTGTTTTGCGCAACCTGAAAGGTGTTACCGAACGTTTTTTAAACAGCATAAATATGCCGATGCTGGTTAGCGGCAATGTATTTATGACCGGTGAAAACGGTTTTTATTTTACGCAGGATATTGATAAACCAACCAGGGCAAAACTTTTGCGCAATGCTGCCCGGTTGATATTGCGACAAACCCCTACTATTAAAGCAACCTTGATTTCGGACTTGTACGAACCTAAAACCGAATTTGACCGTGATTTTAAATTGCATGGCTTTAATGAAATTACAGTTGAAAGCGACATGACCTTACAAATACAGCCCGAATGGACCGTATTTGAAGATTATTTAAACGCCATGTCGTCAAAGTATAGAGTGCGTGCAAAAAAGGTTTACGCGTTGTGCCATGATAACGGCGTTGAAATGCAGGAGTTGAGTGCTGCCGATATACAACAGCATCAGCCGCGCTTGTTTGAACTATATAATAAGGTAATGGAGAATGCTGATTTTAAATTGGCCACCTTACCGCAGGATTATTTTTATCAGCAAAAGTTGCAGCTACCGCAAAATTACCATGTGTTTGGCTATTTTAAAGATGGCCTGATGATAGGCTTTATCTCTGCCTTTCATATAGGTAAGCGTATTGAGGTGCATTATACCGGTATGGACCATGTAGTGTGCAAACCTATACACTTATACCAACATATGATGTACGATATGGTAGGTTATGGCATTAAACATAAAGCAACCCGATTACACTTTGGGCGCACTGCCCCTGAAATAAAAAGTACTATAGGGGCCGAACCCCAGGCCATGTATGGTTATTTAAAACACAGCAACCCTTTATTTAATTTCTTTATAATGCGGCCTTATACCGCTCGCCTTAAACCAAGGCATTATCAAATACGCTCCCCTTTTAAGTAGCGTACTCCCGGTTACTACTTATTAACTTTCTTTCATTTCTTGGCGAAAATCACTGTTTACCGTGATTGACAATGGTTTGCGGATGTGTAATCTTTGGCTTTATAACCTATGGCTAAGAAAGGACGAAACATTTCGAAAAAAAGTAAGGCAAAAGCAAACACAGACGAGTTGATAACCAATGGAGTACGGGTGCTGACAGTGCTAAGTAACCGGGAACATCAAACATTAAGTCTGATTGCTGATGGATACGCTACTAAACATATTGCGGAACGGCTGAACATAAGTGTGGATACGGTAGAAACGCACCGTAAAAACCTGCTTCGGAAGCTGGAGGCTGTGAATATGGCGGAGGCTGTTGCTACTGCTTTCAGAAACAATTTATTGAAATAAAAATGGACTTAACCGGAATAGCACTGGCTTTGTTGCTGGGTTTTGCTGCGCTGGCATGGTGGATTAGGACTGAGCATAAGAAGGATTAATGGAAGCCATTTTGGTGGGAGCGGTGAAACAGGTTTTTTACCGCAGTGGATAGTATTTAATTTAATTACAATATAAAGCACTAATGAAAAAGAAACTACCCGTTCTTGTAGGCTGCCTATTGCTGCTGCTTACGTTCAACTTAAACGCTCAACTGGTTAGCGGTAATGCCTTTTTACAAGGCAGCTATGTAGAGGTTGGCATTGGGCCTTGTGGCAACTTTGCAAGTACTGTAAATGCACCTGCCGGTTACCATGCCCGCGGCGGTCCGGGCACTCAACTGGGTTTTGTTGCCGACCCCGCTCAGGATGGTTGGGCCACCGGAACCCCGAACTACATTGGCGATTACTTTCTACCGGGTAGCCCTGAAGAAGGGTGGGGTTTGACAGTAAATGGCACGAATTATAATAACAACCAAATATGCGGAAGCAGCCAAATTCCCGGTTCCATTATTAATTACACCAATGCGTCGGGCCAGGTTTCTGCAACATGGCAAGGAGCCATTAGTGGGCTTAATGTTACTGCCAGAACTTATATGCCAACCAATGCATTGTATTTTATAACGGAGGTTACGGTAACCAATACATCGGCCGCTACTATTAACAACGTATATTATATGCGTAATGTGGACCCTGATATGGAGCAGCCACTTACCGGTAACTTCAACACTAACAATGCCATTGTATATCAAAACCCGGATGTATGTAACAGGGCGCTGGTTTCGGCAACAGGCCTAACGTACGGCGCTTACCTGGGGCTTGGTTCAATTGATAGTCGAGCAAAAGTTACATACGGAGGCTTTGGAAATCGCAGCGCCCTTGATATTTATAACGGAACAGGGTTGTTTCAGTCGGGAAGTACAACAAATGATATTGCCATATCTATTGCATTTAACCTGGGCAACCTGGCCCCAAACCAAAGTACCACCTTTGCTTATGCATACATATTAAGTTCTTCGCAGTTAACACAAGCGCTGGCCGCAACCAATATTAACTTTAGTGTTAACGGTGTAAGCTATACTACGGGTAACACGGCCAATATCTGTTCAGGCTCGCCTATTCCAATTAACTTAACTAATACGGGTACCTATACCTCTTGGTCATGGTCGCCGGCAACCGGCTTAAATACTACCAGCGGTACTTCAGTAATTGCAACTGCCGCAAGCCCTATTGTTTATACAGCTACAGGTACAGGTCCTTGTGGTACAGTTAACGTTACCATTAATCTTAACCCTGTTATTACCCCGGTACCCGGTAATGCGGGCGCAATAACCGGCCCTACCAATCTTGGGCCTGGCCAAACTGGGATAACTTATTCCATTTCGCCAGTTGCAAATGCCACCTCTTATAACTGGACATTGCCGCCCGGTGCAATTGTAACATCAGCTTCTTCAACGTCTAATTCTATCACAATCACTACATCCAGTACACCCTGGTGCGGTAATGTTAGTGTGCAACCGGTTAACGTTTGCGGTACGGGGGCTTCATCTTCTTTGGCAGTTTGTATAGCCGGTATCAGCACGGGTACTGTTTCTTCTCCGCTTTGTACGGGTAGTGTGATTACAGTTCCGTTTACTATATCAGGCACCTTTAATGCAGGCAATGTTTTTACTGCCCAGTTAAGTAATGCTTCAGGTAGTTTTGCATCACCAGTGTCAATAGGCACACTGGCCGGCACAGCAAGCGGTTCTATAACAGCCACAATACCTGCTGTTGTATCCGGCAATGGTTATCGCATACGCGTGGTAGGTTCTAACCCCGCAACTATAGGTGCTGATAACGGCGCTAATATTACTATAACACAACTTGGCACCAGTAGTGCAGCCAGCACCGGTGGGTTAAGTGTGTGTGCCGGGCAAACAAATGTGTATGGTGTAACGGCTGCAGCTAATGCTTCATCTTATACATGGGCGTTAACTCCGCCGGCAGCAGGCACAGTTACCTCAAGTACACGCACGGCTACTGTACAATGGAGTTCTTCTTATAGCGGCACTGCTACCTTAAGCTGCACCCCTGCAAACGCCTGCGGAAATGCCACGCCGGTAAATTTTAATGTTACTGTAAATACAACGCATGGTGTGGCTATTGCTACCTACCCTTACCAGGGCACAGCCAACGGTAAGCACTACTATTTAAGCAATGGTACCAGTAACTGGACTACCGCAAAAACAAATGCTGAAAGCCAGTGCACCAATCTGGTAGCTATTAGCAGTTCAACAGAGCAGACCTACGTGCAGAATATACTGAATACGGCTGTGCGTTGGCAGGGCCTTACTGATGAGATTACAGAGGGTACTTTTGTGAACGTAAATGGTGAACCTACAACCTATACAAACTGGACTGCGGGCCAGCCGGATAATGCCGGTGGAGCTGAAAATTTTGCAACGATACAAACCACCGGCCTTTGGACGGACGTAACAAACGCAGGGCCTTACCGCGCCATAATGGAGAGGACGGATAACGAAAGTTTGACTTATGTTTCTCTGTCTGACTCTGCAGTATGTGCCGGCGGCAGCTTTACTGCTACGTTCAGTAACACCGGTGTTTATGATATAGGTAACGTGTTTAAGGTAGAGTTCTCTGATGCTTCAGCTTCTTTCGCTACTGCGGTTACTATTGGTAGTGCAACAGCAAGCAGTGTTGGAGCTATTACCTGTACCGTTCCGGCAGGAACCGCAAATGGTAGTGGCTATCAGATACGGTTAATTTCTTCTGCTCCTATTGATACATTATTAGTGCCCGTTACAATTTTAGTTGGGCCTCCATCACCCTCATTTTCTTTTACCGGCAGCCCATTCATACGCTGTCAGGCGGCAGGTACCTCAACGTATAGCGTGCCTACCAACCCTGATGCTCTAAGCTATAACTGGAGCATTTCACCCGGTGCAGCGGGAACAATTGCACCATCCAATAATTCAGTAACGGTAACGTGGTCATCAACGTTTAACGGTAATGCCACCCTGGGCTATACTATTGCTACCACTTGTACCACCAGTACATCAGCCTCGGCCATAGTATCGGTAATACCCTGGCAGCCTTCTTCAGTATTTACTGAGAGCATGGGTTCAGTAGGCGCATCTACCACAGTTGCTACCCACGAAACCAACAATGGTTTCGATAATGATGGTTATACGATGAGCGCCAGTACCACTACCGTTGTAGTAAATAATACCAGCCCATCAACCGGCTATACCGGTGCCAGCGGCGGCGCAAACCTTCAAATCCCTTCACCACCGGTTTTAGGTTCTGCCCGTACGTTTACTATTGATGGTATAAACACTACAGGTTTAAACAACCTGGTTTTACGTTATGGCGTGTTGTATTCTTCAGTATTCGGCTCGTACAGCATAGCCTATAGCACGGATGGAACGAATTATACAACCTTGCCGCACTCTTATACACCTTCATCCTCATCGTGGCAGGAAGGAGTAATAGCGTCAGGAATACCTCAGGCAGCCAATTTAAGATTGCGCTTTAGTGGCGCCAGCCTTTTAGGTGGCAGTACGTTTTTTGATGACATACGATTAACTTACAATAATAGTTCTACGCCCGTTATAACTGCAGGCGGGCCTACGCAATTATGTCCCGGTAACACAGTGGTGTTAAGTCCCGGCACTACCTATCTGGGTTATGCATGGAGCAATGGGGCCACCACACAAACTGTAACAACCGGCGCGCCTGCAGTTTATAATATGAATGCTGTAGGTTACTATGGCTGTCTGTCGTCAACCAGCAATAGCATAACAGTTACGGGTGATGTTACTCCACCAACGGTTAGCTGTAAGCCGGCCACAGTTTATCTGGATGCTACCGGTAACGGAAGTATTACGGTTAATGATGTATTGAATAATGTGGCAGGCGGCCTTGACTCAACTGTGTTTAATTACACTGGCGCGCAGCAAACATTTACTGTGCCTGCAGGTATTACATCAGTTACTTTAAAGGCGTGGGGCGCTTCAGGTGGCGATGGTCAAATTACCGGCAATATAGGTGTAGGCGGTAAAGGTGGATTAGCTACAGGCAACCTTGCTGTAACCCCGGGCCAGGTGTTAAACATTTATGTAGGAGGCAGAGGTACGCCAAGTACCGCAAATACTATTTGTTGTGGTGGGTTTAATGGCGGTGGAAATGCCCTTGGCCAAACTTCTACCAACGCGCGTGGTGGTGGCGGTGGTGCCTCAGACGTAAGGGTGGGCGGTACTGCACTTGCAAACCGAGTACTGGTTGCCGGCGGCGGCGGCGGCGGTTGCTGGTTGGGCCCGAGTGGGATTGGAACCGGCGGTGCAGGCGGTGGCTTAACAGGCGTGGCCGGTAATGCAAACGATTATGACGGTGGTGGCGGCACGCAAAGCGCAGGCGGCGCTAATGGATGTACTACATGTTGTTCAAATAATCCCGGCTTAAGCGGCTCTTTGGGCCAGGGCGGAGGCATTGTAAGCGGATGTACGAATACGTTAGGCGGCGGTGGGGGTGGCTACTATGGTGGCGGCGCAGGAAATAATGCCGGTGGTGGCTCATCTTACATAGGTGGAGTAACTGCAGGAAGCACTACGCCGGGAGTAAATACAGGCTTTGGTAAAGTGATTGTTTATTGGTCTACCCCTGCAGTGCCTGCCACTTCAGATAACTGTGCAGTTACTTCAGTAACCGCCAGCAAAACAACTTTTAACTGTACAAACTTAGGTGCAAACAACGTTACGGTAACTGCTTCTGACGCAAGCGCTAATACAGCAAGTTGCAATGCAGTGGTTACTGTAAGCGATACTATGCGTGCCGTGGCATTGTGTCAAAACGTTACCTTACCTCTTGACACGCTTTGCAATGCTACTTTAACCGTAGCCCAGGTAAATAACGGTAGTAGCGATAACTGCAGCATAGCCTCGATGACCCTGAGCAAAACGAGTTTTAATGCAAGTAACCTTGGCGCTAACAACGTATTACTAACCGTAGTTGATGGCAGTGGAAATACCAACGGCTGCTTTAGTAACGTAACAGTTGTTAAGCCGGCGGTTACTCCAACCGTAACCATTTCAGCCAACCCGGGTAGTACCGTTTGTGCAGGCACTTCAATAACGTTTAGTGCAGTTGTTACATATGGTGGAGCTTCACCTGCCTACAGTTGGAAAAAGAACGGCATCCAGGTGGCTACAACGCCAACTTATACTTCTTCTACGCTGGTTAATGGTGATCAAATACGTTGCGACATAACTTCTTCAATAGCATGTTTAAATACTAATACAGCAAGCAGTAATACCATTACCATAAATATTACGCCAATTGTAACCTGGTACCTTGATGCCGATAATGATGGACATTATTTAAGCACAGTTACCTCCTGCAACAGCCCCGGTACAGGTTATACGCTTAGCGGTGGTTCATTGGGCGATTGCAACGATAACAATGCAGCGCAATGGCAAACGGGCACCCTGTATGTTGATGTTGACGGTGATGGTTACGACGATGGTACTTCAGTAGTATGTTATGGCGCTACAATACCTGTAAATTATTCATTAACTACCAACGGCACTGATTGTAATGACAATGATGCGGCTGTACATACAATTGCTACCTGGTACCTTGATGCCGATGCTGATGGCCATTATTTAAGCACGGTTAACTCTTGCAACAGCCCAGGAGCAGGCTACACAACTACTGCCGGTGTTAGCGGCGATTGTGATGATAACGATAATACTATGTGGCAAAGTGCCATAGTTTATGTAGATAACGACGGCGATAATTTTGGTGCAGGTGCAGGAATTACCATGTGTTTCGGTAACTCACCATTAGCGCCGTATGTTTTAGCAAACGGAGATTGTAACGATAACAACAACTCAGTATACCCCGGTGCACCTGAGCTTAACAATACCATTGATGATAACTGTGATGGAAACATTGACGAAGGGTTCCCGCAATTAATAGTGACGGGTAATGGAATTGTTATAGGCAACCATTCTACTACCACCAGTGCGGCCAACTTTACATTCTATGGTAATGTTTCAACGGGCTCAACAGTAAGCCGTACGTTCCGTATTATTAACTCGGGCATAAATAATACTACGGGTATAAGCATTGGTTTTGCAGCATTATATGTAAACAACGAGTTTACTATAACCACCATGCCGGCTCCGGGTTTGGGGCCTTATGATACTACGGAGGTGCAAATTACTTTCCATCCCCTTATTGCAGGTTTAAAACAGGATAGCTTGCTGTTGCAAACCAATTACGGAGATTTTATTTTCAGAATAGAAGGCAACTCTATACTTACCGGCCCTAACACATGGCTTGGTAATACGGATGATTGGGCTACAGCCGGCAACTGGAGTTATAATGTAGTTCCATCAGCCTGCGGCGATGATGTGCTGATACCAAACCTGCCAATTGACCCTGTAGTGCACGTAGCTACCAGCGTTGGCGACATCACGCTACAAGATGGTGCTACCTTAACATTGGACCAAAGCCTGAATGTATGTGGCAATGTTACAGGAGGCTCTGCAAGTGTTGCGCAGGTTATTGGCATTAATGAATTGGTATTGGGTGGTGCTGCGCCACAAAACGTTAGCGGCAAGTTAGAGATAAATATCTTGCGTTTAATGAATCCTACCGGTGCTACTATAGCTGCCGGTAGCCGTATCGATATTTTTAACGAAGTGGATTTGCAGTTTGGTAACTTAAGTGTCAACTCATCAGCCATACTTCGTTTCCGTAGCACTTCATCTAATCAAATTGCAATACTGGATGATTTCAGCAGCGGTTACACCGGCACCATTACCGGTAACATTACTGCGCAACGCGCCTATGATGCCGCTGCCTACCAGGATGCGCACTATTTTGGTACACCAGTGGGTGGAACAGTAGCCGCTAATTTTGGTTCGGCCAATGGCAGCAGCGGATTTGTAACTGCAACCGGTAACTGCGACGAAACTGCCCTTGCCGCGGGTTCACTTTACGGTAATGTTTACAGCTACGACCAAAGCAATGGTGCAAGCTGTAATGTGGCAGGCTGGAAAGTAGAAGCAGCAGCAAATACAATTACACCGGGCAAAGGTTATTCAGTACGTAAAGTGGGTGCAGGAACGCTATCTGTTTCAGGCCCTCCAAACCTTGCTTCGTCCTATACGCAGAATGGCTCAAACGGCGGTTGGTTTAACGTAAGCTTACAGGGGCGTCCAACACTTGCCGGCTGGACTATGGTAAGCAATCCTTACCTCGCCACTCTTGACCTTAACGCTGCACCGGTGCCTGCAGGTTACGATGCACAATATGCTGTATGGAATGCTACAGGGCCTTTTGCCGGAACCTACACCAGCGAAACCGTTATTGCACCGTTCCAGGCATTTTTTGTAAGAAGAAGTACCGCCGGCGGGCCAATGCCGTTTACTATTAATGGATCTAGCAGGAGCAAGAATCCGCAGCAGTTTCAGGCATTAAACAACAGCGAAACTTTAACCTTGTATGTAACCAACACAAACAACGGGTTAAAGGATAAAACTACAGTAGGCTTTAACGCTGATGCTACAACACAATTCGATAGCCAGTTAGATGCGGTTAAGTTATCAGGCGCATTAGCTCGTCACACACTTTACAGTTACAACAACGACCCGCTGCAGTGGTATTCTAAAAACATGAATACCTCTATTACCCAAACCAGTACTGTAAATGTTGGCTTCGAACCGGGTGTTGCGGGTAATTACAGCATTAGTTTTGACGGCCTTCAAAGCTTTGATCCTACCAGCTACATTATGCTGGAAGATAAAAAGACCGGTACTATGCATGATGTTAGAAGTGGCAACTACAACTTTACCTCAACTACTACCGACAACTGGAACCGCTTTGTGTTACACTTTACACCTAAGGCGGAGTTTACTACCACTGCATCAGGTTGCGAAGCCTTAGGACAATTACAGGTTGAGCAACCCGGATCAGCGAATTGGCAATACAGCATTCAGGACTTATTAGGGAATAACATCGGCAGTGGTACGTTGAACAATACTAGCCCATTGTCCTTAAGCGTACCCGCCGGTGTTTATACTATAACCCTGGTTGATAATAACAACTATACCGTGGTTAAGAATGTGCAGGTTAACGGTTCAACACCTATCGCAGCGCTTATGTCAACTGATAAAACAGTTGCTGAAGAAGGCGAGGACATAACCTTTACTTCTAACACTGCAGGCGCCGTAACTACCGAGTGGAACTTTGGTGACAATATCACCAGCGCCCTGCCAGTTGTAACTCACCAATATTCCGCCGAAGGCACCTTTACCGTTAGCTTAACGGTTAGCAATGCCGATGGCTGTGTTTCAACAACTGACGAAATGGTTACCATTACCGCTAAACAGGCTACCGGATTAATAAAGGCCGATAATGATGCCTTTAATATATGGAGTAACGGTAACCGCGTGTTTGTTGACTTCAGCAAGCAGAAACAGCTTAGCGCTACAGTTGCAATTTACAACCTGTTGGGGCAACAAATTGCTACCGATAAGGTGAACAACAGCAGTATATACACACGTGAACTGAAGAACCTTGAAGCAGCATATGTGCTGGTTACCGTGGTAACCGAGAACGGTGTAGTTAGCAAACAGGTTTACATTAATAATAAGTAAGAACAAAACACTAACCTTAAAAGGCTCCGGCAACTCTGTCGGGGCCTTTTGGTTTTAAAAGGGCTACGTTAAATTTTACCGTGCCGGGGTAGGCTTCGGAAGGTAGAAAGGGCCAAAAGTGTAAGGTTTTATGGCCCGATTAAGTCTAAAGAATGGGAGTTAAGTACAAACAAAAAAGCCCCGCACAAGCAGAGCTTTTGTTATAGCCAGGTTTTACTGATTACTTCTTTTTAGCGGCAAAACGCTTCATCAGGCTGCTTTTTAAGTTGCCGGCCTTGTTTTTGTGAATATAACCGCGTTTAGCCAGTTTGTCGATTACAGACAATACGCTAGGCAAAGATTTCTTTGCTTCTGCTTCTTTCTTTTCAGCACGGATGTCGCGGATGGCATTACGCATAGTTTTTGCGTAATAACGGTTGAATAATCTGCGTTTTGCTGCCTGACGGGCACGTTTTTCGGCTGATTTGTGGTTTGCCATTTCTTCTACGATTTTAAAAAAGGACTGCAAATATAGCTTTCGTGCGCTTATTTCCAAAACAAGGCTATATAAATCCGATTTTACCCCTTAATTTTGCCGTCCCTGTTTGCAAGGACTTTTTACCATGGATAGTTACTCATTTTTGGCAAATGCCACCCCGGAATACATTGATAATCTGTATCGTGACTTTAAAAACGACCCTTCTTCGGTAGATCCGGAGTTCAGGAAATTTTTTGAAGGATTTGATTTTGCGTCAATTAGCTACAACGGTAACGGTAAAGCCGGCGTTTCGGCCGATGAATTTAAGGTTTACCGCTTAATAGATGCCTACCGCCGCAAAGGCCACCTGGAGGCTAAAACCAACCCCCTTAAGCCCCGTAAGGACCGCAAAGCGGAGCTAGGACTTGAGTTTTTCAGTCTGACGGAGAAGGATTTAGGCCGGAAATTCAGTATTGGGTCGGAGGTTGGCCTGCCAAACGCCACCCTTGCCGAGATAATTGAAAGGCTGAAGCAGCTTTATTGCGGTAGCCTGGGCTTTGAGTTAGGCCATGTGCGCCTGAAGGCTGAGGTGGACTTTTTCCGCGAAAGGATAGAAACCAAGGGTAAGCAGATCAACTACCCGGTTGAAAAGAAAGAGCACATACTGCGCATGCTTAATAAAGCTGTAGTATTCGAGAAGTTTTTAGGAACCAAATACATAGGAGAAAAGCGTTTTTCTCTGGAAGGCGGCGAAACCACCATTCCGGCGTTGGATGCAATAATTCGTACTGCCTCTGCCTTAAAGGTAGAGGAAGTAGTAATTGGCATGGCGCACCGTGGCCGTCTGAACATACTTGCCAATATAATGGGCAAAACCTACGAGGAGATATTTAACGAGTTTGAAGGCAACATACAGTACGATGAAACCATGGGCGACGGCGACGTTAAATATCACCTTGGCTTCTCTTCACAATACCCGGTAAGCGATAAAAAATCAGTTTATCTTAAACTGATGCCGAACCCTTCGCACCTGGAGGCGGTTGATCCTATTGTTACAGGCTTTGCGCGCGCTAAGGCCGATGCTATTTACGGTTCGGACTACGATAAGATACTTCCGATACTGATACACGGCGATGCCGCTGTGGCAGGCCAGGGTATTGTTTACGAAGTATTACAAATGGCTAAGCTGGACGGTTACTACACCGGCGGTACCATACACTTTGTAATTAATAACCAGATAGGTTTTACTACTGATTTTGATGAAGCCCGTTCAAGCGACTATTCTACTTCAATAGCCTCTACTATTGAAGCACCGGTTATACACGTAAACGGCGACGATATTGAAGCAACTGTTTTTGCCTGTGAGTTGGCTGCTGAATACCGCCAGGAGTTTAACAAGGATATTTTTGTTGATATGGTATGTTACCGCCGTTGGGGCCATAATGAAAGCGACGACCCTAAGTTTACGCAGCCGGTAATGTACAAGCTGATTGATAAGCATGATAACCCGCGCGATGTTTACTCCAAACAACTGGAGGCAGAAGGAAGCGTGCATGCCGAAATGGCCAAACGTATGGAGAAGGAGTTTTGGAACGATCTTCAGGAACGTTTGAATTTGGTTAAGCAGCACCCGCTGCCGTATAAGCCACAACCTACCGAACTGGCCTGGCAAAAACTGCGCAAAGCCACTATTGAAGATTTTCAATCCTCACCTGATACCTCCATTTCAAAAAAGCAGGTGGAGCAACTTATTGAAGGGCTAACTAAAGTGCCGGAAGGCTTTGTGCCTTTACGTAAGGTGCAGAAGTACATGGAAGAGCGCAAGAAGTTAATGCGCGAGGAAGGTATGCTGGATTGGGCCGCTGCTGAACTGATGGCATACGGAAGTATTTTGTTAGATGGCAAGGATGTGCGCCTTAGTGGCGAAGACGTTAAGCGCGGAACATTTACTCACCGCCATGCTGTAATAAGCGATGAAAATACCGATATGGAGTATTGCCGCCTTTGCAGCCTGGGCGAAAAGCAGGGCAGGTTTTTTATATACAACTCTCACCTTAGCGAATATGGTGTGCTTGGCTTTGAATATGGTTACTCCTTACCAAGCCCGGACCCATTAGTGATATGGGAAGCGCAGTTTGGCGACTTTGTAAACGGTGCGCAGATTATTATAGACCAGTTTATAAGCAGTGGCGAAAGCAAGTGGCAACGCAACACTGGCCTGGTAATGTTGTTACCGCATGGCTACGAGGGTCAGGGTCCTGAGCACTCCTCTGCCCGCTTAGAGCGCTTTTTGCAACAATGTGCTGAAATGAATATGGTGGTAGTTAATGTTTCAGACCCTGCCAATTTTTTCCATGCTATCCGCAGGCAGGTAAGCTGGCCGTTCCGCAAGCCATTGGTGGTAATGAGCCCTAAATCTTTACTACGCCATCCTAAGTGTGTGTCATCTATTGATAAGGTGATGAAAGGCGGCTTTCAGGAGTTATTGGTAGATGAGCCTAAATCAAAGAAGGTGCGCAAAATTCTGTTCTGCAGCGGTAAGATTTACTACGATTTGCTGGAAAGAAAAGAGCGCGATAAAATAGAAGACGTGGTTATAGCCCGTGTTGAGCAACTGTATCCGGTGCCTCAGGATAAAATGATTGCCCTGGCTCAAAAATATCCTAAAGCCGAAGTGTGGTGGGTGCAGGAGGAAGCGGAAAACATGGGTGCATGGTATTTTATGCACGCCCGCTTACACGAAAAATTAGGCCTTAAGGGCATTGCCCGCAAAAACTCGGCATCACCGGCAACCGGCTTTAAGAAAGTGCACCTGAGCGAACAGGAAGTTATACTGCAAAGGGCCTTCTCCTGATTGAGATTTCACTTTACTTTTTCCAGTATTGCCTGTTTGATACTGATAGTAAAGTCTTCTTTTAATCCAACCAGTCCGGCGGCATCCAGCAGTTGCCTTGCCAGTTTCATGTGGAAGTTTAAGGTTACTACGCACTTAATGGAGGCATCATTCACACAGTGGAGGTCGCCGCGGCCAACCAGGTGGTATTTTTGTGTTGGGGTGGTTAACTCTCCCTCAGTGGCAACCGGCTCAGGGTCGTTATCCTCAGTATTTATGTAAGGAATGTTTAGTTTGCCGGTATAGGTCCATAAGTTATCAAACACCAATCTCTTCCAAATGGCGTTCAGGCTGTCGTTGGTAGTACGAAAGCTATGCGGGTCCAGCGTAAGCATAATTTCAGCATTATCGTAGTTTACCTGTATATGAAGGTCGTTGCTAACCGCCTTATAGGCTGAATCGTTATAAACAATGTTAACGATAGCGATACCATTCATAGTTACAAAAGAGCCTGTATTAGGCTCACTTGTAGAAAGCTGGGCGTTAAGGGTGGTAGCCGAAAAAACGGCTGCCAAAAGTATAAATAGTGATTTTTGCATAGGGTGTTTTTGGTTTTTGTGGTTTAACTCCATCAAATGCTGTACCCGGGCTTCCGGTTTATCTTTCCATTCGCCCCTTTTCTTGTTCCGCTGTTTAAGCAATGTTAATCCATGCTTTTTGGGTAATATTGCATCCCGAATTTACGAATCAGGAAATATATATAAGAACACATGACTGAATTAAAAGTTCCGGCCATTGCCGAATCAATAACAGAAGTAACCTTAAGCCGCTTTTTGGTTAAGGATGGAGACTATGTGGAGTTAGACCAGCCCGTATGCGAATTGGAAACAGATAAGGCCAGCCAGGAAATACCTGCGCCTGCGGCCGGTGTAGTTAAGCTGGTTGCCAAAGAAGGTGATGATTTAAAGGTGGGTGCTGTAATTTGCAATATTGACGAAAGTGCAGCTAAACCTGCCGGTAAGGCAGAGCCTGAAACTAAAAAGGCGGAAGTAAAAACCCCTAAGGCTGAAAGTAAGGAAACCAAAACGGAAGCTCCTAAGAAAGAGGAAGCCCCTAAAGTGGAGCCTGCGAAGCAGGAGAATATACATGCTACGCCGGTTGCTAAAAAGATATTGGAAGAAGGTGGTCTTAAAGCCGGAGATGTAAAAGGAACCGGCACGGGCGGCAAAATTACCAAGGAAGATGCCCTTGCTGCTGTGCGCAATAAACTGAATTTACCACAGCGCGAAGCCTTTAGCCGCAATGAGCGCCGCGAAAAAATGAGCCGCTTGCGCAAAACTATTTCCGAGCGCCTGGTGTATTCAAAAAACTCAACGGCTATGCTTACCACCTTTAACGAGGTGGATATGACCGCTATTAATAAGATACGCGAAAAGTACGGCGATGCCTTTAAGAAGAAGAACGAAGTGGGCCTGGGCATGATGAGCTTTTTTACTAAAGCTGTTTGCCTTTCATTAGAGAAGTTTCCTGCAGTTAACTCCTATATAGAGGAAAACGAAATTGTTTATCATGACTACTGTGATATTTCAATTGCCGTTTCAACTCCTAAGGGATTAGTTGTACCGGTAATACGCAATGCAGAATCACTAAGCCTGGCGGGTATTGAGAAGAAGGTTAAAGAACTGGCAATAAAAGGCCGCGATGGATTATTGACTATGGATGAAATGACCGGCGGTACGTTTACTATAAGCAACGGTGGCGTGTTTGGTTCTTTAATGAGTACGCCTATCATTAACCCTCCGCAAACTGCCATACTGGGTATGCATAAAATACAGGACCGCCCTATGGCCATAGATGGCCAGGTGGTTATACGCCCCATGATGTATGTGGCCCTTAGTTACGACCACCGCATTATTGATGGTAAAGAATCAGTAAGCTTTTTGGTTAGCGTAAAAGATTACCTGGAAAACCCGCACAAAATGTTGCTGGGTATGGACCCTGTTGATCTACTGTTGGATATATAGCAATAAGCTATTCTGAACAGCGTTTCATGAGTGCATTAATTACAATATTTTGTTTTTCTTGCACTTAAACCCACGCACATGTCAGGATGGTCTACCACGCCGAGTAACTTTTTAACCCGCACCATAGTTCCGCTTTTTTTAGTTGTTGTTTGTCCGCCATTTGCCATGTTGATGTGGTATACCGCGGCCAACCTTGATGGCTCCTTTCTTAAACTATGGGATGCAATACGCGGGCAAGGGTTGTTTCAACTGCTTTACCAGGTTTGGATTCCACATTTCTTTGGCAGCGCAACAGCCTGGAAACTTATCGGGGTTTTTGCAGCATTGCAATTAGCACTTATGCGCCTTGTGCCCGGCAGAAAATACAAAGGAACAGTAACAGCAAAAGGCAACGTTCCTGAATATGTAGATAATGGGCTGGCAACGTACCTCATCACCTTTGTTTTATTCTTCATTTGCACCTTGTGGCTAAAGCTATTCTCTGCGGCAATTATTTACCAAAACTTTGGCGATATACTGGGAGCGTTAAACTTTACTGCCCTTGCCTTTTGCCTGGTGCTTTATTTTAAAGGCAGGTTTTTTCCATCCTCATCAGATAACTCGCACACGGGTAATTTTGTTTTCGACTATTACTGGGGCACAGAATTGTTTCCCCGAATTTTGGGTTGGGATGTAAAGCAGTTTACCAATTGCCGTTTTGGTATGACGGGCTGGGCCATAATAGTGGTATCATTTCCTTTTGCACAGTACGAAATGTATGGCAAGGTTGATTGGGCCATTATTGTTTCTGCTGCGCTTCTCTTCATCTACCTGTTTAAATTTTTTGTTTGGGAAAGCGGCTATATGAAGAGCATGGATATACAGGTGGACCGGGCGGGTTTTATGATTTGCTGGGGTTGCCTGGTGTGGGTACCTGCTATTTACACTTCGCCGGCAATGTTTATGGTTGCTCACCCGGTTGGGCTTAGCTGGATAATGGCCGCCGTAATTTTTGTAGCGGGTTTTGTTGCTATATGGATGAACTACTGGGCCGATTGGCAACGCCAGATTGTACGCGCTACAAAGGGTAAAACAAAAATATGGGGCCGCGAACCGCAACTTATTGAAGCCAGCTATACTACTGAAAGCGGTGAACGCAAAACTAATCTGTTGTTGGCTTCCGGCTTTTGGGGTGTAAGCCGCCACTTCCACTATGTACCCGAATTACTCTCTGCTTTTTTCTGGAGCTGTGCTACAGGTTTTTCTTATCTCTTCCCTTTTTTCTATCTTATTTTTCTTACTGTGCTTTTAGTTCATCGCTCATTCCGCGATGATCAGAAGTGCCGTAACAAGTATGGTAAGGATTGGGAAAAGTACTGCCAGGCAGTACCGTACAAAATTATTCCCGGTATATTGTAGTGCATGAAAAAGAAGATAGTGGTAACCGGCGCAGCCGGTTTTTTGGGTTACCATTTGGCACGGCTTGCAGCGGCAGATTATGAGGTGTATGGCTTTTACCATAACAAGCAGGTGACAACCGCCGGTGTTACTATGCTGCGCTGCGATGTTACCAACTACATTGAAACGGGCAATGTGCTGGATGATATAGAGCCTGATGCCCTTATTCATCTTGCAGCCGTAAGCGATGCCAATTATTGCCAGCAACATAAGGAAGAGTCCTTTACAGTAAATGTGCAGGCTACCGAAAACCTTGCCGGAATTTGCAGCGATTTTAATATCCCTTTTGTATTTGCCTCAACAGATTTAGTGTTTGATGGTAAAAAAGGAAGATATCGCGAAGGGGATGCTAAAAACCCGCTAAGCCTTTACGGAGAACAAAAAGCAAAAGCCGAAGAGGATACACTTAAAATCTATCCGAAGTCGTTGATTGTCCGCTTGCCTTTAATGTTTGGTGCTGCAGAAGCGGGAGAGGGCAAATACCTGCAGCAGTTTATAACTAAACTAAAAGCAGGCGAAGCTGTTAAACTTTTTTTAGACGAATACCGGAGTGTGTGCGGGGCCAAAAGTATAAGCGCCGGTATACTTCATTTTCTGTTTACGCAATCGGGAGTTCTGCATTTGGCAGGCAAGCAAAGGTTATCGCGTTATGAGTTTGGGCTTAAGGCTGCAAAAGCTTTCGGGTTAAATGAGAGTTTGATAGAGTCCTGTCTTCAAAAGGATGTTGTTATGGCGGCCCCAAGGCCTGCCGATGTATCCCTGGATGTTTCAAAAGCTTTAGTTTTGGGCTATGCACCGCTATTAGCTGACGAAGAGTTAAAGCTTATTGCGGCAGGAAGCTACATTTAATGAAAAGCTATTTAACTTCTTTCTGTTTACTGTTCGCTGTTTCGCTGTTTGCCCAGGAGGAGGAATCCATCTTTAAGCCTGCGCGGGTAATTTTTTACAATACTGAAAACCTTTTTGATACGATCAATAGTCCTGATACGGATGATGAAGAGTTTTTGCCACAATCAAAACTGCAGTGGAATAGCGAAAAGTATCAAACTAAACTGACTCACATTGCGCAGGTTATTTCCTCTTTGTGCGACACGATAGAGCCATTGGTTATTGGCTTGGCCGAAGTGGAAAATAGTAAAGTGCTGGAAGATTTAATTGCTCAGCCTGCACTCACAAAATACAATCTTAAAATAGTGCATCACGATTCGCCCGATGAACGCGGTATTGATGTAGCCTTGCTGTATAATGCGGATGTTGTGGAAGAGGTATTTAATAGTTACTTACGGGTAGAACTTGATAGCGACAGAACCAGGGATATCATTTACTTCAAAGGATTTATTGACGAGGCGTACCCCATTTGGTTTTTCGTAAATCACTGGCCAAGCAGGAGGGATGGTGTAGAAAAAAGCGAGGCCAAACGTATGCAGGCTGAACAAGTGTTGCGCAGTAAGATTGACAATCTTTATATGGGCGAGCCTTACTCCCGCGTGGTGGTGATGGGAGACTTTAATGACAACCCCACGGACAGCGCAGTTGAAGAACTTGGAGTCTATAAACAGCAACTGTTACAGGGGCAGCATTTGCAAAACCTGATGTTACCACTGCGCAAGGCGGGTAAATGCAGTTTAAATTACCGTTCGCAATGCGACCTCTTCGATCAGTTTATAGTTTCCGAAAATTTGCTTGACAGCAATAGCAGATATTATATAAGAGGTGGAGCAGCCAAAATTTATTCGCCTTCGTGGTTAATGTTTAACCATCCAAACTATGGCACTATCCCTAATCGTACCTATGCTAATGGTAAATACACCGGTGGTTATTCCGACCATTTACCCGTTTATTTTGATGTAGTGTTTAAATGAACTATTTTGTAAATAGTGGTGCGCGCATATCCATTTCTAAATTCCTTAACTATCTCCAGGTTTTGTTTATCCTCAATCCAAGCGCCGGGGTCTGACTCAACAATGTAGGAAGTTCCGGGCCTGCCGTCCCGTGGTACCACTTGTTTGTATTTTACCGGAGGATACCCGTTGTTAGGTGTTGCTAAAACAAAGTAGGCAGGAAAGGGTCCGGCTATCGTATCCTGTGGTTGCTGTTGTTGCTGCAGGTAATTAAAGGCATTAACCAGGGTATAAACCGATTTGCGATAAGCAATATCTTCTTCGTAGTTAAACTTGTCCGTATCCAATGTGCTTAATGCTGCCGCAGAAAGTAGAACAACTACTGCAGCCCGCAGAGCAATGGACCTGGTAACTGTATATAAACTTATGCTTACTATTAAGGCTAAAGGTGGAAGAAGCAGAAAAACGTAGCGCGACATGTAAAAAGCTAATGAACTGGCGCAAAGGTTGCCGGCAATAAATACTCCCAATAACAGCAGGAAACTATTGCGCAAACTGTTTTTTGTAAAGGCACCTTTAACTATGGCAGCTACCAATCCTGCAATCATTATCCATTTCCACCAGTTCCGCTTCTGGTTCCGTATCAGGAAGTTGAAAAAATCTCCGAAATGTTCTTGTACGGTAGGCCATTCCAGCGAAACAGTGCTTACATGGTAGGGGAAAAAATACCAGCCGTTTTGAATCTTCTGAACAACCAAAAACAACCCGAAAAACAAGAAAGGGGTAAATAGCCACAACAAGCGGATGTTCCACTTTCCTTTACTTTCTTTCCAAAACAGAATTTGCTGCAGTAGCAAATAGCCTATAAATGCTATGGGTAATAGTATGCCACTCTCCTTTGTAAATACGGCAAGTGTACTGTATAACCCTGCCATGCCGTATTTGTTTTCGTGAAAGGAAGTTAGTGCCAACCAGGCAAAAAGAGCCAGTAATATTTCCGGCAGCAGTAAAGTGGATAGGCCAATAAAGAAGGGCTGCACGGCTATTAAAACAGCAGCTATCAGGCCTATAGTATAGCTGTAATAGCGCGAAGCTTTACAGTAAACAGCCCATAACAGCAATAAGGAAATTGAAAAGGCAAATGCATGTGCGGTAAACACACTGCTTCCAAACAGTTTAAACATGCTTGCCCCTAAAAATGCAAACAGTAAAGGGTGGCCCCTTGAAAACTCCGGATCTAATGCCCCCGGCATTAAACTAAGGCCATGTTCATATAAGGCGTTGGCAGCGGGCGCGTAAACTCCCAATTCATCCCAATAGTACGGTAGCCAAAGCGCTTTCCACTGGCAAATGGTGAGAATGATACAAAGCAAGGCGAATAACGCATGCGCAGTCCATGGCTTTAAAATACCGCTATCGTTAGTAGTTGTGGGCATCGGCTTGTGTGCAGACTTAAGATGGGTATTCAAAGTAGTTACGCTCCGTTTCCCATAAACGAAGCTGTAAATCATATTTGCTATCCAGCTTTGGCCGCAAAATATTATAAATAACTACTATAATATTTTCTCCTGTCGGGTTCAGATTTTTAAACTCAACGGTATCCTCGTTCAAATTTTGATGATCAAACCGCGCATGTACTTCCTGCATAATAAGGTCATCCAATATCTTAAGGTCAATTACATATCCCGTTTCAGGGTCAATTTCGCCGGTTACCTTAACATCCAATCGGTAGTTGTGCCCGTGGTAGTTCTCGTTGGCACACAAACCGAATACTTCCTTATTCTTTTCAAGGTTCCAGTCCTTACGGTAAAGGCGGTGGGCTGCGTTAAAGGTGGTTTTGCGAAAAACAGCAACTTTCATACGGTAAATATAGCGGCCGTTTCCATAATCTAAGCATACCTCATAAAACTAAACCAGGGACGTTTCTTTAGGTAATCCATGTCCGAATCGTTAGCAAAAGCTTCGCGCTCAAAAATAATTTCGCGGTAGGCTTTATAGTGTTCGCGGTATTTAAGCAGGTTGTAGAGGTAGTTAACAAGATAAAGAAGATAGAAGGGAATAATCAGCAATTCTAACTGCTGCCGGTGATGTATCTTTTCGTGATGTATAAGGTTAGTATTGTTGCGCAGTTCTTCCTTTTTGATAAGGATGAGCGGCCACACTGCCATAGCCGAATAAGGTACCCAACGGAAAACCACCACCATGCCTAAAAGGTTCTGCTAATGCCTACTACCCAACGGAAAGCAAAATGCTTTTGGCTAACATAAGGCGAATGGCTGATGAAGAATGGCACATCGAAGCGGAAAGTAAGTGGACGGATATTTTGCAAAGGCCCCCACTTTTTAATAGTAAGTGCTACCCCTGCTCCGGCATCAAAGCGAATGGCACCAAGCTGTTGCTTACTGCTGCTATTGGCATAGGCCATGGCCCCTGCATCGCCAAACAGATAAGTGTTTAACTGCACCCAATCCTTAAGGTTTTGTTTTTTAACTTTTACAATGCGGTTAAAGTCAACCTCAGCGTTAACAGCAAAACCCGATGGGCCTTTGTAAGATGGCATCACTACACCGTTTTTATCCACCTCAGCTAAAAGATAACCTGTATAGCCACGCATGTTTAAACCACCGCCAAAATGTAAGTGGCTTATATCATCCCTGTAACGGTATGCCCATCCTTCCGGAAAAAATCCGGCAGCACGATAGTATTTGCTATCCATCATTTCTTCCGGATTTCCTCCGGCAAAAAATAAAGCGCTTTCACTCGGCAGATCTTTACCGGTTCCTATACGTCCATAAACTCTTGTTCTAAAATCCAGTTTCCATACACTGGCTTTAAGCACATTGGTAAATTCAAAATAGTGGTAATCGAAAGAGTTACCCAACAAGCCGCTGCGTAAATGCCCCACCATGTAGCCGTTAAACTTCTCCTTGGCGTAAACGTAAGTGGCGGTAACATTTATGGAAGCATTAAACTTTTTAGCGGTGGTCCAAATGGTACTCCACTCGCCGGGATATAAGAGGTAATTTCTCCACTCATCGCGGTTGCGGGTAAATGCCTTTATATTAAAATCAAGCGAAACATTTTGCGGCAACTGTTTAGTGATGCCGGTTTTATACATCTCATAACCATCCAGCCAGCGGCTTTGGAAGTAGAAAGTAGACTTTTTAAACACCCTGTCAATAGCCGTGGAGTAGCTGAAGTTATAGCTGAACCAACCGGCTTTCTTTTTCATCTCATTTGTAAAAAAGTAACGGTCACCTCCCTGCCCCAGGTGCGTATTAACCCAGGCCGTAAAGGAGAAGTTATGTTTTACATTCATATAATTACCGGTAATGTTTATACCCAGTTTAACGCCGTCATAGGCATTCCACCAAACATCAGGGCGCATATAAATGCGGTATTTCTTCCAGGTAGGGAAAGGGTAAATACGACTATCAAAGCGCACTTCAGTTTCAACCTTTTTAGCGTTGTTGAGCATGTTGATATCCGCCAGGCGTTCACTGGGGTCTATAATCACATTCTTAATGCCGCCGGGTATATTTACATGGGCTACATAAGTAGGCTGCAGTTTATCCCAGCCGTACCACTTGCTTAAGGTTTCAGCATCGGTTTTCTTTTCAAACCATGTGTTAGGGATATAGTAGTCGTAAGCAGAATCGTTTTTAGCAATCACGCGCAAGTCTATGGGCATTTGCATGCGGCCTTTGCGCACAATAGTGATTTCGTATTCGTCTTTAAATCTCCCTTTTTTAATGCGCCCCACTTTATAATCTATGTTCTTAGTGGTTTCCATCCATTCATCAAAAAACCAGTTAAGGTCAATATGGGTAAACTGGCTTATAGAGTTTCTGAAATCCTCAGGGTAAGGATGAGCAAACTTCCATTGCGCCACGTAATGTTTCATTGCTGCTGAAAACAATGAGTCGCCCAAAACGTACTGCAGGTTATACAGCATGGTTGAGGTTTTCATGTACACATGCCGGTAGCCGCCTCCTTGCCCAAGCGCCCCGTTAAAGCCATCGCTGTGGGTATTTAAGGGTTCATCATTATACTGTATAGCATCAGCCAGGTAACCATAAAATACCTTGCTATCGCGCACATTGGTGGGCTCATAAAATTTGCGGATGTACCACTTCTTGATAGTGTCGTAGGCAACGGTTTTGCCATCAATGGCTTCCATGCCCCAAGCGGTCAAAAACTGCGTAAAACCTTCATCAAGCATGGCGCGGTAAGTTTCATTGTTGCCTATCATGCCATAAAACCAGTTATGCCCAACTTCGTGCACTAACAGGCCGCGGTATTCTTTATCACGGCCACCGTCCATAGTTATCATGGGGTATTCCATGCCATCGGCAGCATCAGCCACTACAATTTTGGGATATTCAAATACGCCAAAATCTCTACTGAAAACTGAAATGATTTTTGCCAGATAATCACTTGCGTTTTGCCAGCCCGCAGCGTGTGGCTCCTGCACTATGGCTACACACCTTACCCCTGCCCCGTTTGCACGGCCCGGATAAATGATAGTGTCGTGTATGCGATAGGTAGGGTCCGCAGTAAAGGCAAAGTCGTGCACATTTTCTGCATGGTAAATCCAGGTTTTCGTTTCGCCTTTTTTGTACTTAATAATGGTGGAGGGTATAGTGTCCCATTTGGTGTTTTTAAAGTTGTAGATATCCAGTTTCTTCTTTAGTGAATCCGGCAATACTTCCTTTTCGTTTTGTAGTACACCTGTTGCTTCAAGTACATAGTTCGAGGCAAAAGTCAGTTCCACATCAAAGGTGCCGTAATCCCCATAAAACTCGCGGTTAAGGTGTTGGTCGGTGTTCCACCCGCTCTTACGGTCGTACACGCAAACCTTAGGGTACCATTGGCAACCGTTGTAATGATTAAAGCCCGAGGCTTTGAATTTTTTCATGCGTCGGCGTGTGGTACCGTTATCATAAAATGTACGGAACTTTAAATTGAATGTACACCGGTTGTTTGGTGGCAAAGGTTTGTTTAAAAACACCTTTAGTATGGTGTTATCTAATTGTGTCTTTAAATCTTCCCCCTCAGTTTTTACCTCATCTATTTGTGTGCCCAGGCCGGCGCCTTCGTATTTACCGTAATGGGGGTGGGTTTCGTTGTTCTCCTGCAAATTATCGAGATAAGAACCCGGTTGAAAGGCGTTTTGATACAGGTGGAAATAGATGCAGTACAGCGTATCGGGTGAGTTGTTATAATATGTCAGTTCTTCATTACCCGTTATAATGTCAGTAGTTTCATCAACAGCCGCCTTAATTTTATAGTGAACATCCTGTTGCCAATAGCCTGTAAAAGGGATGCGGTTTTTCCAGTAATAAGGATTGGAAGATGAACGGTAATTGTTTTCGGGACCTGAATCGGAATAGGTTTGTGCAAAACCGTTGCTAACAAAAATACAACAAATAAAAGCGCTAAGTAACTTTTGCATCAGCAGGAATTCTAAATTTGGCAGGCTCAAAATAAATACAATTAGTGAATAGCGCATCAAGTGAACTGCTTTATAGAGTTGGCCTTACCATGTTGCCCAATGTGGGGAGTGTATTGGCCAAAAACCTTATAGCTTATTGCGGCAGCGCGCAGGAGGTGTTTAAGGCTTCCAGAGCTAAGCTGGAGAAAATACCTATGATAGGTGAGGAGCGAGCCCGTGCCATTGCAGAGGCCGATGTTTTACATGATGCAGAGGCCGAGCTGAAGTTTATTGACGAATACCACATTACCCCTTACTTTTTTACAGATAAGGAATATCCCCAGCGGCTTAAGGAATGTTCCGATTCGCCGGTTATGCTGTACTACAAAGGCAACGCAAACCTGAATGCCGAAAAGGTGGTGGCCATAGTGGGCACCCGCCGGGCTACGGAGTACGGGAAAGAAATTACCAAAAAACTGGTGCAGGGGCTTGGTGAACAAGGGGTGCTGGTTATAAGCGGCCTGGCTTACGGTATTGATGGCGTGGCGCACCAAGCTTCGCTTGAAAGTGGCTTGAATACCGTAGGCGTTTTGGGGCATGGCCTAAACACTATCTATCCCGGGCAGCATAAGGGCCTTGCCAAAAAAATGGTGGAACAAGGCGGCTTGCTTACCGAGTACCGTTCAACTGAGGAAATGAGCCCCCACAATTTCCCTAATCGCAACCGCGTTGTTGCCGGTATGAGTGATGCAGTAATTGTAATTGAATCGGCGCCAGACGGGGGCGCCTTGCTTACCGCTAACATAGCCCACGGCTATAACCGCGATGTGTTTGCCTACCCGGGTAGAACTACCGATAAATTCAGCGCGGGTTGTAATCTTCTTATTAAAACCAATAAGGCTACTTTAATTGAAAACGCTACCGACTTTTTTACAGCCATGAACTGGCTGCCCGGCAATGCAGAGCTAAAGCCACGGCACCAGCAGCGGCAACTGGCTTTAAACCTATCGGCTGAAGAGAAGCTGATTTACGATGTGCTTAATGAAAGGGGAGAAAGCGATATTGATGCCTTGACGGCGCTTTGCGAAATAAATTCGGGTTCGTTGGCTGTTACTTTATTGGAAATGGAAATGAACGGCTTACTAGTGGCCTTGCCCGGTAAGCGTTATAAACTTCTTTAAATATGGCTTCAGCTTTTTCGCATGCAGTAGCTTCCTTTTCCATAGGTAGCATTACCAAAATAAGCAAGCAGCTTAGTGCCAAAGGCTTTGATTGGAAATTTTGGCTGCTGGGTGCCTTTTGCGCTGCCATACCTGATGCTGATGCTATCGGTTTTAAGCTTGGGGTACCCTACGAAAGTTTTTGGGGGCATAGGGGCTTTACACATTCCTTTGTTTTTGCTTTACTGCTTGCCCTGGTGGTTATGTTTACTTTTTATAAAGCTGAAAAGATTGATACCAAACGTTGGTGGCTGTTGCTGCTATTCTTTTTTCTGGCAACCGCATCGCACCCTATACTGGATGCTATGACTACCGGTGGCCTTGGCGTAGCTTTTTTTTCCCCGTTCGATAACACGCGCTATTTCTTCCCATTCAGGCCCATAAAGGTGTCGCCTATAAGTATAAGCCAGTTTTTTACCCAGTGGGGCAGGCGGGTTATAAAAAGTGAACTGGTATGGGTTTGGCTTCCTTCATTTTTCATTATCATTATTGCGCAAATAATTAAGAAGTTGTCCGCTCGTTAAGCGTTTTTTTATTTTGGCGGCTAAAACAGAAAGGAAGTGGCCAAACAGAACCTGAAATCCAAAGCAAGCAGCACTAAGGAAACCGCAGCCGTTATAGCGCCTGTTACGCCGGCAAAAAAGCTGCCCCCCTCAATTCTGTATTTCTTCATTTTCGCTTTCTCGTTCCTTATCTACTCCAATACCCTGTGGAACAAGTACGCTATTGACGATGTAATTGTTGTTACCGATAATAAATACACTAAGAAAGGAACAGCCGGTATTAAGGAGCACTTTACGCATGATATGTTTGAAGGCTTTTTCGGCGAGCGGGGCGCTATGTTGGTAAGCGGTGGCCGTTATCGCCCTTTAAGCATGGCCCTTCTTTCAGTAGAATATGAGATTACCCGTAAGGCAAAAGGAGATAAGCGCGATGTAATAACAGACCAAAACGTGATTATAGGCGACCAGGACCCTTATCTAAGCCCATTCCTCAGTCACTTTATTAATGTGTTATTGTTTTCGCTTACCAGCGTAACGCTTTACTACCTGCTTACCTTAATTATACCGGCAAAGTATTCGCTTAAAACACGCTTTGGCGATTTTGGAGTAGCTTTTTTTGCTACCCTACTGTATGCAGCGCACCCTATACATACCGAGGCCGTAGCTAACATTAAAGGCCGAGATGAGGTGATGTGTATGTTATTCTCGCTGCTGGCGCTGGTGGCAGCGGTTAAGTATGTGCGCACTGATAAAATTATGCACGTATTGTGGGGCACATTGGTGTTTTTCATAGCCCTGCTTTCAAAGGAAAACGCCATCACCTTTTTTGCAGTTATTCCTTTAACCTTTTACTTTTTTACCAAAGCTAAGGCTAAACACTATGCCATGGTTTTGCTTCCTTTTTTGGTAGCGGGTGGAGTGTTTTTGGGAATGCGCAGCGCCAGTACCAAGGCCGGTTTAGGGCAGGATACACCGGAGGTTTTAAATAACCCTTACATACTGGCTAAAGGGGGAATTAAACCCAACGAGCAGCGGATAACCCCTTTCCTTTATCGCGATAAAGTTACCGGTGAGTACACTTTTTATAAGGAGTGCTTTGCTACCACTTTTGTAACGTTTGCCTACTACTTTAAAACGCTTGCAGTACCTCATCCGCTGACGCACGATTACTATTATAACCAAATACCTTTTGTTGGTTTCGATAGTATGGTGTTCTGGCTCTCCTTTCTGCTTAATATAGGGCTGCTGGCGTATGCATTTATGGGGCTAAAGAATAAGAGTATTATCTCTTATTGCATCCTCTTCTACTTCGTTACTTTTTCAGTGGCTTCTAACTTTTTCTTTACGGTGGGTGTATTAATGAACGAACGTTTCATTTATATGAGCTCGCTGGGCTTTTGCATTTTACTGGCTTACCTGTTAGTGCGCTCAACAGAAAGATACAAGCTGGATAGTAAGATTGTTTTGATAGTGTTGTTATTGGTGGGTGGGCTTTATTCCGCCAAAACCTTTACGCGCAACTTCGATTGGAAAGACAGCTTTACGCTTTTCCGCCGCGATGTGCGCTGGAGCCCTAACTCCGCTAAAATTCAAACCTCGGTTGGTGGAGATTTAGCCAAAGCTGCCAACTCAGATATTGCCCGCCTGCGCGATAGCGGCGTTATCCGTACCATCTTTTGTGATTTACGTGCAGATGACCAACTGCTGAATTCGCTGAACTCTTTGCCTGACTCTACTATCTCGCACATGTTGCTTGATTCTTCTATAGCGCACTTAAATGAAGCCATCCGTATTTACCCAAGCCACTCAAATGCCTGGGTGCTGTTGGGTAACAGTTGGTATAACCGCAGGCATAAGCCTGAAGAGGTAATACCTATGTATGCTAATGCGGCACGCTTTAATGTAAACGGCAGTTACGATGCTTTCTTTAACCTTGGCTTTTTGTATAATGAAATCAACCGGCCTGACTCTGCCAAAAAATATCTGCTATTGGCAAGAACCATTAAGCCTGAACAGGAGGCATATAGATTTTTATTAGCTTATGTTTCGGCTAAACTCAATCAACCTGATTCAGTAGAATACTGGCTGAATATCGGCTCGCAGAAACGACCTGTTGCAGGAGAGGACTACTATAAAATAGGCACCGGTTTTGGCAAAGCGGCAGGCAATTTTCCTTTAGCGATAGAGTATTTGAAGAGAGCTACTGAAGCCAGCCCTAAGGTGGAGTTGTATTGGGAGGACCTTGGTGTAGCCTGCGGTTTATCGGGCCGTTACCAGGAAGCTATTGATGCCGCTAACCATTTGGTAGCGCTTAACCCTAAATACAAAGCGGCATATATGAACCTGTTTGTGAGCTATAAAATGATAGGTAACCTAAAAATGTCGGAAGAGAGTTACAATAAGGCACGGGAGCTGGACCCTACTATGCCGGCCTATAATAGCCAGCCACAAAGCGGTAATTTTTCTCAACGCCCCGGTAACAAGTAATTAATAATGCCGGTGGGCCGGTGGGGTAGGCGGTTCTCCATTCCAGGGATCCCATACATCAAGGTTGGTTTGATCTATAATAGCTGCTTTGGTTACCACACGGCTATCACGATACTTTTTGCGCAGGTAATCCATTTGCTGGTATAGTTGTATTAACTCTACTGAATCCTCCAATAGATTAATCTGGTGCCCGCCCCCTACTAAATGGCTGCAGCGCACACCAATGGTTCTTATCAATTGCCGCCTCTCGAATAACTTGGAGAAAATATCCAGCACTTTTACTACTATAATATGATCGCAACTGGTGTAGGGTATTCTCTCCTGCCGGGTATAAGTCTGCATATCGCTGTAGCGTATTTTTACCGTTATGCAGGCGGTTAGTTTGTTACCCAATCGTAGTTGATAGGCAATACCCTCAGCCATGGCCCGTAATATGTTGTGCAGTTTAGTCAGGTCAATGGTATCGCGGTCAAATGTACGTTCTAACGATAGCGACTCCCGCTCATAGAAAGGCTTTAGGGGTGTATTGTCTATACCTTGAGCGCGCAGCCATAAGGTCTGCCCGTTTTTACCAAAAACTTTTTCAAGCGCCTTTTGCGGCATTTGTTGCAGGGTGTGTACGGTTTGCACGCCCAGTTCGCGCAATACCTGGTATGTTTCGCGGCCTACCAGCGGCAGCTTTCTTACAGGCAATGGCGCTAAGAAACTTTTTTCCATTCCGGTAGCTATGGCCATTTTGCCATTGGGTTTTGATACGCTGGTAGCTACTTTTGATACTGTTTTATTTTTTGCCATCCCCATTGATACCGGCAAGCCGGTTTGGCGCATAATGTACTCGCGTATTTCGGTTGAGTATTTCGCTATACCGAAAATCTTGTCCATACCGCTCATATCAATATAGAACTCATCAACAGATGCTTTTTCCAGCAGCGGCACTTTCTCGCGCAGTATATCTGTAACCTCGCTTGATAGTTTGCTGTATTTGCCTGAATCGCCACGCACCACAATAGCTTCGGGACAAAGGCGCCGTGCAATTTTCATGGCCATACCGGCATACACCCCAAAACTGCGGGCTTCATAACTGCAGGATGCCACCACTCCACGGTCAGTAACGCCACCTACCAGCACAGGCATGCCATTCAGTTTGCTGTTAAGCAAACGTTCTACTGAAACGAAGAACTCGTCCAGGTCAAAATGCACTATACTTTTACCTAATTGCTCCTCAGGCGTATCCATTACTATTTAAATTAGCAGAAGCTAAAATAATTAGTAATTTTGAATTTGGAATATCAAATATGTACTACCGCTCAAACCTGGCAGTAAAATGTCGTAAGAAGGGCGGTTCGTAAGTAATGCGTAAGCCTTTTGACATATTTCTTTCTTCAAGGATGTCATCAAAAACATCAATCACGTAATCAATGTGGCTTTGCGTATATACGCGGCGCGGTATAGCTAAACGCACTAATTCATTTGCAGCGGGTATCAGTTTGCCTCCCTCATTGTATTTGCCAAACATTACGGAGCCCACTTCGACACAACGGATACCACCGGAGATGTATAAATCGCACACTAAAGCCTGGCCGGGAAATTGTTCTACCGGAATATGGGAGTATAACTCTTTGGCGTCAATGTAAATAGCATGCCCGCCGAATGGCCTCACAACCGGTATACCTTTTTCGTAGAGGTGTTTGCCTAAATATTCGGTACTCTTTATACGGTAGTGCAAATAGTCCGGATCGAAAACTTCATCTAGCCCCACCGCAATGGCTTCCATATCGCGCCCGCTTAAACCGCCATAAGTGGCAAAGCCCTCTGATATAATAAGCAGGTTGGTACACTTTTCAGCAAGCGATTTATCCTTTAGCGTTAACAGCCCGCCCATATTTACCAGGGCATCTTTTTTGGCACTCATTACAAAGGCATCAGCTAACGAAAGCATTTGCTGTGCTATTTCGTAATATGTTTTATTGGCGTATGCTGCTTCGCGATGTTTAATGAAGTAACTGTTTTCAGCAATACGGCAGCCGTCAATCACAAACAACACTCCGTATTTATTGCACAGTTGCTTTAATGCAATAGCATTGGCCATACTTACGGGTTGGCCACCGGCTGAGTTGTTGGTTACGGTTAGAATTACTGCTCCAATGTTTTCTGCCCCGGCTTTTTTTATCAGCTCCTCGGTTTTTTCAAGGTTTATATTGCCTTTAAATGGCAGTTCAGTATCAGGGTTAAGCGCTTCATCGTACAAGCAATCAAATGCAGCGGCTCCGGTAAACTCGATGTTAGCACGCGTAGTGTCAAAGTGGGTGTTACTGATAAATACTTTGTTTTTGCCGCCAAGTATTCCGTACAAGATGCGTTCAGCAGCCCGCCCCTGGTGGGTAGGCAATATGTAAGGCATGCCTGTTAAGGCTTTTACTTTGCTTTCAAGGTGTTCCCAACTATGGGCACCGGCATATGATTCGTCCCCCATCATCATTGCCCCCCACTGGTGATCGCTCATGGCAGAAGTACCACTATCCGTTAGCAAATCAATGTATACATCATCGCTACGGATAAGGAAGGGGTTGTAGCCGGCTTTTTTCAAAACTTCACTACGGTATTCAGGTGTAGTTATTTTCAGTGGCTCCACCATTTTAATCTTAAAAGGCTCGGCCAGTGTTCGCGCTTTTTTCATACAGCAGTATTTACCGGCGAAAATTGCCACAGAAAATCCTGCCTTCTGACTGATTCAAATCATACTGTTATACAGTCAAAAAAAAAGCGGCAGACCCCCGCCTGCCGCTTACACCTTCCTCTACGAGAGGAGTTGTGTGAAGAATCCTTACTTGTTATTTGTAGCCTTTATTTGTAAAGCGTTCTTAATTAACTCAAGGTCGCTCTGCATGCTGGCCATTTTGTTTTCTATTTCGATATTCTTGTTTTGCAGCGAAGCATTGTTTTGCTGCAGCTGGTTAATCATCTTCAGCAATTCCTGAGTGGCCGATATGTTCAAGGTGCTTAGGGCCTCATAATCTACCGTGCGGAAGTCATTCACTTCTTTTCCGAACACGAATACCTTTCCGTCATCTTTTAAATCAACGGTAAAGCTATTGGCGGTAGCGCTTGTTACGGTTAATCTCTCCTCACGGTCAGCAAAAATCAGCTTCACCACATCGCCGGCCTTTAAATCGTTCGCCGCTTTTACCTCACCGTTATGTATTTCAGTAAGCTTGTAAATGTTAGGTACAAAGTCAGTAATAGTATTTACTGCCTGCGGATAAACGGCTTCTAATTCCTGTGCAATTACCTTTTTATTCAGCCCAGTGCCTTTACCTATTGTATCAACAAACCTGTAATCAGTAATTTTAATTTCAGCCAGCGTTTGTAAATCTTTTTCGCTGTTTGAAACACCAATAACGTGTTTGATACGGGCATCGGAATAAGCGTCAAACTCAGTAGCTGCAACACGTGCACTGGCGTAAATAGAAAGGGGCACACTTGCTGAACCTACTGTGCCTACAGTGCCGCTTGAGTTAAGGTAGCCGTAGCTTAGTGTGGTGCTTTGTGAGCCGTTAACTACCAATTTGGCCTGCGTAGGGTTGTTGGTGCCTATACCCACATAACCGTTAGAGCGCTTAATTACAAAAGGCTGGTCAACAAAACTGCCTGCATCATCGTAGCGGTTAATAAAGAAATCGGAACCTGCATTCGAACCGGTTTCAGTTCCATTTGATTTGCCCAGTAACCAACGTTGGCTGGTGCCGGTATTAAGCTTCAGTGCAGCTTCCTGACCAGATACTGCACCCGTTGCAAAATATGACGCCTGAGCTGTGGTACGTATGCTGATAGTGGCAACTGAGGTATTTTGTACATCAATCATATTGCCGGGAGTGGATGTACCTATACCTAACATGCCATTGCCCGCCAGGCGCATTTTTTCGTTAGGGGTAACGTCAAGGCTTGAGGAACTACCCATTGGCGAAGCTGTTTTGAAAATTACTGCTGAACCTCCCTGGCTTAAGCTGCTGCCATTGCCTGTAGCTATACCACCACTCAGTATCAGGTCGCCACCGTTTTTATCAGCCTGCCCAGCTAAGGTACCTCCTGCTTGTACAATCAGGTCGTTGCCGTCGCCTGCAGCGGTGCTGCGTTCCATCCAAACGGTACGGTCAGCATCTCCGTCAAATGAAAGCTTAGCTGTAGGCGCTGTAGTTCCTATACCCACGTTTCCTGTTGTTGTTTTAACGGTAATTAAATCGTTGGCAGCCAGGTTGCGTATAATGAAATCATTATCTGCGTTGTTCATACCGGCAAACCATATCTCACTACCGCTACGTAGCATACTTAAGCCTGTGTAAGCTGTTGTGCCTGTTTGGTTGATTTGCACAACAGCGCTGCTGTTGCTTGCTCCCTGTACAACTAAGCGTTCGCCGGCGGTGGTAGTGCCTATAGCAACGTTGCCGCCGCTTAGCACACGCATACGTTCAGTGTTATTGGTGCGTATAACCCAATCAACGGCATCAGTAGTGCCTATAAAGTTGGTAGCTGCACTTGTGCCGGTGTTACCTGTAGTGCTCCATGCCGTATTGCCCAGTATGGTTGATAAATTCTGCCAACTGCCTGTGCCGTTAGCATTACTAACCATAACCTTGTTTGCAGCCTGGTTACCATCTACCATTCTTATACTACCTACTACATGTAGTTTATCAAGTGGGGTAGTAGTACCCATACCTACATTCATGGCATCAGCCCCTGTGCCACCTAATACCATTGAGTTGCTGGCACCCACAAATGCATTTTTGCCTATGGCAATAGCATTGTTTAATTGTGTTGCGGTGCCCGGGCCTGAGCCATAGCCCACATAAACGTTGTAATTACCTGTTAAGTTAGCATTGGCTGAAGTACTTGTAACACCTGATAGGTAACCAATACCAATGTTGCCGGTACCGGTAGTTACCATTTCAAGCGCGCGGTGGCCGTAGGCCTCGTTGTAATTACCGGTGGTATTATCGCCTAAGGCATCAACACCAAAAGCATTGTTGTTAGAGCCAGTGGTATTGGCTGCCATTGTATTCATGCCAACTGCCAGGTTTCTGCTACCTGTTGTATTTGAACCAAGGGGGCCTACACCTATAGCCACGTTTATATATCCAGTGGTATTTGAGCTTAATGTATAAGGCCCTAAGGCGGTGTTCCAACTGCCTGTATTATTGGCTACCGATGCCTGGTAACCCACTGCCGTATTATCAACGCCGGTGGTATTATTTTGTAGTGATTCAAAACCTACAGCCACGTTTTCAGCACCTGTTGTGTTGGCCTG
>JBDHYB010000013.1:0-69090 GCA_039811145.1 Chitinophagales bacterium | reverse complement strand
CATTGTCATAACAATGTCATTATTTGACATGTGCGCAACGCACGCAGCAGCAGTCCCATCATTATCTATATATTACCCACTTACAAGCCCGCTTATGCAAGTTATTCAACCTTACAGCCGTTTAAAGTTTGTCGCTTTGTTTTTTCTCCCGGTCATCCTTTCGCTGCACATAAACGCACAGAGCTTTACAACGCCAATCAGCGGCAGCATTTATGGCCAGGCAATAGTGGCATGTTCAGGCGCTAATAATGGTTACGAATACACCGCCACGGACGCAGCCATTTACAGCCGCAAAATGAACATCAACGAGTACTATGCTAAAGTTTACACCGCACCCGGTGCGCTGCAGATAGTTTCGTTTAGTGATAAACAGGAAAACGGAAACCGTTACAGGGCAATTTTGTTACAGGACCGCGGCAACCATTTTTTTGTGGTTTATAACAAAGTAAAAACCCCTTTGGCGGATTCTACCATTTATGGGCCCGTTGCCTTAGCTCCCGCTTATTCAGGAAAATACAAAAAGATACTTGCCGGCCGAGATCTATATCTATACTCCTTCTTAGCAGGAGGCCCATCGGGCAATGTTGACGTTTCCCGCGATAACGGGCAAAGTTGGAAGCCTGATACCGTTAACATTGGTTACGATAATGTATTGGACATTGCCTTGGCTCCGCAGGACACGGTTTACCTGGCTGCTAACGACGGAATTTACAAGCAATTACCCGGCGATAGTGTTTGGATTAAAACCAATAACAACATAAATGGCGCCGGCAAAATTTTTGTAGACCGGCAGAACAAAATACTGATAGGCAGTTATCCGCCAAGCGTGGCTATTAGTACCGATGGAGGTGTAAACTTCAATTCTTTAAACAACGGCATAGCAGGGCAGGTAAAATACTTTGCTGATGACGCATACGGTAACCTATACGCTTCAACCGGCACTTCTCCCTTATACCGGAATGCAGGAGGAAGCGGCTCCTGGACTGACCTGCAAGCCGGCATTAACGCAATAGGAACCAACCCCGGCATTACTTGTATTAGCGGCGATAGCCTGCTTACTATCGGCACAAGCGGCTACGGCTTAATTACCAGCAACAATCAGGGCGCAAGCTGGCTAACTACCAATAACGGTATACATGCAGAGGATGTTTATTCATTGGTTAAACAGGCCAATGGACGCCTGCTTTGCACCACAAGCATGGGTATATTTTATAAAGACGCTGCTGATACTTTATGGCATACCACTAACCCCATTACCAACTTCTACCCGGGCAGGCTGTTATTTAACGACCCAAGTGGAACCGTTTATGTTGCCCAGGGAGCAACATTTGGCGGCCCATACCCTTTGGGCAAAAGCATAGATGGCGGAGCGAATTTTACTATTGATAGCAACGGGTTCAGCAGTATAGGGGGGAGCGGCTTTTACATTGATGAAACCGGTGACCGGCATTTCTATAATGTTTACGGAACACAGAATAATACCCTTACCATTTGGACTTCTACTTTTGGCTCATCTACCTGGCATCTTGATACCATAGGCTTGCCAAAATTCACCTTACCCGGGCAGGGCGTACTAGCTATGTGCAGCGATAAAAAAGGTTTTCTGTATGCCGTTGTAAATTTCTCTATCGGCGTATTTATGTATCGCCGTCCAATTAGTGGAAACACCTGGGTGGTAGATAACAACGGCTTGTTCAATGGCCTTGCAATTACACCTATGGCAAGTAATGCATCTATTGGTATTGTTGCCGCACAGGCAACCACACTCTATCACCGCACGGCTAACAGTTGGGAAACACTTGCACAACTAAATGCTTTAGGGGATAGTGGCACCGTGGCCAATAGTGTAATTGATGCCCTTTCAGTAAATGATGAAGGTGTAATTTTTGCAGCCGTTACTAATTATAACCGGCCGGACAGCAGCGCTATATTTTATAGTGTTGATACCGGGCATAGCTGGCAGTTAGCAGGTCTTATCGGGTACCGCATTATTAGCCTGCCATCTTATGGAACAGAAACCTATGCGCTTACGTTGGGCAAGTGGGGCTATGTGCAAAACGGAACAACACCAACTACCTTATCAGAAATTGCAGGCAGGTCTAAAAATATAAAGGTGTTTCCTAATCCGTCATCAAGCGGCTGTTGGGAAATTGAAGCCACTGCTGAAATGCTAAACAGCAAACTGGATGTATTGGATGTTAATGGAAGGATAGTGTATCAATCCACATTGCAGGAAAGTAAGAGTTCTATAAATATTCCCGGATTAACCAGCGGTGTTTACATACTGCATTTGCAAGGTAAAACAGCAAATGCAAGCAGTTGGCTGGTTAAGCAATAACTAAGCAGGCAACTTCCAGCCTTCAGGGTTTTGATACCACTGCAGTAGTGTGTCTTTATCGGCGCTTTTAACGTAATCCTGCCGCTGGGCAACTTCCAAAAGTGTAGGGTAATCTGACAAGGTGAAGTAACGGCATTTAGCTTCTTCAAAAGCGGTTACTGATTTTTGAAACCCGTAAGTGAAAATTGCGCCAAGACCAAGCACTTCGGCACCTGCGGCACGTAGGGCATCCACCGCTTTTAATGAACTGCCGCCGGTTGATATAAGGTCCTCTATAACAAACACCTTCTGGCCCTTTTCCAACTTACCCTCAATTTGGTTCTCAAGGCCATGGCCTTTGGCTTTATCGCGCACATATACAAAAGGCTTGTTCAGCACATCAGCTACCAGCACACCATGCGGAATACCCGCTGTTGCAACACCGGCAATTACTTCACAATCTTTAAACTCCTCAGCAATTGTATCGGCAAATGAAGTTTTAATGTAGTTTCGTACTTTAGGAAAAGAAAGTGTTTTACGGTTATCGCAGTAAATGGGGCTTTTTAAACCGCTGGCCCAGGTAAAAGGGTCGTTCGGATTCAGCACCACCGCTTTAATTTCAAGTAAGTATTCGGCCACTTCGCGGGCTATAACGTTGTTATATATCATGCTATGATCAGAGATTATAAAATTTACTACAATGAATCGGTTTTATGGATAAAATCCGACCATTCGCAAAACAACGAAAATTTTGCGAAGGTTATTACCAAACCGGAGGAGGTGCAAAACTTCATCAACAATCCACAGGAACTGTTTAATCCCGAGGCAAACGGCAACATATTATTGATAGTACCAACCCCTGAAAAGGCCATGGAAAGCATCCTTGGCACAGCCGACAAAGTGATAGCCGGGGGAGGTGTAGTTTTTAACGAAACCGACTCGCTGCTGCTGATATTCCGCCGGGGTAAATGGGATTTACCAAAGGGCAAAATTGAGCCGGGAGAAAAGATTGTTGAAGGGGCAAAACGCGAGGTGGAAGAAGAAACAGGAGTAAAAGTTAAGATGGTGGTTGAAACAGCAGTAATTACCTACCATGCCTACCTGCTAAAGGGGAAGAAATCCATTAAAGAAACATCCTGGTATATTATGAAAGCCGTGCCCGGCCAAACGGAATTAAAACCGCAAGCCGAAGAAGATATTGAAGAAGTGCGTTGGGTTAAGAAAAAGGACCTGCACAACTTTAAAGCCGGTTGCTACCATTTAATATGGGATCTTCTCTCAGTTTACGCGCATTAGTTTTCAAGCGCTTTAAACACCTTAGGTAAATAGCGAATTATATCAGAAGCTGTAAGGGAAGTTTGCCCTAAATCGTGGGCGGCAAAATCTCCGGCCATGCCGTGAACGTAAACGCCCAAAATAGCTGCATGTTCAGCACTATGGCCCTGCGCCGTTAAGCCGGATAAAAGCCCCGTTAATACATCGCCACTGCCGCCCTTAGCCATGCCGGGGTTACCGGTTGAATTGAAATACAATTTGCCATCAGGTGTTGCAATAGAAGTGTGCGCACCTTTTAAAACCACCACTACTTTCCGAGCCCTCGCCAGTGTTCGTTGCATTTCCAGTTTTTCAAGGTCATCTCGCCATTCGCCGGCAAGGCGTTTAAACTCGCCGGGGTGCGGGGTAAGGATACTACCCTGCGGTATTTTATCTAAAAAGGTTTTATGCGCCGCAAGTATGTTCAACGCATCAGCATCAATAACCATGGGCTTTTTATAAAGCATCATAAGGTCCACTACAAACTGTGCGGTTTCCTTCTCATTACCAATACCCGGACCAACGCCTATAGCTGTGTACTTCGATAAGTCTGTTTCAAGGTAAGAGGGGCTAAGTAAATCCTTCTCGCGTTGAGCCAAAGGGCGGGGGTAGTCGCTTACCATGGCCTCGGGGTTAAGCTGCTGCATAACGGAATAACCACTCTCGGGCACCATGGCGCTTACCAGGCCTGCACCACTGAGTAGAGCCGCCTTGACGGCAAGGACTGCCGCACCTGCTTTACCATAGCTACCTGCACAGATAAGAGCATGGCCGAAAGTGCCTTTATGCGAGAACTTTGTGCGCGGCAGCAGCATTTGCTTTACACGCTCCTGCTGCGGATAATAGTTAAGCGAAGGAAGACTATTGGCATAGGCAGCATTAAGGCCGATATCCAGCACCTTGAAATCGGGCACATAGGGTGCTGCGGATGGTAGCAGGAAAGTAAGTTTAGGCGCATGAAAGGTGTAAACCTTTTTTGCGTGTATCACCACATCATCTGCAACATTGGGCATGTCGCAAAACATACCAGATGGCACATCAATACTGTAGGTATCGGCGCCTGATTTATTGATTGCAGTAATAACGGCAGCAGCAAGCCCCTCAACAGGGCGACTTAAGCCACTGCCCAATATGGCGTCAATTATTTTATCATTGGGTCCAATAGAGGGTAACTGAAATTCAGTTTCGATGTAGTGAACTGAGCTTTCATTGACAAGCCGTTCCTCGTTTTTCAAAAAATCCGGACTTCCCTTGGGCGAGTGGCGCACTACGTAGGTAGTAACATGCATGTATCCGCGCTGTATCAACTGGCGGGCAACCGCCAAACCATCACCGCCATTATTACCCATACCGCAGATAACAAAAATTCGGTCGCTAAGGTGCAGGTGTGCAACTACAGCATCAGTAAATGCAGCGGCAGCGCGCTCCATTAAATCAATAGAGGCAATAGGTTCATTCTCTATAGTGTAATTATCCAGTTGCTTAATCTCGGCAGCCGACAGAATTTTCATACCGTAAATGTAAGCGGGAAAAGACTAAAGATGAAGTGACTTTAATTAGCAGGCCTTTCGTAAAGGAAAAACCGAAACTTAAAGTTTAAGGGATTCAATGTTTTAACCAGGCTATCAATAAAGCCTGTATCGTAAAATGGAATAAAGCTTTCTACCCGTTCCTGTAAACTTTGCTTGGGGAAAAGTGCCTCGTTAACCGCATACACCTGGTTGCTGAAGGTTTCCTGCTTACGCTTTTCAGCCTTTAGCATTTTACCCTCTAAGGCATCCAAAGCATTTAGCGCTTTCTGCTTCTCCCCCATGGCGCTTTGCTTTAAGGTAGCGTCAACAGCTTCGGCCTTTTCGCTTAGCTTGTCATACAGGGCCTCAAGTTCCTTTCTTTGTTCAGCTAACGACAGCGCGCCATCAGACTGCGCTTTAATCTTAGCTGCTATAAAATGCTCAGGGCTTTGAAAAAGTGAATCGGCAGTAAGCCCGGCCTTCTGCATTTTGCTATGGATACCGCTACTTAGTATAGCAGCGGAATTACGGGGCATAAGCACCGGAAAGTTAACTTTATGGTAATCGAATAATGGCTTTAACTCTAACCAATAACTTAGCTCGCCGCTGCCACCTATAAAGCACAGATTAGGAAGCACCATTTCCTGAAAGAGCGGACGGTAAATTACGTTAGGGCTAAATCGTTCAGGGAACTCCTCCACCTCTTTCTCCAGTTCATCATGGGTAAAAGAGATATTTTGATTATTGACCTTAAAGCCTCCGGCTTCATCCGCAATTATCCGTTCCCTGAAACCATCGCCCAGGTAAAAGAAGTTTATATCGCGGGGCTTAGCCTGTGCTTTGTAGTTATTCTCAAGATACTCCACCGTTTCCTTTAAAACGGTAGCAGCCCGTTTATTAAAAACCTCATCCTTAACAACGGCAGTAAAGCACTGTTTCAGTTTCTTGTCGTCCTGGTCAATTACTACTAAACCGTGGGCTTTAAAAAGTTCGTTTACGAAATACTGCGTTAACTTGCCAAAGCTTTTATAATCGCGCAGGCCGGCCTGCAGTAGTTGTGTTATTTCAGTTTCCCCTATTTGTGCCTTTAAGCTTTCTACAACCGGCGCAATTATAGCTGCATCCAGTCTGCCTACAGCCCCCGAGCCACCTTTCCAGGCCAATGTGTTGCCCCCTACAGCAATATGGTTAAGCTCATCCATATCGTGGTCTTCGCTACCCATCCAAAACACGGGCACAAAGTTGTATGCGGGGTATTCCTTCTTAAGCTCAATACTTAGGCTAACTGCGCAGCTTATTTTATAAATGTTGTAAAGCGGGCCCATAAAAAGGCAGGGCTGATGTGCAGCGGTAACCGTAAAAGTACTGGCCTCCGCAAGTAGCTTAATGTTCTGCTTCACCAAATCAGAAGCGGGAATGTTAGCATACTGTTCTTCCAGCACCTCCACCAGCAATGCTCGGTTAATGGCATCCTTTGCTTTGTCCTTTACTACATAGGCAAAGGCCTGTAAGTGCGGCTGATATTTATAAAGCGGCTTTGTTTTCTCATTACCGGCAAGGTAATCGGCCACCAGAGGCGGCAACAAGCCGGTTTCAGTTAATCCAATTTCATCTACAAGAGAAATCATCTATTCCTTCATTTTTTTGAGGCGCACAAAAAAGGTTGTTCCTTCATTGGCCTTCGATTCAAACCAAATACTTCCCCCGTTACCATCAATTATCTGCTTGCAAATAGCCAACCCTAAACCGGTACCGGATGATTTGGTGGTAAAGTTCGGCACAAAAACTTTATCGTGGTTTTCGCGCGTTATACCAATTCCGTTATCCTTAACTGAAACTATCAACCAGCCATCTTCTTCCGCCACTTTTACATCAACAAACCCCTCACGGTTTTCGGGGATGCTTTGGATGGCATTCTTCACAAGGTTATTAAACACGCTTATCAACTGGTTCTTATCCGCAAATACCAACGGGCCCTCTACAAGGGTTTCAAACTCTACATGAGCATTTCCTTCGCGGTTAAATAACTCTGAAATTGATTTCAGCAACTCGTTTAAGTTAATTATCTCATTTTCCGGCTTAGGCATTTTAGCAAAGGTGCTAAAGGCAGTAGCAATGGAGGAAAGGTTTTCAATCTGCTCCTCCAGCGTTTTAGCAACACGCTTAGCCAGCTGCTCAATGTTGGGGTTACCATCATCAATAGCCTTTTGCAGGTACTGGATGCTCAGCTTCATGGGTGTAAGCGGATTCTTGATTTCATGTGCAATTTGCTTAGCCATTTCGCGCCAGGCGCTTTCCCTCTCGCCTTTCGCCAGCTTTTGCGCACTCTGCTCAAGTTCACTTATCATTTTGTTGTATTCACCAATCAATACACCAATCTCATCGTTGCTATCCCATTCAATAGGCTCGTTCTTCTTGTTCAGGTTTAAAACGCGCAGTTTCTCGCTAATGATAGTTAATGGCCGGGTTACGGAATTAGAAATAAAATAAGCCAGTATTGCTGCAACTATCAGCAAAAACACATAAACATTCATCAAAGCTACCAAGAAGGTAGATACCTCGTTATTAATATCCTTGGCTCGTTCGAAATAAGGGATACCGAGGTAAGCGATGGCATCTCCCTGTTTATTCAGTATTGGCGAATAAGTGGCCAGGTAACTAAGCTTGCCGATGTTTTCCTGTTGGGTAATTTGCGAAGCCCGGGTATTCTCTAAACGGAAATAAGCCTGCGGGTTCATCTTTTTACTCACCAAAGCTTTATCGTAAATACCGGGCTGCGAAGAAACACTCAAGTCGCCGTTCTTATCAAATACATTGATGTCAATAAGGTTGATGTTGGCAAGGCGAGCCACCTCAAAGTTTAGTTCATTTGCCATTTCCGGGCTTAGGCCGCCTGTATTTAAAGTGTTGCGCTGTATAAAATACTCCAGGCTTGCGTGTATGGCCTTTTCTTTTCTGAAAAGCTTATCGCTGTAAAAATTATCATACTGCCTGCGGAAAAACCCAATAGTAATAAACCCTATGATGATGAAGGAAATCACAATCATCAACAGCATGGAGTAGTTAATGCGCGTACGGAAAGAAAGCTGCATGCCGGCAGAGAGCTTCTCCTCATCTCCCATGCGGTTAATGCGCAGGCCAATAAGTACCACTACCACAACAACAAAAAGGAAAGAGAAGAGATAAGAGAAGGTAGCTACAGGTTCAAACAAAGGCTCGCGTGGTATGGACACAACCACTTTTTTACCGTTTGCAAACCGTTGTATGTTATGTTCCCACTCATCCTCTTCAATAAAGGCACCATCGCCATCGTTAAAGGTATACTCCTTATTCCAGTAATAGGTATAGGGGTAGTCGCCGTATTGCCCTATCAGTTTATCGTTCTGGTAAATAGCATAATTGTAGTTGTATACATTATTAAAAAGCGTTACGCTGCTACCCACCAACAGTTCGGGATATACGTTTTGGCTGTAATAAACTTTAGGGGTAAGTTCTATCGTTAAGTATCCTGTAGCTAAACTATCTCCCTTAACTTCTATAACGGAGAGGTAAGAGTAGTTTTGAGCCGTATCAGAGATATATGCCAGTTCAGGTGCTGCAAAAGGCTTTTTTACAACGTTTGTATCCGAATCTGCCGCTTGTTTGCCGTGCCTTAACCAAAGGTATTCGGTCAAAGCAACAGAGTCTTCATTTTTAACCGGTATTCCTTTAGCATCAAACGCGCGCAGCTTTAAATCATACTTATTAAAGTAGCCGCCAAGGTAAAGCGAGTTAATGCGGTCGGTAATCTCGCGGGGCGACACCACCGGATTTTTAAAGAAGTTGCGGATAAAGGCATCTCCTGAAATACGTTCAGCAATGTCACCAAACATATACTCCGCAACAAAATCGCGCTCGGTTACCAGCTTGCCGGCAAAAAACACCCTTTGGTTTCGTTCCTTGCGTTCATATAAATTTTCTATAAGGTAGGTAGTAAACAGGCTGTAGGTGGCTATGTAAAGTATAAGCCTGCGCACACTCATTTTCTCTTCGCCATTAAACACCAGGTAAACAATGGCTATAAACAGAAGGGTCCAAACGGCTGCAAACAGTATAGACTCATAAAATTCCGAGTTTAAAGCCCCAAGCGAAAAGATTACAGCGAAGACAAAAGCTGCTACCAAAAGTTGAATAAAGCCCACACCGCTATTGCGCAAAAGACTAATAATGGTAGCAGATACCAGGAAGTGCGAAATAATAAGCATTGAAATACACGCCAACCCCAGGAAGCTGTAAAAGCCCAGGCTCAATACATTGTAAATTTCAAAGGAGATTATCGAATCAATTACCAGTGTTTTAAAAATCCAGGTAATAAGGCCGGTAAAGGCAAAAACAAAAAACAGCAACAGCAACGCTGCAACGGAATGGCGTGTTTTGTTTTGAACTCCGGGGCGGTGTATTTGCCAAAAAGAAACCCACCACACCATTATAACACAATCAATAATCAAATCGCCAAGCGAAGGGGTTATTACAGAAGAACCGTATAACATGGAGTTAAACAACTCCAGTTTTTGACATTCAAACGGGAAGCGGAAATACAACATTAGGCCCCGCACTATAACAACGCTTGCTATAAGCGCAGCAAAAGCCAATGGAAAACCGGCAGTGGCTTTAAACCGCAGCGCTAATTGGTTTATGTAGTAAAAGGCAAGTAACACCAGCAACAACTGTGCAATCAATATCAGCCAGTTAACATCCGTGCCTTTAGCCTCGCCGGAAATATAAAGACTGAAAAGCGCTGTGCCCTTTGAATCGTAAACAGGAACAGAGCCCTCAATTTTTTGATCGGACAATTGAACGTTTGCCGGTATATGGAACTCTTCAACAAAGCTGCTTTGCAAAAAACGGTTCTCGAAAGGGTATTCCAGTTTAACCGTGCGAAGGCCTACCAGCATTTCATGCGTTGCCGGCTTTGATGATTTGATTACCTGGAACCAGCCATTCTTCAACTTCATAAACTGCACACCATCTTCAAAAGAGTTAATGGTGGCAGGCGGAAGAATAATATTACCTGTCCACGATACCAGTGAATCATTTCGATAGAGGTAGAGGTAAATATGACGGTTGCTAAACTGCTGAAGCAGTGGGGACTTAAAATCGCCCGTTACAAGGGCCTTAGTTAAAGCAGTGTTGCTACTTTCCTTCTTAAAAAGCGTTTCATTTTCCTGTAAGTCATCCTGTATTTTAGATGCTATGGAATTGAGGTTGGCAACATCAGGGCGCAAAAGCGAAACAACCAATGCCGCTATCAGCAATAACGGCAACAAGTATTTCCTGATGTTTTGCACTAAACTCAAATCCCTGCTTTTTGGCAATATAATGGGAATACTATTTTTTTCAAATGCCAAGGGCTTTCGCCTTATTCCAAATGGCATCCATTTCCTCCAGGCTCATATCATTAAGCGATTTGTTTAACAGCGCGGCTTCTTCCTCTATAAATTTAAAGCGCCTCATAAACTTAAGGTTCGTCCTTTCAAGGGCAGCTTCAGGGTCAACCTTCAAAAAGCGCGCGTAATTAACCAAAGCAAACATCAGGTCGCCGAATTCATCTTCAATTTTATCCGCATTGTTCTCTGCCACTGCTTCTTTCAATTCGGCTGTTTCTTCATCTACTTTTTTCCAAACATCTTCGATATGCTTCCACTCAAATTTTACCTGCGCGGCCTTATCCTGTATGCGGTAAGCCTTAATTAAGGCAGGTAATGAGGTTGGCACGCCGGCCAAAACGGATTTCTTACCCTCCTTTAACTTCAGCTTTTCCCAATTCTGCTTTACATCTTCCTCATTATTGACCTTTACATCACCGTAAATGTGCGGGTGACGGGTAATCAGCTTGTCGCAAAGGGCGTCAATAACCGTACCTATATCAAAAGCGCCCTGCTCTTCCCCTATTTTTGCGTAAAATACAATGTGCAGCAGAAGGTCGCCCAGCTCCTCCTTTATGCCCTTCATATCCTTTTGCAGTATGGCGTCGCCCAGTTCATAAGTTTCTTCAATAGTTAGGGGGCGAAGGCTTTCAAGCGTTTGTTTGCGGTCCCAGGGGCATTGTTCGCGCAATTCATCCATTATCTTCAAAATACGGGCAAAGGCCTCCAGTTTCTGCTGCATCCGCTTAACGTTTGGCGGTAAAGTTGCAGAATTAAAGAGAGATTATCTGCCTGCCTTTACAAACGTGGAGGTGATTGTTTTGCCGGGTACGCGCAGGGCTATGCGGTACGTGCCGGCTGCAAAGTTGCTTACATCAATGGTTAGCGTTTCGGAACCTGAGTGGATAAACCGGGAGTCGGCCCACATTAGCTGGCCTTTAAGGTTGTATATTTTAATTTCAGGTGTGCGGCTTTCATCGCTTTCAACCCGCAATTGCAATGTGTTGCTAACCGGGTTAGGATACACCATCATGGCCAGTTGATAGGCGGCATTTCGGGCAAGGGTACTGTTCTTTGACACTATCCATAGGTTGGGGTCAAACACAATAGTATCCACCGCAAAAGGGAATTTATTGAGCACAAAAGTTTGACCGCTTTGTGTGTGGTTAAAGGTAATTGTGGTATCACCTTGCGCGCCAATAAAACGCAACTGCACCGGCATAGTAAAAAACGAAACTGAGGGGTGCGATTGTGTTTGGTTAAGCGTAAGGGTAAGCTGGTTAGAAAAATCCTGCGCCCAATTGATTTGATAAGAAGGAAAGCCCTTGCCGTACACCCACTCTGTAAAAAAGCCGGTAAGGTCTTTGCCGCTTGCTGCTTCCAGGTGATATTTCAAATCGGGTGTAGCAGCAAAGCCATAAGCCAGGTTAACATCATTAAGGTAATTGCGCAAAGCACCAAAAAAGAGGCTATCCCCTAACTGATACCGCAGCATGTGCAATACCATAGCACCCTTAGAATAACTGAGATGTGGGCTAAATATGCGGCTTACGGAAGTTGTATCATCGCACCAAACCGAGCCATCCGAAACAACACAAGCCCCTTCAATTCGGGTACGCCTGAAAGCCTCCCACCATTCCGGGGCAATATTCTCATAGCACAGCCCGCTAAGGTAGGTGGCAAAACCTTCGTTAAGCCATATATCCTGCCAACTGGCACAGGTTACTTTATCGCCAAACCAATGGTGAGCCAATTCATGCGCCATTAACTCAAAGCCAAAATCACCCATAAAGGTCATGGTTTGGTGTTCCATACCCCCACCCCAGCCAAACTGGGCGTGACCGTATTTCTCCTCTTTAAAAGGGTAGATGCCAAAGAGGCTGTCGTACAGTTGCACCATTCGCACAATGGAAGAAGTAGAATTGCGCGCATCGGCTGAGTCTTCGGGGTAAACATAATTCAGCACAGGCAGGGTATCATTCGCGTAAGGAACGTAGTCGTAATAAGCAGCATAATTGGTGGCAGCCATGCAAACAAGATAAGCGGCTATGGGGTAACGGTGTTTCCAGTGGTAAGTAACCTTATCGCCGTTATGCAGTTCCTCCACCAATAAGCCATTGCCGGCCACTCTAACCGTATCAGGTGTGGTAACCAGTACATCCAATGAATCTATTTTATCCTGCAGGTTTTGTTTACATGGCCACCAATCGCGGGCGCCATAGGGTTCAGACAAGGTCCATATGATAGGAATACTATCGTGCTTATCCTGCACAAACGAGCCAAAACCCGTGCCACCGCCCGGCACACCGGAATAGTAAACTGATACGGAGTCCATTACTGCAATGGTTTGTCCAAAACTTATCCTAACCACATTAGCGTTATGGGTAAAGGATAGCGAACTGTTATGGTATAAAACACTATCAACCGAAAGCGAATCCGATAAATCAAACTCAATAAAATCAATGGCGTTTTGGGGAATAAACACGGTGGTTACCTTACCTGAAAGGTATTTAACGGCGGGATTAACCAATAACTCCAAGCGTTGCTGAATGATATCGGTATTGTTTATGGCGCCTCCCCTTTCTACCTTATGTATATGCCCGTGCGCCTGCATTTCGGCCCTGGCAATACGATCGCGGTCCTGGGCTGTAAGCACCCCGGTAAGCAGTAGAAAAAGCAATGCAGTTGCTAATCGAACCATGAACTACCAAAGATAACAAAGCGGCTTAAGGCAATAGTGGAGTAGTAAACACTTTTTACACAACTATAACAAAAGTAACAGCCCTGTTGTCGTGCGGGGCTATTGATTTTATAAGGCTTGCTTAATCGTATATATTCGCCCTAAATTTTTTCTGATGAAGAAGATTATTGAATGTGTGCCCAACTTTAGCGAAGGGCGCGATATGAACGTGATTAAACAAATAACCGATGCTATTGAAAGCGTTGAAGGAATAAAGTTGTTAAACGTTGACCCCGGCAAGGGCACCAACCGTACGGTGGTAACTTTTGTAGGCGGCGAGAATGAAGTGGTAGAGGCGGCCTACCGCGCTATTGCCAAAGCACAGGAAGTTATAGATATGCGCAAACATAGCGGAGCCCACCCGCGTTTTGGCGCTACAGATGTATGTCCTTTTATTCCTATTGCCAATGCAACAATGGAGGATTGTATTGCCTGCGCTAAAAAACTGGGTGAAAGGGTTGGCAAGGAGTTAAAGATACCTGTTTACCTGTATGAGTATGCCGCCAGCGCCGCCCACCGCAAAAACCTGGCATCAGTTAGAGCCGGAGAATATGAAGGCATAGCACAAAAGATAAAACAGGCAGATTGGACGCCTGATTTCGGGCCGGCAGAATTCAATGAAAAAAGCGGTAATGTGGCTATTGGCGCCCGCGACTTTTTGGTGGCTTATAACGTAAACCTGAATACTACTTCTGTACGTCGCGCCAACTCCGTTGCCTTTGATGTGCGCGAGCAGGGCCGCAAGGTTAAAAATGAGAAAGGGGAAGAAGTGGTACAGCCCGGCAAGTGCAAATCAGTAAAAGGCATTGGCTGGTATATACCGGAATATGGCCTGGCACAGGTTAGCATGAACCTTACCAACATCAACATAACACCGGTGCATATTGCGTTTGATGAATGTGTTACAAGCGCCTACAACCGCGGCATGCGCGTAACGGGTAGTGAGTTAATAGGGCTTATACCCTTAAAGGCTATGCTGGATGCCGGCAAATACTTCCTTGAAAAACAACAACGCAGCACAGGCGTTAGTGAGGCTGAACTGATACGCATAGCTATAAAAACAATGGGGCTTGATGAGTTAACGCCCTTCGACCCGCAGAAACGCATTATTGAATACATGTTGCGCGACGGTAGTTCTACCCCATTACTAAATATGAACCTGCGCCAATTTGCTGACGAAACCGCCAGCGAAAGCCCTGCGCCGGGTGGCGGCTCAATTTCGGCTTATGTTGGGGCGCTGGGGATTTCTTTGGCTACTATGGTGGCTAATCTGTCATCGCACAAAAAAGGATGGGATGAACGCTGGAAGGAGTTTGGCACTTGGGCTGATAAAGGGCAGCAACTAAAAGACCAACTGCTTAACCTGGTAGATGAGGATACCAAGGCCTTCAACAAAATTATGGATGCCTTTGGCTTACCTAAATCAACCGATGCCGAAAAGGCGGCCCGCAAACAAGCTATACAGGAGGCCACCAGATACGCTATAGAAATTCCGTTTAAGGTGATGAAACTGTCGCTTGACTCTTTTGAAATAATAAAGGCAATGGCCGCCGATGGAAACCCTAACTCCGTTAGCGATGCAGGCGTAGGCGCTTTATGCGCCCGTGCTGCAGTTTACGGGGCTTACTTAAATGTAAAAATTAATGCAGGCAGCTACGACGATAAAAAGTATGTTGAGGAAACACTTAAAGCTGCTAAAAGTATGTTGGACGAAGCCATTAAACTTGAAGCAGAAGTTTTAAAAATAGCTGAACAAAAAATTGAGGGGTAATTGCAGTGCGTATGAATATGATTGAACTTATAACGGAGATTATCAACCGTTTTGGGCCAAGGCCCGCAGGTAGTGAAGCGGAAAAGAAGGCACAACACTACATGAAATCGGTAGCAGAAGAATTGACCGATGATGTAGCCCTACTTGAATTTGAAGAATACCTGGATGCCCGTTTCGGTAAACTGAAATATTATGTGGGCATTTATGTAGTTGCACTGGTGTTGTATTGGGTTCCGGGAGGCGCCATGTTTGCTCTCGGCCTTTCCCTGCTTAATGCATTCTTCATTCTGTTTGATTTGATGAGCTACCGCGATATACTAACCACCTTTCCCGGTAAAAAGCAAACATCCAGCAATGTGGAAGCTACACTTGAACCGCAGGGCGAAGTTAAAAGCACTATTGTTATAAGCGGCCACATGGATAGCACGCGCGAATACACCTGGTGGTATAAACTGGGGGAATTAGGTGTTAAGCTTACCATAGTTGCAGGGGTGTTAATGGTATTGCAGCCCTTTTTTTATGCCTGGTATGTATTTGCCCCGGCTACTTTTCATAATTACATATGGGTTGGTTTTTTGCTGCTAAGCCCCGTGCTGATAGTTTACTGGAGTATGCATGCAGAACATGCCGTAGATGGCGCTCAGGATAACTTATCGGGTATAGCCATTGCGTTTGAATCCTTTAAAACGTTTAAAGACCCTCAGCAAAAAGGGAAATCAATTTTAAAAAACACACGCCTGCGCTTTGTAAGTTTTGGCAGCGAGGAAAGAGGCTTGTGTGGCTCACGCGCTTATGCAGCCCTGAAGAAAGAACAATTAATGAAGGAGAACGCTTACCTTGTGAATATTGACAGCGTAAGGCTGGTAAACGAAGTAGCCATTGTTGACCGCGAACTGATGAACGGGACCAAACACACTCCGGCCCTGGTTAACGGGTTAAAACAATCTTTCGAAAAGCAAAACCTGCCCTGCAAAATGGCTATGTTGCCCATTGGCGGCACTGATGCCGTATCCTTTGCGCGTGCGGGTTTGCCTTCTGTAACTATCATAGGCATAAGCTCCAAAAACTACGACTTTACCTACCACACCCGGCATGATATAGTGGAAAATATAGAGCCGCAAAGCCTTGAGAATGCCAAAAACGGCATAGTGGGCTTTATTGAAGCATGGGACGTGAAGGGCTGATTCTGCCTGTAAGTATTCCGGCTCATAACTTAATTAAGTATAAGCTTTTTGGTTTTTTCAATTTGTAAAACGTATTTCGCAGCTCGAATTCAATAAATATGGTGCTTCCTATTGTAGCTTATGGCGACCCTGTGTTAAGGAAAAAGGGCGAGGATATAACGAAAGATTATCCCGGCCTTGAGAAGTTGATTGATGACATGTTTGAAACCATGGAGAAAGCCAAGGGCGTTGGCCTTGCGGCTCCGCAAATCAACAAAGCCATCCGGCTTTTTGTGGTAGACTCTAACCGCATGTATGATGAAGGGGAAGAAAGCGAAGGCATACGCGAAGTGTTTATCAATGCACAGGTAATAGAAGAATCGGGCAAAGAGTGGCCTTATGAAGAAGGCTGCCTGAGTATCCCCGGTATACGCGAAGATGTTTACCGTGAAGAGAAGGTGAAGATTAAATACCTGGACCGCGATTTTAAAGCGCACGAAAAAACCTTTACGGGCTTAACCGCCCGTGTTATACAACACGAATACGACCATATAGAAGGCAAACTGTTTATTGACCACCTTAAGCCATTAAAGAAAAGCCTGCTTAAAGGCAGGCTTGAAAAAATTTCGAAAGGGGCGGTTGATGTAGAGTATAAAATGCGTTTCCCGAAGAGTTAATCTACCTCGGCCATTTCTTCTTTAGCGCCAACTTCTACCCTGGTGCCTTCTTTTCTTTTAAATGTGGTGCGGTATACCAAATCCCAAAAAGTGGTGCTTACACCAAAACCGTTATCGGGATCACTATAGTGGTGTATCATATGGTGCTGCTTTAACTCCAGCCAAAACTTGCTTTTAAAGTTAGCATGGTGCAGGGCATAGTGGGTCATATCATAAAACAGGTAGCCAATTACAAAGCCCACGAAAAATGGTTCCACATACAAAGGGCCAAGTATAAGGCGGAAAAGGAAGTAAAAGCCCACAGCCAAAGGCAAACTTACAGCAGGCACCATTACCAGGCGCTTACTATCGCGCGGATAATCATGATGCACACCGTGAAACATAAAGTGAATCTTTTTGCCCAACTCACCCGGTGGCATCCAGTGGAATACAAAACGGTGTAAGTTATATTCAGCAAAAGTCCATACGGCAATACCCAGTATAACAACAGGCACAAACAGCCAACGGTTAATATCAATTACAAAAAGTGAGCGGTAGGTAAACACCAGAATTACCGGCACATAGATGAATAAAGGCACTTTAAAGTCAATACGGCTGAAAAAATCCATCCAGTCCGCCTCAAACATCCTTACCGACTCATCCTTATTTGAAACATAATGCTTCGCCATTACAATCGGTTTAAGCCGCAAAAATACGAATAAACCGCTAAGCCCACTTTAATTAACGTTTCAATAATGTTGATATAGTGGCATTTACGTCAAAAATGGCAATTGCCACCTGCAACTAATATGTATTATAAACTATCTATAAAGCAGGCTGTTACAGTAGAACCGGTGATTGCAGGCAAAAAGAATACATGAAATATTCTTCAGAGGAGAAGTTTTTTGTATACTTGAACAGCACAGCGATTAGCCTTTCAGGCTTTAATGGACAAAACCAACGGGACTATTTGATGAAAAAGGTTTTACTTTTTTTTCTGGCTGCATTTTTATGCCTTACGCACTCATTTTCGCAATGTATAACCAACGTTGACTTCCATCCCTGGACTGAGGCCGGCTGGGTAGCCAACGGCAACTGGGTAGTAAACGGGGCGGGCAACCAGGTACATCAAACAATTAACGGACAGCCCAGTTTTTTTATCTCGCCGTTTGATTTAATGAATGTGCACATAACCGGCAATTTTAAAACCACCGATAATGATGACGATTACATGGGCTTTGTATTCTGTTTTCAAAATCCCATGGGGCAATCGGACACGTTTAAAACATGGCTGTTTGACTGGAAACAAAAGAACCAGACAAGCGGGGGGCAACTTGCTTCAAAAGGAATGTCGCTTAACAAGGTAGACGGCGTAATACCCACTTCGCAGTATAACAATACCTTTTGGGCACATAACAATACGCCTGAATTTACCTGTGTACAAAATACTTTTGGCAGCCCAGGTTGGGTTCAAAACTTTAACCACGCCTTTGATATTGTGTTAACCTATACAAGGGTAATTATATCTATTGACGGGCAACAGGTTTTTGACCACCAGGATTGTTTTGAGCCCGGCCGCTTTGGTTTTTACAACTACTCTCAACAGGATTGCTACTATACTAACTTCCAGTATGAATTGTTTGCCGACTTTACTATTACGGATACGGTAGTTTGTACTTCGGATAATGTGCAGATAAACTTTATGCCCTCCTGCTCCGGCAATAGTGTTGGCTTAAATCAATATCAATCCCTTAGCTGGGATTTCGGGGATGGCTCTCCCGCGCTGGTGATTACCAATCCAACCTCCTCTAACGTTAATGCCACGCATAATTATGCAACGGCGGGCACTTATAATATTACCTTAACCGTAACGGATGTATTGGGATGCACCACCACTGCAACTCACACTGTAATTGTGGGGCAAGCATTAACTGCTGATTTTATGGCAGATACCGTATGCGCCGGAGCAATGACACAATTTACCAATACCTCAACAGGTTCAATATCGCAATGGAACTGGACTTTTGGTGATGGCAACTCTTTTAGCGGAGCAAATGCCTCGCATCAGTATGCACCGGGAACTTATAACGCCACCCTGGTTGTTTCGAACAACAGTTGTTCTGATACCGTAACAAAACCCGTTTTAGTAAACAGCAAGCCCACGGCGCAATTTTCGGTAAGTGATGTATGTTTCCCTAATGCCGCTAACTTTACCAACCAATCAACCGGGGCCGCCACTTATTCGTGGGATTTTGCGGACGGCAATACAGCCAGCCAGCAAAGCCCCGTGCATACCTATGCCGCGGCCGGCAGTTATAATGTAACCCTTATTGCTGCTAGTGCCCAGGGCTGCACTGATACAATAAGCACCCCTTTGAATATTTTTGCTAAACCTGCGGCCGCTTTTACAGCAACTACCGTTTGCGAAGGCAACACTACATCCTTCACCAATAACTCATCCATAAGTGCGGGCACACTTACCTCCTACTTATGGAGTTTTGGAGATGGGAATAGCGACAACCAGCCGAACACTTCAAACACATATAGCGCCGCAGGCAGTTATTCCACTGTGTTAATTGTGCAAAGCAACAATGGCTGTGCTGATACCGCCACGCAACAGCTAGTAGTTAACCCTAAACCGCTGGCTTCGTTTGCCGCTGCAAATATTTGTTATCCCACCGCTGTGCAGTTTACCGACCAAAGCACAGGCAGTATTACTACCTATGCCTGGGATTTTGATGATGGAGGATCTGACACGCAGGCATCGCCTGCGCATAGTTATTCAGCAGCAGCAACTTATAACCCTGTACTTATTGTAAGCACCGCTGCTGCCTGTTCCGATACTTTTACAGCTCCTGTTACCGTGTTTGCTAAGCCTAGTGCTGCTTTTACAGCAGATACTGTTTGTGAGGGCGTAGCTACCAGTTTTACAAACTCCTCTTACATTTCTTCAGGCAACATAACCACTTACGATTGGAATTTCGGCGATGGCAACTCTACCACGCAAAGCAGCCCTACCCACACGTATTCCTCTGCCTCGGTTTACAATGCGCAGCTGATTGTTCAATCCGACAATAACTGCTACGACACGCTTGTAGTGCCTGTAGAAGTTAACCCCGTGCCTGTTGTTGCATACAGCACAGGCCCGGTTTGCCTCGGGCAGAATACGACCTTTACCAATAACACTAGCTTGAGCAGTGGCACTATGGCACAATGGTTTTGGGATCTAGGCGATGGACAAACAGGCACCGCGCAATCGCCAACACATGCTTACGTTGCGCAAGGCACTTACAACGTAAAGCTGGTTGCTGTAAGTGATAAAAACTGTAGCGATTCCATAACACAGGCGATAACTGTTTATGATAAGCCGTTAGCAGCTTTTGCTGTAACCGATGTATGCAGGGGAGTAATAACAAGCATAAGCGATAACTCATCCATTGGTACAGGAAGCATAAACCAATGGCAGTATGATTGGGGTAACGGACAAAGTTCGAACCAGCAAAACCCATCCACTACATACAATGCTGCCGGTACTTACGCCATTATGCAGATTGTTACTACCACTGATGGTTGCAGCGACACGGCTTTTATGAACACTACTATTCATCCGCTGCCGGTAGTTAACTTTTCTGCCGGGGATGTATGTTTAGGCAACGCTGTAAACTTTATAAACAACTCCAATATATCAACAGGCTCCATCAGTTCCTATGTTTGGGACTTAGGGAATGGCAACACATCCAGTGCTCAATCCCCAACAGAAAGCTACAGCGCATCTGGAACTTATACGGTAACCCTTGTGGCTACATCCAACCAAGGCTGCGTTGATTCAATGAGTAGAACAATTAACGTGTTTCAACTACCAAGCGCCATAATGCAAACTACCCCGGCCTGTTACAGTGTAAGCAATGGAAGTGCCGAAGTAAGTGCTGCCGACGGCACTGCACCCTATACTTATACCTGGAATACCGGGGCCGGAGGAGCTCAATTGAACAATATTGCCGCTGGTAGTTATACAGTAACTGTTGCCGATGCTAATAATTGCAGTACTACTGCACAAGGTATAGTAAGTCAGCCTGCTGCTGCGCCGGGTGTTACGGTTATACCCCTTAACCCATCCATTAAACTTAACGAAAGCATTACTTTAAACATGGCTGCTACTAATGTTTATGGCAATAGCACTTTCAATATAAGCCCTGCTTATGGCCTCAGTTGCACAACCTGCAATAACCCCGAGGCACAGCCTTATGAAACCACTACATATACTGTTGAAATTACTGACAGCCTTGGCTGCACCGCTATAGCGCTTTTTACCGTATTGGTAGATGAAGCTGTGCCTGTTTACATCCCTAATGCCTTTACCCCCAATGGTGATGGTGTAAACGATAGTTGGACGATATACACTAATGCAGTTAAACAGTTCAAGCTGGAGATATTCAACCGCTGGGGCGAAAAAGTTTTTGAAACAGAGAACAGCGGACAAGGCTGGGATGGAACATTTAAAGGTAAACCTGCCGAAAATGGCATTTATGTTTACCAGGGTAATATTGTGTTGCTAAACAATGTAACACGCCCGGTTAAGGGTACGTTAACGCTTTTCAGGTAATCAGGCGTTTTTGCGGGGTTCCCATTTTACTTCCTCCACGCCAAGGTCTTTAGCCATACGGCGGCAAAGCATAAACAGAAAGTCGGATAAGCGGTTGAGGTATTTTACTATTAAAGGGTGAATAGCCTCTGCATGGTGCAGGGCAACACATAAACGTTCGGCCCTTCGGCAAACGGTTCGGGCAATATGGCAATAAGAAACGTGCTGGTGGCCACCAGGTAAAATAAAGCTGCGCAATGGCTCTAAACCCACTTCCATCTCATCCATTTTCTGCTCAAGTATTTCTACGTCGCTTTCGTGCAGGTCAGGCACTTTTAGTTTTTCATTTTGGGGGTCCGCAGCCAGGGTAGAACCTAAGGTAAACAGGCGGTCCTGTATATCTTTTAGCAGGGCCTTATATTCTTCTTTCGTTTGCACATCGCGCAATAAGCCAATCCAACTGTTCAGTTCATCAACTGTTCCGTACGATTCAATGCGCAATTCACTTTTTAAAACCCGTCGGCCGCCAAACAAAGATGTTTCGCCTACGTCGCCGGTTTTGGTATAAATTTTCATACTGTGTATTAAACTGCAAAGGCCTTTACGGGCACATTCGGATTATCGGTTTCAACCCTGCCATCGCGCAGCCTTAATATGCGTTTGGCGTGCTTGGCAATGTCTTCCTCGTGTGTAACAACAATTACAGTGTTGCCTTTGTTGTTTATTTCCTCGAAAATATTCATGATTTCGTAAGAAGTTTTGGTATCGAGGTTACCGGTGGGCTCATCGGCCAAAATAATAGAAGGGTTATTTACCAATGCCCGGGCAATAGCCACACGCTGGCGCTGGCCACCTGAAAGTTCGTTAGGCTTATGGTGCATGCGGTCCTTCAGGCTTACCATTTCCATTACGGCTTCAGCACGTTGTGTTCTTTCTGATTTGCTCATGCCGGCATAAATCATGGGTAATGCCACATTCTCCAATGCACTAAGGCGAGGCAGCAGGTTAAACGTCTGAAAGATAAAGCCAATCTCCTGGTTACGCACACGGGCCAGTTCATCATCACTCATCTTACTTACTTCCTGGCCGTTTAAGATATAACTTCCATCAGTAGGGCTATCAAGACAGCCCAAAATATTCATAAGCGTAGATTTACCTGAACCCGAAGGGCCCATTAAAGCTACATACTCGTTTTTGTTGATATTAAGCGATACATCGCGCAAGGCCATAATTACCTGGCTGCCCATTACGTAACGCTTGCTTATATGCTGAATGCTGATTACAGAATTGTTTGCCACAACTATTTCTTTATCACTTTCGGTACTTTAAAATAGTCGCTGTCCTTTAACGGGGCGTTTGACAGGGCTTCCTCCTTGCTTACCATACCTTCCACTACGTCTTTTCGCAAAACGTTCTGCTCCTCGGTCATATAAATAAGGGGTTCCACGCCATCAACATTTACCTCGCCCAGCTTTTCAACCAGGTTTAAAATGCCCTGAAGGTCCTTTTTTATACGTTCTGTTTCCTTCTCATCAAACTGCAGTTTGCTGAGTAAAGCAAGGCGTTCTACTAAAGCATTATCTATCTTCATCCAAAAAACTATTTTCGCGTGCCGCAAATAAAGCAAATAATAGGCAAACAAGCCGGTTGGAACCGGGCACACTAATACGCCTTTGATGGCCATTTGCGGTAAAAATGGGAAACAGAATCTTTAACCGGCTGAATTATTAGCCGGAAAAAAAGTTTTTGAGAGAGAAACAATTTTTATTTTCGACCAACACACTAAGAAACGAAACGGGCACGGTTAACTATTACAAGCGTTATTATGCTTTGATGTAACTCCCGGCGCAAAACGAACGATACTATGGCTAAAAAACCAGCAGCTAAGAAGAAGCCCGCCCCTAAAAAGCCGGAGCCGAAGAAGAAGAAAGCGGAACCGGTAAAGGCGGTTGAAGCTGTGAGCCAAAAGGCAAAGCCGGCTGTTAAGCCTCAAAAGAATATTAAGCACATTGCCATTGCCGGTAATATTGGTGCCGGTAAAACAACCCTTACCAAAATTCTATCAAAACACTTTGGATGGTTGCCGCACTTTGAAGATGTGGAGAACAACCCGTACCTGAACGATTTTTATGAGGATATGCCCCGTTGGTCGTTTAACCTGCAGGTGTATTTCCTTAACTCGCGTTTCCGCCAGATTGTAGAAATACAGAAAGGCGAAGAGGTGGTAATACAGGACCGCACCATACATGAGGATGCCATGATATTTGCGCCTAACCTGCATGCAATGGGCCTGATGAGCACCCGCGATTTTGAAAACTACACCCGCCTGTTTGAAACCATATCATCCCTTATCCGCCCGCCTGATTTATTAATTTATCTGAAGGCAAGCGTACCCACCCTGGTAAACCAGATACAAAAGCGCGGCAGGGATTATGAAGACAACCTGCGCCTTGATTACCTGCGCCGTTTGAACGAATACTACGAAAAGTGGATTGGTTCGTACAAAGAAGGCCGACTACTGGTTATTGATGTAGACCAGGTAAACTTTGCCGAAGACGATGAGGCAAAAGCCGAGATAATAAACAAGGTTAGCGCCGAGCTGTTCGGTTTGTTTTAACCCTTTTAGGGAAGGAACATTCTGACTGCTGCATGCCTTTTAATTTGTTAGTTGATTAGAATGAGATTGTATGTTACCTCCTTTGCCCGAACGGGTTCGCCCAAAAACCATAGCTGAATTTGTTGGCCAGCAGCACCTGATTGGCGAGGGTAAAGTATTGCGCAAACTTATTGAGGCAGGCACCATACCCTCTATGATTTTTTGGGGTCCTCCCGGGGTTGGTAAAACCAGTTTAGCCCGCTTTATTGCCGAGCAAATAAGGCTTCCGTTTTTTCAGCTCAGCGCAATAGACTCCGGCGTAAAGGAAGTGCGAAAAGTAATTGAGGAGGCCGGAGAGATTGGCAAAGCCATACTGTTTATTGATGAGATACACCGCTTTAATAAAGCCCAGCAGGATGCGCTTTTAGGTGCGGTGGAGCGCGGCACTATTATATTGATTGGCGCTACTACTGAGAATCCCTCTTTTGAAGTTATATCGGCCCTGCTTAGTCGCTGCCAGGTTTATATACTTAAGCCGTTAGAGCGCGAAGACCTTGAAAAGCTGATCAAACAAGCGCTTGCAACAGATGAAATACTTTCTACCCGCAAAATTGAGGTAAATGAAACCGAGGCTCTGCTAAAATACTCAGGCGGAGATGCCCGCAAACTGCTGAACGTGCTGGAGTTGGTGGCTAATACTTTAACCGAGGAGCCTTTAACTATAACCAACAAACAGGTTGAACAGGTTATACAGCAGAAAATGGCCATTTACGACAAAAGTGGCGAGCAGCATTATGACATCATTTCGGCCTTTATAAAATCTATGCGGGGCAGCGACCCTAATGCCGCCCTATACTATCTGGCCCGTATGATTGCCGGCGGCGAAGACCCCAAGTTTATTGCGCGGCGTATGTTGATTTTAGCCAGCGAAGATATAGGCAATGCCAACCCCAATGCCCTGCTGCTGGCCGCCTCCTGCTTTCAGGCAGTAACCATGATTGGCTACCCGGAATGTGACCTTATACTTTCGCAAACCGCTATATACCTGGCTACCTCTGCCAAAAGCAACGCCAGCTATGTAGCTATAGGCAATGCTAAAAGGCTAGTGGCCGAAACCGGCGATTTACCCATACCGCTCAATATTCGTAATGCCCCTACCAAATTGATGAAGGACCTGAATTACGGTAAGGATTATAAATACGCGCACGATTTTGAAGGCAATTTTGTAAGCACCGAGTTATTGCCTGACAAAATTAAAGGCACAAAGCTTTACGACCCGGGCAATAACCCGCGCGAAAACGAAATACGCCTTAGCCTTCGCAAAAACTGGAAGGAAAAGTACGGTTATTAGATGCCGCTGGTAAGCAGTTCGCAATCGTAGCCCATACTTTCGTAATAATCGCGCACTACTACCATTTCATCATTGTTTTTAATCTTATCGGAACATATGCGAATGCGTTCCTTGGTCTTATATCCAACCCCGTAAACACTGTGCAGGGCCCTATCGCGGCAGATATAACATTTTTTACAAGAGCTTAAGGCCCCCAATGCAAGGGCGCATAAGAGGGTGATAATTACAACTTTCATAGCTGAGTCTTTTAGTCCTGGCTACAAAACTGCTTGATTTTCGGTTGGTTAAGAAATTTTAACTGCAACATAAAATTGCCGTTTATCGTCTTTTATTTGCAAACGAATATTTTTGACGCATATCAAAAAGACCTGTTCATGAAGAACAAACTTTTCTCACTTCTGATTCTCCTTAGCTTTTCAGCTTTGGTTAACGCCCAGAGCACCAAGGGACAAAACATTAAGATAACTGTAAAGGGCCTTGAAAACTCCTCAATGATTTTAGCCAACTATTTTGGCGACAAACAGTACGTAAAAGACACCTTCCAGTTTGATAGCAAGGGTACTATAATTTTAAAGGCAGATACTATACTACCCGGAGGTGTTTATCTATCAGTATTCCCTGCTTTAGGTAACCGCTATTTTGAATTTATTGCTACTGAACCTGCATTTACTCTTGCAACCGATACCAATGACTTAACCGGCCATTTAAAAATTACCGGTTCTAATGAAAACCACTACTTCTATGCTGATATGAAGTATCTGGGCGACATGAAGCAAAAAGCCGATTCGCTGAATAGATTGCTGAAAACCGCCCCTGATGCAAAAACGAAGGAAGGCCTGACCGAGCAACTGAAAAAGATTGACAAGGACGTTAAAGCCGAGCGCGGAACAGTGATGGAGCAACATCCGGAGTTATTCTACTCAAAAATGCTGCGTGCAATGAAGGACCTTGACGTGCCTGATTTTCCGCGTGATGCTAATAATAAGGTAATTGACAGCACCTGGCAGTGGCGCTGGTATAAAGCCCACTACTGGGATAACTACGATTTAAAGGATGAGCGCTTGCTGCGTTTCCCTGTATTACATAATAAGCTAAAGAGTTTTTGGGCACAAACAGTGGTTCAACAACCAGACTCTTTAATTGCTGCTGGCGAAGAACTTCTCGCCAAAACTGATAAGAAGAATGAGCTATACCGCTATATACTAACCTACATCTTTAACGATGCCGCCAACTCAAAAATAATGTGCTTTGATGCGGTGTATGTTTACTTCGGCAAGAAGTATTTCTGCAAAGATGAAATGACACCGTGGATTGACACCGCCAAGCGCTTTAAAATTTGCGACCGCGTTAACCGCCTTGAGCCGGTACTTTGCGAGAAAAAAGCACAGCGCTTAATACTTTGGACGGATAGCACTGAAACAGAGTGGAAATCGCTTTACGATGTTAACCATAAGTGGACCATTGTAGCTTTCTGGGATCCGGATTGTGGCCACTGCAAAAAAGAGATACCTGTGCTGGTAGAGGCCTACCATAACCTGAAAAAGGCCGGTATTGATGTAGAAGTATACTCGCCGGCTATAATGGATATTGATAACTACAAGGATTGGAAAGAGTTTATCCAAAAGAATAACCTTGACTGGATAAACGTTTGCGATGCTAAACGCCATAACAACTTCCGTTGGGAGTGGGATATACAAAGTACACCGCAGGTTTATATACTTGATAAGGATAAGGTAATTAAAGCACGCAGGATAGCTGCCGACCAGGTAGAAGACTACGTGAAGCACCTTGAGAATCCAAGCTACCGTCCGAAGACCCTGATGAAGGTGAACGACGACGACAAGCAGGAAGGCACCGACTAGTGTTGTGTAGTTTTTAATTCACTACTATTCACTTACCCACAAGTCTCTATTCATAACTTCCGGAAAGCGGCACGAACGTCTTCGTACGTTTGTTGGGTAAACAATTACCCAAAATGGAAGTTAATCGCAACAACCCGTACCAACTATTTGTAATTGAAGACAACCCTGCTGAAGTAAGACTAATGCAGGAAGCCATAAAGGAAGCCGGCTTACAGGACATGGTAGAGTTGGAATATGCCTATGACGGCGAAGAAGCCTGCGAGTATTTAGACACCGCTAAAATTTTGAACAGGAAAATTGATTTGATATTACTGGACCTTAATATGCCTAAGGTTACAGGCAAAGAAGTGTTGGAAAAAATAAAGGGCGATCCTGATATGGAACATGTGCCTGTTATTATGGTAACCAACAGCGATTACAAGAGGGATATGATTGAGTGTTACCGCCTGCGTGCTGATGGCTACATGCAAAAGCCCGCTGACTTTAAAAAGCTGGTTGATTTTTTTACCTCAGTAAAAAAATCAATTGAGGTTCGCAATAAGCTATCAATCTATTACATCGAAAAGGTGTATGATGAATTGAAGATGGTAGGTTAAGCGCCTGCAAACAATATTGCCTTTACTTCTTCCCTACTCTGTTCATCTTTTATTTCCTTTTCAATAAACCGTTTTTCTTCGGTCATTATCCAGCATTTATTGCAAAATGCCAGGCTGCTATCAATATCATGTGTAGAAAGTATTACCGTTTTATCGGCAGCAGTGCTTATCTCTTTCAGCAGCGTTAAAACCTCATGCTTATTGCGAAAATCCAGAAAGGCAGTTGGTTCGTCTAAAATAATGATGGGTGTATCCTGACAGAGCGCTCGCGCTACTAAAGCCTTTTGCTTCTCGCCATCACTTAACTCGTTAAAAAATTTGCCGGCGATGGCCGAAGCATAGGTTATAGTAATTACTTTATCTACTATGGCATTATCGGCATCGCTTAATGACCCCATGGCACCGGTATGAGGGGCCCGTCCCAGGGCAACAAAGTCCTTTACCAGCATATTATCCAGCCAAAGTCTCTCAGTTAGCACCACACTTAACTGTTGCGCGCGCTGTTGCACGGTAAGATTACTAAGTTGATTGCCGTTTACAAGCAGGCTGCCTGACTTTTGATTGATAATGCCTGACAATGTTTTAAGCAGGGTTGATTTGCCAATACCGTTTACGCCAAGCAAGGCAATCATTTCCCCCGCAACGGCGGAGAAAGAGATATTACCAAACACTGATTTAGCGCCGTAACCAACCTCCAGATTGTCTGCTCTCAGCCTCATGCGGTCTTTCGTTGCTTTATGATTATCCAGATAACAAATGGAGCGCCCAGTAAAGAGGTAACAGCGTTTATAGGCAACACATAATCGGTACCGGGTGAGCCTGCGATTAAATTACACATGCAACAAATGGTTGCCCCCAAAACTGCACAAGCCGGGGTAAGTAATTTATGATCGGCACTTTTAAATAGCGCACGTGCCATATGCGGCACTGCAAGCCCCACAAAGCCAATAGGGCCGCAAAAGGCAGTAATACAGCCTGCCAGTATACTGGTGCATAAAACTATTAGCAGTTTGGCATTACGCACGTTTAAACCCGAACTTTGCGCATAAGTATCGCCCAATAACAGCAGGTTTAAAGGCTTGGAGAGAGAGAACGAGAATACAAGGCAAAGCATTACGATGACCGAGAGCCACTGCACCTGGGTTAAGTTAACATAGCGGAAACTACCGAAGGTCCATATGACATAGCTTTTTAAAGCAGAGCCTGATGAAAAGGACTGTAGGATTTCAATTAAGGCGCTAATGCCACTGCCAATCATAAGGCCTATAATCAGGATAGCCACCACATCATTAATGCGGAAGCTGATAAAAAAGTTAAGCAGGAAAATGAGGAAGGCCCCCAGGGCAGCGGCTATGATGATGCCCGAATTACTTACCCAGCCTTGTTGCATTGAGATACCCATTGCCGAACCTGCCAGTATTAGAATGGCTACACCAAGGCTGGCACCCGCGCTTATGCCTAAAACAAAAGGGCCGGCTACAGGGTTTCGGAACATGGTTTGCATCTGCAATCCACTAACGGCCAAACCGGCGCCTGCAACTACAGCAGCAAGGGCGCCGGGTAAACGGCTATCCAATACTATAGTGCGCCAAACCTCGTTAGGATAGGCATTGCCCTGCCATAAAATCTGAATCACCTCTGCAAACGGAATACTAACTGAACCGAATATGATTTGCAGTAAAAAGCAAACTACCAAAAGCACAAGGCCCAAAGCAAATATGGTAATGCGCTGGCTCATTTCAATTGCCTGTAATAATATAGTTGGTGCCCCGGCAATAAGTCAGGATGAAAGATGTAAATGAGGTCGGCCAGGATTTTATCCGGATTAACGACACCGCTCTCCCAAAAATCGAAGCCATTGGCCTTTGTATTGCGTTTGTCGTTATTGTAAACCTGCCCGGTTTTAAACGCTTTAAAGAAGATGTTTTTGCGGTCAACATCCTTTATCTCCTGCAGCGACTTGCAGAAGTTGGTATTTAACCAAAAATCGGCCTTAGCCGCTTTGGCAAACACGGCTTCATAATCTAAACTAAGATTTAAGCCATTGGTGGCGGGTGCATCTTTCCACAAAAAATCAGCGCCTCCATCGGCCAACAATCTGGCCATGTAGTTCTCCCCACAGGGCATATACCAAACATCTTTAAAAGGCAGGTTGCAAAAGGCCGTAGGCTTGCTTTCAGCTGAATCAGCTAATTGCTTAAGCGCCAAATACCGGCTTTCAATACCTTTAAAAATACTGTCAGCCTCTGCCTCGCGGTTATAAAATGCCGCTACAAACTTTATCCACTCGGCACGGGCAAGTGGCTCCTGTTCCATGTAATCCATATTAAGAACAGCGGTAAGGTGCAGGCTGCGTAATTTATTCTGCAGCTTATCGCCCCCATCGTAAATACCATAGGTAAACACAAAGGAAGGGCGCAGGGTCGCCATTTTTTCATAGTTCAACTCATTGCTGCCAATATCGCTGATGCTGTTATTGCTTACAGCCTTTAGCAACTGTTCATTGTTTACCAACTCAACATTAGCCACCCCTGCAATGCTATCTACAAGACCCAGCGCCGCCATTTCAGCTATGTGGTTAGTGCTTATACAGATTATCCTTTGAGTAACGGTATCCAGCAATACTGCATTTGGAAAATCAAGCGGGGCAGGCTTACCCTTAGGAAGCATAACATAACGCGCCAACACTGCGGAGGTATCCTTAATATCCTTTACCGAAATCAGTTTAAAGCCGTTGTAGTAAGTAACGCTAAAGCCCTTAGCATACTTAACCGGCAAAGTGGCTTCGGCCACGCAATGCGGTGTGGCTTCAGGTTTAGGCTTTGTATTGCAGGCCGCCAATACCAGTATGCTTAACAGGGCTATGTGGATTGGGCTTTTCATGGTTTAAAGCAAAAGTTACCTGATATAATGCCCGCATGAAAATTATCTAATAGCGCCCCACTATTGCTGTAGCGGAAGATGATAGAAGGTTGCACATAATCCAGTGCATCGCTTACATAAACATCGCCGGACGAAGGATGAATACCCAAAGCGTAAAAGTTGCGGTTATCAAGTGGTACAAAAGGATCCGCTGGCGCGGCTACATCATCAATGGAAACACGATAAACCCCTTTATCCAAAAAGTACAACTCCTCTCCCGCACCATCGATACAAAGGTTGGAGGGATGATGGCCCATTGCGAAGGTAAGGCGTTTAACTTCCGCTAAATCCTGATTTAAACATACCAATGCAGAAGCAACACCGTGGGTACTATCCTGTTCTACTGCGATCCAGATACGCTGCTGTTTATCAAGCACCAGGCCATTAAGATTGCTACCGTTAAAAGTTGCACGTTGCACATAACTGTGTGTAGCTGCATTTAATTTAATCAAACTGCAAACGGAAGCATTATCAGCACTATAATTTCTTTCCTCAACAAATACATTGTTACCCACTTTAAGCAGGTGCTCAGTCCAGGGATTAGCTTCTGCGATTTCCTTAACAACAGCACCGCTCTGATAGTTAATGACATGCACTTTACCGGCATATAAATCGGTAACGTAGGCTATGTTCTCGTCAATAGGGAAAATGTAACGGGGCGATGAGCCGGGTATTGAAATAGTGCGCAGCTTTTTAAAATCGCTAATACGCACCACTTCTATTTTGGCGGAGTTATTAACTACTATGAAAGCGATGGAATCGTAGATGAGCATGCTTTGAGCTACATCGCCGAGCGAGTAGTTATTGGCAGCCTGAAAAAGGCCGTTAACAACGCTCTTCTTCTCTGTATCGTAGGAAGATATTTCAGCGGTGCCAAAGTTGAAATTACCCTCGTTAACCACATATACTCCTTTTTGAACTGCAGGTACAGCATCAGGCTCATGAACACAGGAATGGAGCGTGCAAACAACAAGCAACAAAACAAAAGATAGTTTACCCCACATGCTTACCTCCTGCTTAAATTAAACCGTAAAGACCCTTCGTAACTGCGGCCGGGCATAGGGCGCTGCGATACATTTTGGTAGCTGGTATTAAACAGGTTATTTACGCGGAAGGACAGGCCCAATTGATTAGGACCAAAAACAAAATCCTTTCCCAACTCAGCGCTACAGAGGTAATATCCATTTAACTGCTGCGAATTATCAGTAGTAATAAACACAGGGCCGGTGTAGTTGTTATACAGCCGCAGGTAATAACGGCGATATTGCAATTCTGCAGCAGTTGACAAATTATGTAAGGGCACATAAATGAGTTGCTTCCCCTGTGTTTGATCGTATAAGCCCTGGTTATCGAGGTTAGTAGCTTTGGTGAAGGAATAAGAACTATGTAAACGGAAAGTGACTTTAGCTGAAGGGGAGTTACCGGCATCAATGGCTAACTCGGCGCCCCTGCTGAAAACGCGTTTGAAATTTTCAGGTTGCCAGTAAGGGCCTGCGCTTACCCATTGTATCCAATCGCGTACATAAATGGCGTAGGCATTAACCGATACACTGAAATAGTTTTGATACGCATATTTTAAACTCAACTCGCCATTCCATGATTTCTCCGTTCGTAAAGACGGATTACCACCCGGCAACCAATACAGGTCGTTCAAAGTCGGGAAACGGAAATTGCGTGAAGCGGCCAAACCGGCGCTCCAGGTATGTTTCTGCTTAAGCGTTTGCTGTACGCTTACAGAAATCTCCGGTGCAAATGGTGAGAATCTGCGGCAAACCACATCCTGACGGAAACCCGCATGGAACTTGACCAGGTTCTTTAAATAGTAGTCAGCATAAATACGCAGGCCTGTGCTATTGCGCGATTTTACGCCACCGTAGTCGGAAACTCCCGCCCTTTCATGGTCATAGTTCAGTTCCCCCTGCAATGCCAAATTAAACGGAAAGGTATAGGCTGCAGAAAAGACATTTCTATACGCCTGCATCTGCGATTTGCTGTCAATACGCGCTTCGGGGTTGATGTAGTGAATCTCATCCTGTAAAAAGGCGGAAGTTTGCGAAAGCCTCAATGCCGAATAACTGCCATGCCAATGCGCCATTAGCCGTATGGCATTGTCTATCTGCTTTTCCGACCCTTGTTGTTTGCTCATTATAGGCGGTAATTGCCGGTTTGCACCGGTAAGCCAAAGGGAAACACCTACCTCATTACGGTTATTGACTTTAGCATTAAAATCCTGCAGAAAAGAAAACTGCCTTACCGCAGCATTGCTTTGTTTGGTACGTGGCTGCCCCTCTAAAAACGTATTGCGATAAGTGAAATTATTTTTAGAAGCCGCATAGGTAAAACTTGTGCTACCCGCAAACCGGCCGTTACCGTATTTCAGTTGGCCATTACCTTCTACCTTACCGAAACTTCCAACGCGCAGAAGTAAATCAAGGGCAATACCTGAATCGCGCGGCGGTTGGCTGTTCATTTGCAAGGTGCCACCAATAGTACCCCTGTAACCACTAGCTACCAGGTTAACTCTATCAAAAACACCAAGCAAAAAGAGAGACAAATCGGTTTGGCCTAAAGCAGGATTGTTTAAACGGATGCCATTCCACTGCACCTCGGTTTGGGTAGCCGATGTGCCCCGCACTGCCAGCGAAGCCAATTGGCCGTTGCCGTAATTCTTAATGTAAACGGATGAAAATTCGCTTAAGGCCTCACTAAGTCGCTTACCGCTTTTGTACTGCAGGGCCGTAAGTGACGGCTCCTTTTGTACACTTACCGCATCTACCTTAACCACTTCAGGCAAGGCAACAGAATCTACCTTAGTTTGCGCATTTACAAACAAGCCGCAGAACAAAAGCAAACATGTTAGCTGCTTTTTCACTGCTTTATCAGTTTTGCACGGTAGCTTACATTGCCACTTACCGCATTTAAAAAATAAATACCGGCAGGCCAGGTGTTGCCGTTTACAGTTAAATCAGCATTGTTTACCGGCTCATCAAGCAATTGCTTGCCATTTATATCAAAAACCTTTACGCTCTTTGTATTTAATGGTAGTTGAACATGCCAGCTACCTGTATTACTTGGGTTGGGGTAAACCGCTAAAGAGCTTAGACTTTGCTCAGTTACGCTGCTAATACCTAGGGCGTGTAAAACGCCAACAGCATCTAAATCAAAACCCGATGAAGGGTAAGGCGTTGGAAAAGGATCATTAATGGTATGGCCATTGGCATCCTTTGAAGCAAAGGCAGGGTCTATAGAGCCCACCACATCTATCAGGCGCACATGCGTAATGTTGTTTACATCAAGGCCCGCTTCGCTCTTTAACTCTTCCAAATCGAATGGTGTGCCATAACCGTTGGTGTATTTACCCGCAAGGTTATTATACAAGGCGCAGTTAATACCCACCATAGGTAGCTGGGCTGTATCCTGCATTAAGGACGTGGCCCGGAAACGATAAAAGTTAACTCCATCGGAGCTTACTTCAACAAAAGCAAACTCAAGGAAAGCCAGTGAATCGCCGGTAGGAAATCCGTTCTCAAATACTGCAAAATCGAAACCGGGGCCATTATATATAGGCTGTGCAAAGGTTAAAGTAGCGCTGCCGCCATCGCCCAGACTTATTATGGCATTAGTGCCTGCGAGGCCGGTTGCATCTTCAGTATTACCAACGCTAGCCAAACCTAAAGTGGTATCAGCTATATTCTGGTAGCCGCGGATAAGGGTACAGCCTGTTGCCCAGGCCAAAAGTGCGGGGTCTTCCTTCCATACTGCGGTAGTACCCGGCAAACCGGCAGCAGGCGCAAATTGCGCAGCGGCAGCTTGCCATAGCAGCAAAACAGGTAAAAGAAAAAAGATTCTCACCTTACTGCTTGTTTACCTTGTGAACACTAACCGCATCGGCAGTAGTAACCTTTACTACGTAAACACCTGCCGGGGATTCAGCCAGATTCAGCGTAAGATTGTTTGCTTCATCTTTTTGTTCAAACAGCATTGCGCCATTCAGGTCATACACCTGCACCAACTGCATTGGCATTGCAGAACGCAATTGAAGGGCCCCTTGAAAAGGATTAGGGAAAACATTAATAGTTGTGTTAGCAGACTCCACAATACCATTAATACCCTCAATGTAAACAATTACACGGGCGGTATCGCAGTAATCAGCCGCATCGCAAACCTTGTAGTAGAAGGTATCAACCGATAACACCCCCATAGCCGGTGTATATAATATATCTCCGGAGGGCTGCACTACGGCTGTTGCACCCGGTACAAGCGGATCATTAACTACAGTAACAGTTAAGGGCGTTAGGGTTGAATCCACATCATTACCCAACACATTAATCAAAGTATCCTGCAGGTAATTAATTACAAGGGCATCATCGCCTGCAACAGGCGCCGCATTATTGCTTAACTGGTCAATACAAAAATACGCAGGGGTGTTCATGCCAAAGGCGCCGGTATCGGAAGAAGACAGCAGAAACTGAATACTATCTACATTACCCAAGGCCGTTAAGTCCAGCCATCTCCAATCGCGCACAATGTAATCCTGTGTGCTATCGGGTGAACGGTAATCGGCCAGGTAAAAATCAACCAAGGGCTGTTTCAATGCTCCATTATACCAACCGATAACGCGAAGTAACAGCCAATCCTGATCGGTACCGGTAGGGCCGCCGAACTTCTTGGCAAAAGCATCACCATCGCGCATGCTGAAATAAGCGTAAGTAGCATTGGTAACAAACAAACCGTTTAAAGTTTGGCCGGCCTGCGCCCCATTGAATTTTATTTTGGCATTGCCATACTCATCAGCAACGGCATAGTTGGCTGACCCTGCATAACCGCTGCCGGGTATGGCGCTGTATTGGTTACCAAAACCAGTGGTAGTATCATCGGTAATGTTGGAATACGAAAAGCCACTCCAGGAAAGGAAGGCCGTATCGTAATCATTAGCAAAAAAGGCATTACCACTGGTAAAACCGCCGGCACCATCAGCGCCGTTGTAATACGAGTTTGGGGCAAGGGTAAGATCTTCAAAATCGGCTACGGTTTGTGCAAACAGGTTACCGATAGCCATAATAGCAAATAGCGATAGGGTGAATTTTTTCATGCGAATAAATTGTTGCGCTGCTGAGTTTGCGCGTTTAATGGTTTAAAAAATTCAGCCCGGAAAAGGAAAGATGAACAAGAAACCTGCAGTGTTTCTTACATCAGCTTTTATTCCCGAAAGCTTCAAAAATTAGTTGCTAAAGGCAGGTCTTCTGACTTACTCCGTTTTTGCCGCCTTCCCGCCCGCAATGCGAACAGTGGCTTAGTATGGCAAAAAGCTATAAAGAGCTTACAGCAGCGGGAACTGTCCGGGACTTACACCCGGTTCCCTTTTAAGGCGTGTTGACTTAACTCAACAGCACCACCCTTAACTGTGGCAAATAAAATTATTTTATTTGCAGGAAGCAAAAATAATTTATGAACCTTGCGTTCAGAAGAATATGAATAAAGGTATAGTATTGATTTTAGCGGTTTTAGCCCTGGGCTTGGGGGCCTGTAAACGTTGTTTCCAGTGCCAGCAGTATTGCGCCTATGTGGTAGCTAAAAACAACCCTAATGTGGCTTATAAGTTTTGTGCCAATGCCACTACCAGTTTCCATAGCATTGATTCTATCTACCTTACTTTCCCCGATTCGCTTTACGAAAAAAATAAACTGACTGACGAGCGCAGCGTTTGCGATACCAAAAACTCGGCAGATGAGGCCGCAGCCTTCTATCAAAAGCAGGATTACTTCTGCGCCGATTCGCAATAAAAATAACACCGAACTTCTATAAACGAACAAAGCCTCCCTTTCCCAGGTGAGGCTTTTGTTCTAATGATGAAAGCTAGTATCTTATTGACCGATGTAAACTCTTTTGGTGGTCACTTTGTTATTGTTTTTAACTGAAACCAGGTAGTAGCCCATAGGTTGTTCGTCGAAAGCTACTTTAACTGTTTTAGCATCCAGCGGTTGGTTGTAAACTGACTGGCCAAGCAGGTTGTAAACATTTAAGGTAGAGCCTGAAGTAAGGTCGTCGTTCATGTTTACTGTTACCTCTTTACCGTAGGCAGTAACTTTTACGCCTTCCAGTTGGTTATCATCAACACCTGATACTTTATCTACTACTATAGTTACGCTGGCAATATCGGTGCAACCAAGGCTGTTTGATGCAGTAAGAACAACATCGTAAGTGCCGGGTTCGTAGTAGCTAAGGTGCGGGTTGGCAACACCTACTATCAACGTGCCATCACCAAAATCCCATTCGTATTGATTAGAGTTAGTAGCAAGAGCAGAGAAATCTATTTGCTGACCTACATAAACCATTTGTGCAGAGGCACCAATGTTAGCCACCACATAGTTACCGCTAATATGGAAGTTGTTAGTAGTGGTGTAGTTATCGTAAGCTAATGCAGTGTAGTAATCACCTTCAGCAAGGCCGGTGAAAGTTACGGGGCCGTTAACGTTTGAAAAAGTGCCTACCTGGTTATTGAATGCATCAAACAAGGTGCAGCTGGTCCAGGTAATTGAGTTATCTACGTTTACAGTTACGGTGCCATCGTTATTGGCGCAGCCTGCATTAGTAGAGTTAAACGATGAAGGATAAGAAACGTGCAGGTAAAAACGGCCTAAGGCAGGTTCTGCATCCAACAACTGTGTAGTGTACGGGCCACTTCTTAGGTCAGTCCAGGTGCCGCGTGCGCGGTCTTCTAAACGTAAAATGGAAGTAGGATCGAAACTATTGATTTGCGGAGCAGATATAGTATAAAGGCCATCAGCATCTACATCAAAACCAAGGTTTACTACATCAGTTGACGATAGCGGGCTATAGCCGTTTATTGAACATGGAATGTTATCAGCAGTTACTGAATACAAAATGGGCACACCGGGAACGCTGCTGAATACTTTTTGAGCATCCTCCTGGTAAACATAGTTACCGTTAATGCCAAGATCAAAATACACAGTGGTCTCATCAAGGTTGCCCCCGGGAGCCTGTAAGCGTATTTTGATGGTCTTTTTATCCTGTGTTGCAAACAGGGAAGAAGAAAATACCAATAACAACAGTGTAGAAATAAGGACTCTCATAAACCTAAGTTTAGCTTGTTCGTTAAATTCCTTCCTATCTCAGTCCTTAGTCTTGCCTCGCAGGTTCCAATTGCGATTAAAGACATTTATCCTTACGAGTGTTTTAAAAGAAAGGTTACAGATAATGAAAGAAACTTAGCACAACTTACACACTGTATATGCTGTAAATTATTGATTAACATACATTTATAAAAATAAGGTTAATTACTACTAGATGGAGGAAAGTTGAAAGAATAGGTGCGTTTTTTTAGATTGCAATAATGCAACCTGGCGCCTTTTACCACATTTTTAACCATGCTAATGGCGAAGAGAATCTCTTCAGAAACAAAGACAATTATTCCTTTTTTCTAAAAAGATACATTGACTTAGTCTCGCCTGTATGTAAAACCTATGCTTACTGCCTTATGCCCAATCACTTTCATTTTCTGGTAGAGGTGAGAACAGCCAAGGAGTTAATATCGTTTTTTGATCAGGAGAAGTCCGAGGGGCAAATTTTTCCAAAGTTTGAAACTTTGGAAAAGTTAAGTAGTCGGGCAACTAAACAGTTTGGCAACTTATTCAGCAGCTACACTCAAGCTTACAATAAAGTCTTTAATAGAAAGGGTAGCCTCTTTATTAAGAATTTTAAAAGAAAGGCTATTTCGCATCCACAGTATTATAAATCTGTAGTTGAATACATTCATCAGAATCCGGTTCATCATGGATTTGTTGAGCGTGCGGAGGATTGGGAATTTTCTTCTTACCATTCATTTTTAAGTAAAAAAGCAACACGAATTGAAAGACAGGAAGTCTTAGATTGGTATGGTGGTGCGGATAATTTTCAAACTGCACATGGCAAAAAAGTAAATAGAGAAATAACCCAACTTTTTTCTATCGAGTTGTAAAATCTACCCGGCAGTTTCCACCTCGCTACCCTGTGCTTGCTTTTTAAGGCGGTTGGCCAGTTCAGGGCCCAACCAGGCATCAATACCTTTATGCACCAGGTAAATAACAGGGGTAAGTAACAGGGCTGCTGTACATTTATAGATGTAGTTAACTACACCAACGGCAAAAACCATTTGCAACGGCCATTGGCCCTTACCACTTGCCTTAAGCAGGTAAAAGGCCACAAAAAGCACAATAAAGCTATCAACCAATTGCGAAACAAGCGTTGAACCCGTGCTGCGCAGCCAAATGAACTTCTCCCCTGTTTTCTGCTTTACCCAGTGGAACACATACACATCAATAAACTGCCCCACCATAAAGGCTATTAAGGAGCCTATTATAATATTGGTGCCTTGCCCGAAAACAGCTATGTAAGCCTTATTAAAGTCCAACTCGCTACCATAATTGGAACTGCTAAGCCACCAGTCAGCCGGCTGAGTAGCCATTGCACCGGTAAGCATTATATAAGCATAGCCAATCATAAAAGCAGCTATCCATGATATAAAGCGAACGCCTTTAACGCCGAAGTATTCATTGATAATGTCCGTCATTACAAATACAACCGGCCACAGCAGCACGCCGCAGGTTTGGCTAATGCCGGTAAAAGGCATACCAAACAAAGTAAAGGAAGGAATATGAATACCCAGGGTTTGATCAACCGAAAAAATCTTTACGCCCATAAACTCCGCCACCATTGCGTTTGCAATGAAGAAGGCGCTCATGCCTATATAAAGCCGGTTGGTTTTATCCTGAAAGTATTTCATAACCCTTTAATCATTAAACCATATAGGCACATAGTAACATAGATAAATGTTAAAGATTATACAACAACATTTATTATCCGCCCACGCACAAAAATGAACTTCTTGGGTGGGTTGCCATTGGTCCACTTCATAACGTTTTCCAAAGCCAATACCTGCGCCTTTGCGTCTTCCTCACTAATATCCAAAGGCAACGTTATTTGCGCACGCACTTTACCGTTAATACTTACGCCGTAGTCATGGCTGATTTCTACCAGGTATTTTTGTTCAAATACAGGGAAGGCAGCGGTATGAATACTTTCCTTATTGCCTAAGGCTGCCCACAATTCTTCCGTAATAAACGGAGCAAAAGGTGCCAGGGTAACTAGCAGCGGCTGCAGTATAGCGCGCTTGCTGCTGTTTAAAGCGTTTAACTCGTTTGTGGCAATCATAAAGGAACTAACGCAGGTATTGTAGCTCAGCTTTTCAATATCTTCTGTTACCTTCTTTATGTGCTTGTGCAACACTTTCAATTCTGCCTCGGTAGGGGCCTCGTCAACTACTTTAAACCTGCTGTCGTCATAAAACAAGCGCCAGAATTTGCGCAGGAAGTTGCTTACACCGCTAATACCTTTATCGTCCCAGGGCTTGCTTTGCTCAATAGGGCCCAAAAACATTTCAAACATGCGGAAACAATCAGCCCCATGCTTTTCAATTACATCGTCGGGGTTAACAACGTTGTATTTGGACTTGGACATTTTTTCAACTGCTGAGCCACAATAATATTTCCCTTCCTCTAACAAATCGAATCCAGCGTTCGAATAAATCGGACGCCATTTTTTAAAGCCCGCAACATCCAATTCTCCCTCAGAACCTACTAGATCTATCAAAACATGAGGATCCTGAATAACAATTGTATTTTGATACTCTTTAATATCGCCTTTATAAAGATTCTCATTCCAAAGCTTTTCAAAGTTGATTCCCCACTTATTATTTTTTAACTCATCCTTCTTTTCAGGATATTGCATTAAAGATTTAAAAATATTTAGCGAAACGAATTGCCGCGTATTCACCAAATAGTAAGCGAACTTAGATACCCCCTGTATCATCCCCTGATTCACTAACTTTTGAAAAGGCTCATCCGTTGGCACATAACCTAAATCAAAAAGGAACTTGTGCCACATGCGGCTATACAACAAATGACCAACGGCATGTTCCGCTCCGCCAAAGTAGATGTCAACATTTTTCCAGTAGTTTATTTTGTCTTTAGCAGCAAACTCATCGGGGTTATTGGCATCCATATAACGCAGGAAGTACCAACTGCTGCCTGCATACCCCGGCATGGTGTCGGTTTCGTAACCTGCTTTTACCCAATCGGCATTGTTTGCCAAAGGCGAGCGGCCATCGCCACCGGGCTTGTAACTGCTTACTTCGGGCAATACCAAAGGCAAATCGTTTTCGCTTAAAGCCATAGGTATATCATCATTTTCGCCGCCTGCAAAAGGAGGATCGGGCTCGCCCTGTACCTTATACTTTATAGGGAATGGCTCACCCCAGTAACGCTGGCGGCTATATCCTGCATCGCGCTGCTTATAGTTTACCTTGCGCTTACCAATTCCGCGTTTCTCTAGTTCATCAATCACCGCTTTAATGGCATCCTTCACTTCCATGCCATTTAAAAAGCCGCTGTTAATCATTTTGCCAACCTTATCTTCAATGGTAGCGCCGGGGTGCATGCTTTTGTCAATAATATCCACTATAGGCAAACCAAATTTCTCGGCAAACTTGCGGTCGCGTTCATCATCCGCAGGCACGGCCATAATAGCGCCGGTGCCATAGCCCGCCAAAACGTATTCAGCAATCCATATAGGTATAGGCTGTTGTGTAAACGGATTAATAGCACAGCTGCCTGTAAACGCACCGGTTACTTTTTTCTCCTGTTGGCGCTCCACATCGCTGCGGCTCTTAACGTAAGCAATGTATTTTTCTATTTCCGCTTTTTGCTCAGCGGTAGTAAGTTGCTCCACTAATTCATGCTCCGGCGCAATTACCATAAAGGTAGCGCCGAAAATAGTATCGGGGCGGGTGGTAAATACCTCAAGTTGAGCATTTGAAGTTTCAAGTTTGAAGTTTACGCTTGCTCCTTCGCTTCTACCAATCCAGTTGCGCTGCATTTCCTTCATGGCTTCCGGCCAATCCAGTTTATCAAGCGCATCCAGCAGGCGGTCGCTATACTCCGTAATGCGCAAAAACCATTGGCGCATTTTACGGCGCTCCACCGGGTGGCCGCCGCGCTCGCTTTTACCGTCCTTCACCTCATCATTTGCTAATACGGTGCCCAGCGCTTCGCACCAATTTACTTCAGCATAGCTTAAGTACGCCAGGCGGTAACACATTAATACCTGCTGCTTATCGCCTTCTGAAAAGGCTTTCCATTCCGTTGAAGTAAAAGTTTTAGCACCAACCCGCTCTAAAGGCGAACCTGCCGCGCAACCTTCTTTTTCAAAACGGCTTATTAAGCTTTCGATGCTCTCCGCTTTATCTGCCTCGCGGTTGTACCAGCTATTAAACAGCTTCAGGAAAATCCACTGCGTCCATTTGTAATAAGCAGGCTCGCAGGTTTTAACCTGGCGGCTCCAGTCAAAGCTAAAGCCTATTTTATCTAACTGCTCGCGGTAGCGCTTAATGGCGGTATCGGTAGTTATTGCCGGGTGCGTTCCTGTTTCAATAGCGTATTGTTCTGCCGGTAAACCAAAGGCATCGTAACCCATGGGGTGTAACACATTAAACCCTTTAAGGCGTTTGTAACGGGCATAAATATCGCTTGCTACATAGCCCAGCGGGTGGCCAACATGCAGTCCCGCGCCACTTGGGTACGGAAACATATCCAACACATAATACTTGGGGTTGGCAGGGTCTTCTGTTACCTTATACAAGCCCTTTTCTTCCCAAATTTTCTTCCACTTCTCCTCTATTTCATTAAACCGGTATTCCATTACGTATGATCTTCTTATTTTTTGCCAAATAAAAGTGAAATCCGCTCATCTTTCAACAACTTAGTAAAATACCCTGCTGAAACTAAGCCCTAAACCAAACGTATTGTAAAACAGGACTTTTAAAGCCGCATAAGGCAGTTGTTACAATGCGTTAAGAGGAACTAATGCGCCAACTGTATTTTGCTATTTTCGTTCTTGCTTTGAAGGGATAGGCCAGAATTTGCGAATCTAATTGCGTATGTAAAAACCGGCAAATTCCATCATTCTTTCAAACCATATTAAAGATACGATGAAGAAACATTTGTTTTTGATTGCTGCTGCCTGCCTGTTTACGCTTACGGCAATGGCCCAGCAAGGCACCGAGAAGAAGAAGTACGAACAAAGCGACAAGTTTGGCGAAGTACTCAACCTCATCCGCAACTATTATACTGACACTGCCAACGAGGAAAAGCTTGTTGAAGACGCTATTGCCAAAGTGCTGGAAGACCTTGACCCGCACAGCAGCTACGTACCGGCTAAGGACGTAAAGCGCAGCGAAGAGGGCCTGGTAGGCAACTTTGAAGGCATTGGTATTACCTTCCAGATTTTGCGCGATACCATTATTGCGTTGGAAGTTATACCCGGTGGCCCGTCGGAAAAGGTGGGCCTTATGGCCGGCGATAAAATTGTAAAAGTTAACGACACCACAGTAGCCGGTATTAAGATTGATAATGACGGAGTGATTAAGAAGCTTCGTGGGCCTAAAGGCACCAAAGTACACCTGGAGGTTATGCGCCGCGGCGAGAAGGACCTGCTACACTTTAATATTACGCGCGATAAAATTCCTTTATACAGTATTACGGCATCCTACATGGCTGCACCCGGTGTGGGTTATATCCGCCTTGAGCGTTTTTCGGCCACTACTATGGCGGAATTTTACACCGCCCTTGCCAAGTTGAAGGAACAGGGCATGAAAGACCTGATATTTGATATGCAGGGTAACGTAGGTGGTTACCTGTACACCGCAGTAGACCTTTGTAACCAGTTTTTGGGTGAAAAGGAGATGATTGTTTACACCCAGGGCCTGCACGCCCCTTACCAGCCTTACTTTTCGGATGGCAAGGGTGTTTACCAGGAAGGCCGCTTAGTGGTTATGTGCGATGAAGGCTCTGCCTCTGCGGCTGAAATCTTCTCAGGCTGTATACAGGATAACGACCGCGGCCTTTTAGTTGGCCGCCGCACTTTCGGCAAAGGCCTGGTGCAAAAGCCGTTTACTTTAACTGATGGCTCGCAACTAAAACTTACTACAGCCCATTACTACACCCCTAGTGGCCGCTGTATTCAAAAGCCCTACGGACAGGGCAACAAAGAATACCGCGAGGACTACAAGGAGCGCCTCGAAAGCGGAGAACTTTTTGGTGTAGATACCTTTAAGTATGCTGATAGCCTGCTGTATCACACTACCAATGGCCGCACCGTGTTTGGCGGCGGTGGCGTTAAGCCCGACTTTTTTGTACCTATTGACACCAGCGAAAACAGCAACCTGCTTAACCAGTTGGTACGCCGAGGTGTTGAAAATAAATTTTGCCTGGAGTATGTGGACCGCAACCGTGCTGAGTTGAATAAAAAGTATCCTTCAGCCGATGCCTTCTTCAACAATTTTGAAGCTGATACCACTTTACTGGGCGAATACTTTAAGGCTGCCGTTACGGATAGCGCTATTAAGTTAAAGGATGGCATGAACCCTAAAACTTTCTGGCAGTTCTTTGGTGCAGTTAAAAATGACTCTACCTCCAACTTTGAGCGCGAATTTGCCAAGAGCGAAAAACTGATAAAAGCCCGTTTAAAGGCTACTATAGGCCGTAACCTGTTTGATGCCGGTATGCTTTACCGCGTTATGAATGCACTTACCAATGATGTTTATGCCAAAGCGCTTGAAGTTATAACAACCCCTTCTAAATTTGACGTGCTTAAAAAAGTAAGCAAGGAAGAAAACAAAACCCCTGAGTTAGATAAGCCCGGAAAACACAAGAAGAAGATTAGAGTGACAACTGAAAAGACAAAATAACTATGGCAAAAATCGGCTTGTTCTACGGAACCGATACAGGCAACACCGAGAGGATTTCAAAAAGGATTAAAGAGCTAATAGACGCAAAACTGGGCGAAGGCACAGTAGATGTTTTAGAAATATACAAGAAGAAAGCCGAAGACATGGATAAGTACGATACACTTATCCTTGGCATGCCTACCTGGTATGATGGCGAACTGCAGGGCGATTGGGAATCGTACATTGCTGAAATGCAAAAGATAGATTTCAGCAAAAAGAAGGTTGCCTTTTTTGGCCTTGGCGACCAATACGGTTATGCCTCCTACTTTATTGATGCTTTACTGGTTTTTGCCGAAATAGTAGAGAAGAATAACGGTAAACTTTACGGTTTGTGGCCTGTTGCCGGCTACGAACATGATTACAGCAAGGCGCAGCGTGGAGATCATTTTTTAGGCCTTGCGCTGGATGTAGATAACCAGGATGAACTTACCGAAGAACGCCTGCAAAAGTGGGTGCCGCAGGTACTTGGTGAATTTGGCCTATAGTCTTCGAAATCTCTTTTGTTAATTTTTTGCCGAACGGCACAATAGATGAAAGATACCAGCGTAATAGATATAGAAATGCGATCGAAAGATTGATTTTCAAGAAGGCTCAACGAAAGTTGGGCCTTTATTTTTTAACTTCCATCTTATAATGTAGTGCTACAGCGTATTGAATATATACAGACACCATGGAATTCAGACCAAGCGACCATATTGCCATAAACGTAAAAGATTACGAAAACTCTATTTCCTTTTACCGGGATGTGCTGGGGTGGGAATTGATTAAATATACACCGGTTGAATCTAAGTTTAAAAAGGGCGATAGATTTTACTTCATTGCCGACGCTGCTAACCAGGCTTACGCCACCTTTTTTGAATATGAGGTAGATGATATGAAGGAGGCACGACGCTTGTTGGAGGAAAAAGGCTGCACCGTACGTGAGGAGTATTCACCGGGTAGCATCATGTTTACAGACCCCTACGGCATGCACTTTCATGTTTATGAAAAAGGAACTTCCCTGCCTGAGTTAACCTAAACTACTACAGGTATTTGAAGTTGAACTTAGGAGTAAGATTCAGCAGGCTCTGGTAAATAAGGCGCACTACATTCTCTACATCGTCAATAGAAACCATCTCAACCGTAGTATGCATATAGCGCAACGGCAATGAAATGAGCGCTGATGGCACTCCACCGCGCGAGTAAGCAAAAGCATCAGTATCTGTACCTGTTGAACGCGAAGCCGCATCAATCTGGTAAGGTATCTTGTTGTTATCAGCAGTTTGAATGATAAAGTCCAGCAGTTTGTTGTGTACCGCAGGGCCTACTGTTAACACAGGGCCTTTTCCCGCAGCATAGTCGCCCTCTACCATCTTGTCAATCATTGGCGTAGTAGTATCGTGGCAAACGTCGGTTATAATAGCACAATCCGGGTGGATGGTGTGTGCAGCCATCTCAGCGCCACGCAGGCCAACTTCTTCCTGAACACTATTTACAATGTATAAAGCAAAAGGTAATTTCTTCTTGTTTTCCTTAAGCATGCGGGCTACCTTAGCTATAATAAAGCCACCGGCACGGTTATCAAGGGCGCGGCCGCCGAAGTAGCGGTCGTTAAGCACAAAAAACTCGTCCTGGTAAGTAATAACGCAGCCAACGTGCACCCCTAAATCTTCCACTTCCTTTTTGGTGGTGCAGCCGCAATCCAAAAATATATTGGTTACCTGCGGGGTTTGCTCCTTGCCGTCCTTACGGGTATGTATAGCAGGCCATCCGAAAACGGCCGGTATCTTTTTTCCATCGCGAGTATGAATCCAAACGCGCTTTGATGGCGCAATCTGGTGATCGCTGCCGCCGTTGCGCTTTACGTATATTAAGCCACTTTCATTTATATAAGAAACGAACCATGAAATCTCATCGGCATGAGCTTCGATAGCCACTTTGAACTTAGCCTCCGGGTTAATTATCCCGAAAACGGTTCCGTAGTTATCTACTTCATATTTATCAATAGCAGGTTTAAGGTATGCTAACCACAGCTTCTGGCCTTCTGCTTCAAATCCTGTGGGGGAAGGATTGTTGATGTAAGATTGGAAAAAAGCTCTGTCTTCTTCGGTTAAAATGCTTGATTTTTTTAGCGCATTCTTCTTTTTAGTCGCCATTACAATTATTTAATATAGAGGCATAAATAGCCATTTATGCGTAAACAGCCAATTCTTTTGGCCCTGTATTTGACAAGTGATGACTTAAACGGTATCTTTAACAACGCATGAATCCTATCCGGCCCCTACTCCTGCTTGTTTTTGCCTCATTTTCAGCATTTTGCTATGCACAAACTACTCTTAAGTTTTGCGTGGAGGTAAAAGAGGGCGGCCGCTGCATTAGCCCTTCTAACGAATTTAACGTTAGCGCCGAGGGTGGAACCATTGCTTTTTTGGTTGAAACAGCTGATAGCCTGAATACCTCTAATATCCTTTATAAACTCTATAGCGTGCAGCCTGATGGCAGCGAAATTTACCTGAAAGATATACAGCAACCTATTAACAAGGGTTGGAATTATGCCTGGGTAGATGTGATTTTTTACGACCCCGGCGCCTACAAAGTGCGGGCCTTTGATGCCGAACACGATAACACCTTTATGAGCAGCGGCATTCTTAAAATTTTCCGCTAATGTTGGGTCATGAATATCCTGTTCAGCGCCCTTTTACCTCTTATTTTCCTCATTTCCTGTTCCTCCCCTTCTACCCCGCCTGTAACTGTTGCCCAAAACATTGAGCCGCAGCCAAAAACTGCAATAGCACCTGTTGTTGAACAAGGCAAAGTAATGGCCAGCGTGCCGGTAAAAGATTTCCCGGCTGAAAGCTATGCCCTGTACCTACCTGTGGGGTTTATTGACACAGCTAACTTTCCGTTGATAGTGTTTTTCGACCCCCATGGTGATGGAACGGTGCCTATTGAAAAGTATAAAGCACTGGCTGATAAATACCACTTTATACTGGCCGGTTCCAACAACTCTAAAAACGGTATGGATATACAGGCCGTAAATGCCATTGCTGCACATTTGTTAATTGCACTTCAAAGCACTTACCACATTAAAAAGGAACACATTTGCTTTGCCGGCTTTAGTGGTGGCGCTGTTGCAGCTATAAAGGCAGCAATTACTATTGGTAATGTTACGCACGTGGTTTACTGTGGGCAAAGCGCCAACCTTGAAGGGCTAAAACACCCGCTTACATTTTTAGGTATTGCGGGTACGCATGATATGAACTACTCCAATGTATTGCAGTTGCACCAAATGTTACAGGGCAGCCCTTACGCGCACTACCTGGTTGAATGGAACGGCAAGCATGAGTGGCCCGATGCCGCAGTGTTTGCCAATGCCTTTTTAGAACCCGACAAAATACCTGCAGCTAAACTAAAGCAGATTACTACGGCGCAAATTACCGCCCTAAAACAGGAAGACGCCGAGAAGAACGATTTGATTACATGCCTTGGAACAAAGGATGCCGAATGGTGGAAACAAAAAGTAGCCTCGTTGAAAAAGAGCGCGGCTAAAGACCCCAAGGCCGACAGGCTGCTGGGCTATGTATCCCTGGCCTGTTATTCCTTCAGTAAAAACCTGCTTTCGCAAAACCGTTTGGAGGAAGCCGAAAAAATATTGGCTATTTACGGCATTGCCGACCCCGGCAATAAAGATTGCGAAGAATTTACGCGCCAGTTACAGCAAAAAAAGCGCGGCTATTAAACTTCTATTTCTTTGTTGTAGGCCAGGTGATGAAACACATCAGCGCTGGGCCTTTTGATTCTATCCTTAGTGGTTAAGTCTGTTTCGTACAATCCAAAACGGAAAGTTGGCCCAAGGTTCCACTCAAAATTATCAAACGTACTCCACCACAAATAACCAAGCATGGGTATACCTGATGCAAGGCAGTCATGTATTATCTTCACATAATCCTTCATGGCGGCTACACGCTGCTTATCATCGTTGGCGCAAATGCCGCTTTCGGTTATAAAAACGGGCAGTTTATATTTCTTCCAATAGCGTTCAATACTCTCCTTCATGCCTTGCGGGTAGTATTCCCACATGCCATCGTGTGGTTTATTGTATTTGGCAAACTTCTCAGGTGTATCCAGGTAAGTTATAGGCAGTGGGTCGTGCGAAATGCGTGCGTAATAACTGAGCCCGAAAAAATCAAGCTTATCAGCAAACTTTGCCAGGGTATAATCCATAAACCACCAGTCGCTGATTTTAGCAGGCAGCACACCCAACCAGTTTTCAGCAGTAAAGGCAACGCAGTTATGGCTTATGCCTATAGGTTGATCCCGCCTTTTTTCCTTTAAATAATCGTAAACTATATGGTGCGCTTTACCAAGGTTAGCTATAACGGTAAACGCCTTTAGCAAATTGTTTTTATATGGAGGAAACTCCCCCAGCACCCACCCATTACTAACATACACGTTAGGTTCGTTAAACGTATTCCAGTAAGTAACATAATCACCAAACTCCTGCTCTGTCTTCTTACAAAAGTCTACCCACATTGTAATATTCTCACTTCGCTCCCATCCTCCTTTTGCCGCAAACCACTTAGGATTGGTAAAGTGATGCAGCACCATCATAATCTTAACCCCTCTTGCTTTAAGGTCATCCAAAAAGTTTCGGTATTCATTCACAACAGCCTTCTCAAATTCCGCAAAGGGCGCACGCTGTAGCTTGCTCCACTGTAAGCTCATACGATACATACCCCCGCAGTACGCAATTATGGCAGCATCTTCAGCAAAACGCAACTCGTGGTCGCTGGTGCGTTCAAACACATAACCGTCTTTTGACTTATGGCCTTGCCAGTCATGATCAACTGCTGTTTCAATTTGGTAGGCTGCAGTAGATGTTCCGAATATAAAGTTTGGCGGAAAAGTAAGTTTCATATCAGCTTTTAAGTGCTTGTAGTATCAGGCGGTTAACCTCGTCCGCCATGGTCATATTCATAACATGCGAACCGCCTTTAACCAACATGGCATTTTTAATTTTTGAATGAGGAAAAAGTTTATCGTTAGTGCCATGTATATGCACCAGGTTTTTATGGTTTAATTCAGGTATATCCCATTGCACCACTGCATTAATGGCCCATTCTACAAAACGCGGGTGAGCATCCTTCGACATTTGAACTATCAACTCAGCCGCAGGCGAATCACCCCGGCTATCCAACCGCTTTGCCATAACTGAGTTAAAGCGCAAAAAGTTTTCGCCGGTTAAAAGTTTGTGCAAGCGCAACTGTTTCATGGAACGGATGAAGAAGGGCATCTCCCTTCTTCCTTTAATGGTAGCTATCAGAATTACCTTTTCAGGTTGTATGTGCCTGCATAGCTCCTGCACTATCATGCCACCCAAAGAAGTGCCTATCAACGCAAAGGGTTGGTGGGTATCAATCAAAGGCAAAAAGCGAAGCGCATATTGTGCTAAAGTTTCATGTGTTACAACATCTAAATGCTCTAACACCACAGCATCCGGAAACAGCTCTAACTGCTTAGTATACATTCTTTTATCGGCACCAAGGCCGGGTAGCAAGTAAACTTTATTTATCACTTCCGTAAACTTAAAACATTTTTCAGCTGTTTTATTTGCAAATCAAATGCGAAAAACGCTAAATTGAATTGATTTTTAAACTGACCCACAGTGCAGAAAGAAAATTGGCTGATATACGGCTGTTATGGCTATACCGGTAAGTTAATAAGTGAATATGCCGTTCAGCAAGGCCTAAAGCCGGTGCTTGCCGGCCGCGACGCAAAACGAACCGAAGACTTAGCCCGCGAACTTGGATTAGAATTCAGGGTGTTTTCCTTAGACGATGAAGAGCAGGTTGCCAAAGAACTTGAACCTTTTAAATTAGTACTGCATTGTGCAGGGCCTTTTATTTATACATGCGCTATAATGGCCCGGGCCTGTATAAAGGCCAAAACCCATTATCTTGACATTACCGGCGAATACCAGGTTTTTGAAAGGCTTTATCGTAAAGACCAGGCTGCAAAAGATGCCGGTATCTTAATTATGCCCGGCGTTGGTTTTGATGTGGTACCGTCAGACTGCTTAGCGGCCTACCTTAAAGATAAACTACCAACGGGCGATACGCTTGACCTTGCCCTAATGCAAAAGGGAGCCAAACTATCGCATGGCACGGCCATTACCATTGCCGAAAACATGGGCGAAGACACTACCATACGCCGCAAGCGGAAACTTGAGTCAGTACCTAACGGCACACTAACGCGCGTAATTGAAGTAAATGGTTCGCAAAAAAAGGGCGTGGCCATTTCATGGGGGGATGTATCCTCGGCCTGGCGAAGCACCCAAATACCAAACATTACCGTTTACAACGTATTACCGCAACGCGTAATTGACGGTATGCGCTGGAGCAGCTATATAGCCCCCATACTTGGGCTGGGTATTGTAAAAAAGTTTGTAATAAGCCGCATTAAGAAGCGGCCTGCCGGCCCATCAGAGGAAATGCGCCAAACAGCCTCAGGTAGTATTTGGGGAGAAATAAGAAACCAACTGGGTATATCAAAAAGGGCCCTTTTAGAATTGCCTGAAGGCTACACGCTTACCTACCTAACGGCAGTAGAGATAGTTAAACGGGTTTTGGCTGAACCGCCCGCCCCCGGTGCTAAAACCCCATCGCAGGTTTTTGGCAAGGACTTCATTTTGCAGTTCGATGGCGTAAAAAGAACCGATTTAGAGTAATTTATAGCCTGTTTATCCAACAAAACAACGGTTTTAGCGTATAATACCCTGCCGGGAATACTGCATGTGCATAACTAGCAAGCAACCAAATATTTAAATTTTACCTTCATTACATTTAAACCCATGGCCGGACAGCCGTTTAGCGATTATATAAGCATTAGCGATAGCAGCGGATTATCCGCAGCCATCCACTTCCGCAATATCGTTGAATGGATAAACGAGGGGATTTTCTGCGTAAACTCTGAAGGTAAAATCCTTTACGCCAACGACCAGTTCTGCCGCAACCTCGGCTACTCCTTTAACGAGGTAATGAACAGCCACATTTTCAGTTATTTCTGGGATGAAGAGCAGGTGCGGATTTCTAAGAACAAACTTGAGCTGCGCAAAAAAGGACTAAGCGATAGCTACGACATTAAGATGAAGAAGAAGAACGGCGACCCCGTTTGGATTCGTGTAAACGGTAAACCTGTGTTTGATGCCCAGGGGCACTTTGTAGCTTCCATTGCTATACATATTGATATTACGCGGCAAAAAGCCCTGGAAGAAGAACTTATTTACGCCAAGGAAGACCTTGAAGAAAAGGTATTAACCCGCACACGCCAGCTTACTGAGGCTAACTTTAAACTGAATGAGGAAATAAGAGCTAAGAAACTGGCTGAAGTCTCACTCATCAACAGCGATAAGCGCTTTAAGGATATTTTCCAAAACTCGCCGGACGCCATTTATGTGGAGAGCCATGACGGCAAGATACTGGATGTTAACGAGGCTACCTGCAAACTGCATGGCCTTGGGCGAGAGGAATTAGTGGGTAAAACCATTTACGATATTTCGCCAACAGAGGGTCACGAAACTATACGCAGCCGCCAACCCAAAATTATCAGCGGTGATGTTAGCAAGTTTGAAACGGAATGTATTGCCCACGATGGTGTGGTTATACCGATTGAAGTAAGTGCGGCCCGCATTGTTTTTAAAGATAAACCCGCACTGCTCATGCACGTGCGTGATATATCAGACCGACGCCGCAACCAGGAACTGATGCAAAAGCTTAACCAGGAACTGGAGGAAAAGGTAAAGGAAAGAACACAGGAACTGGAAGCTGCCAACGAAAAGCTACAACGCGAAGCGGAAGAGAAAGAGAAAATTTACGAGGAGTTGCAGAAACAAAAGGACTTTCTGCGAATGATTATTGATGCCTCGCCAAGCTTGATATTTGTGAAGGACAGGGAGGGCAAATTTTTACTGGCCAACGAATCGGTAGCGCGCTTTTATAACATGACTACTCAGGACATGGAAGGCCACTTTGACACCGAACACAACTTTAATAAAGAGGAACTGGATTATTTTGTATGGCAGGATGAAGAAGTGCTGAATGCCGGTAAAGAAGTACAGTTCCCTGAGAAGAAATATGTGAATCCTGTTACCGGTAAGGTAACCTGGCTTTCTACTGTAAAAAAACCAATCGCATCCTTAACCGGTGGTATGGTTAATGTATTGGGCGTAGCAACCGATGTTACCGCTATAAAAGAAACCAAACAGGAGCTTCATAAATCTGAACAGTTATACCGCGAAATTGCACGCCACCTGCCTAAGGCGGCCATGTTCATCTTCGACCGCGACCTTCGCTTTATTGTAGCCGAGGGCCCAATGGTAGGCATCTTAAGTAAGCCTAAATCGGAAATTGAGGGCAAAACTATTTATGAGGCCATCCGGGAATCGGAAGTTGAACGAGTTGAAAAGATTTACCGCGAGATTTTAGCCGGCGATAACAGCGAGTTTGAGCGCATGCACTTTGACCGCCACATACGCATACACCACATACCCATACGCGACGAGGAAGGCAACATTATTTACGGAATGGTAATGGTGTTTGATATAACCGACCTTAAGGCCGTTCAAAAAGAATTAGAAAAACGCGCGGGCGAGTTAGAACGCTCCAACGAAGAATTGGAACGCTTTGCTTATGTAGCATCGCACGATTTGCAGGGCCCGCTGCGCACCATTGCCAGTTACATGCAACTGCTGGAAATGCGCTATAAAGACAAACTGGATGCCGAAGCCAACGAATTCATCACCTTCTCGGTTAACGGGGCTAAGCGCATGCAATCCCTGATACAGGATCTGCTTAGCTACTCGCGCCTTTCATCGGCACCTAAACCATTGGCACCGGTAAACATCAGGGATGTAATAGAAATTGTACTGAACAATCTTGGCGCTACCATTCAAAACTCCGGTGCTGTTGTTGCAACCGATACTATGCCGGTAATTACGGCTGAATCATCGCAACTGGTACAGCTTTACCAAAATCTGCTGGATAACGCCCTTAAGTTTATACCTAAGGAAACCGTACCTCATATTAAACTTACTGCAACAGAACTGGACGATGAGTGGCAGTTTGGCGTAAGCGATAACGGCATAGGCATACGCCACGATTTTAAGGAACGCATATTCCACATCTTCCAGCGTTTACATACCGATAATGAATATCCGGGTACGGGCGTTGGGCTGGCCATCTGCAAAAAAATTACACAGCTGCACGGCGGCCGTATTTGGTTCGAGAGCGAACCCGGTAAAGGAACCACTTTCTATTTTACCATAAGCAAGTATCTAAAGCCGGGCGCACAAAACTCATAAGTGTGCCTAACATCCTCTTCTGCAGTTAAGGCTAAAATTTATATTAGCACTTAGCAAAGCATGGGTTACTTATTGGATTTGGTAAAGTCGTTAGATAACGACGAGTTAAAGCGTTTTAGCGGTATTGAGCTAAGCGGTAAGGAAGCTATCGTACGGGATGCATATGCGGCTGCGGCCGGGCTGGCTGATTTTAATGAAGCGCTACTGCCTGTAAAACTAAGCCTCAGCCAATCGCATTTCGATAAAATCAATTCCATACTGCTGGATAAAACTCTCAATCTTTTAGCCCCGGGTGGCATTGAGAGTAAAACAAACTTTTGCATAGAAAAACACCTAACACCCTTACTGGTTCATGAACTTAAGCTGACTGAAAAGCGCCTTAAAAAAAAGGATGACAAGCAGGAGTTACTGAAATTTTACCGCACCGCATTTCTGGGTTATTCCCGCTTTAGCTACAACGTTTTTGATGAGAAGAAGTTAAGATACTATGCTTACGCCTATACGGGCCTGCTGGACAAAAATGAGGGCGAGGAAAAGTACAGCTACCTGGCAAAAATGGAAGAAGGAATTGTGCGTTTCCATAGCTTACGGCAAACACGCCAGGTAAGCACAAAAAATGCACTGAAACTGCTAAACTTATGGTTTGCCGAGGTAAAAGGCAAAAACTGGCATAAAGCGGAGATGTGCATATACACTGCCTACAGTGCCTGCTATGAAGTTGATGATGCGGAAACATCACTCAATTACATGCTAAAAGCTGAGGAGGCTGCCAGAAAAATATACCACAAACTGGAAGACCGCCAGAAGACCTTTCTTCTTTTGATGAAGGCTTTGTTGCTTATTGACCTTAACCGTTTTGAAGAAGCCATTGCAACCTATGAAACCGCCCTGCGCGAGTTTCATGAACTTCTCCAGGGCCGCATGTTTCATACCTATAACTACTGCTATGCGCTTTTGCTGGCAGGGCACTACCGCAGGGCATCCGATGCAGTTGATAAATACCTAAATCCTTTCCTTAGCAACGAAAATGCCCGCAACTTCCATTTCGATATTCTTCGGCTTTACTTAATGCTGGCCTTGTTAACCAATGATTTAAAAGATGCCGCACACTACGTACAACGTGTTATGCAAATGCCCAAGGAAGACTTTACCCCCTTTGGCGATGGGGTTTTCCGCTACGTGCACAACATTTACATAGCGCAAACGGGCGACTACGAAATGGCCGCCAGCCTGGTAAAAAAGAACCTGAAATTTATGAAGGCCAAGATGGAGATAAGCGGTTTTGATAATCTGATACGCTTATTGACAGAACTGAATAGCGTGCTGAGAATAAAACGCAATATGCTCCTCGAAAAAAATACCGCACCCAACGTTGAATTGGAAAGCATGGACGGCAAAACCTTTTTGTATGCACGCCTGCTTGAAAACTTTATGGGTTTAAAGCCTGCTGTTGGCATAACCCGCGCTCCCCAAGCTTAATTTTTAACGCTTAAAAAGGTTGACAAAAGTTGACACTTTCAAAGAGTCAACCTTTGTCAAACAAGCAACAATTAATTAAAAACCAATTAATTACATTAATTTTCCTGCTTTAGTCCTGGTGTACGGTGTCAACCTTTTGTGTAAGGCTAAACCAAAACGCTACTTTAGCTCTATGAATTCTATAAGGGGTAAATGGGCCTTAATTACCGGTGCTACATCCGGCTTTGGTAAGGCAATTGCTGATCTGTTTGCAAAAAACGGCTGTAACGTTATTATCACCGGGCGCCGTAACGACCGCTTGGAACCCTTCCACCACATATTGCAGGAAAAATACGGTGTTCAGGTGCTCTCCTATTGTTTCGATGTTACCAAGCTAAACCAGTGCGTTGAAATGGCTAACGACCTTGCCAGCCGGGAAGTTGTTCCGGATATTTTGGTAAACAATGCCGGCTTAGCGTCAGGTAAAAACAAAATACAGGAAGGGCTTATTGGTGATTGGGAAAAAATGATTGATACCAACATTAAGGGCTTGCTCTACATCACACGCTCCATATTACCTATGATGATAGAGCGGAACGAAGGGCACATCATAAACATAGGTTCAACCGCCGGCCACCTGGTTTACCCGGAAGGCAATGTTTACAATGCCACCAAGTATGCCGTTAAAGCTTTAAATGAAGGGATTAACCTTGATTTGGCCGGCACCAACATCCGCTGCTGCTCGGTTGACCCCGGCGCTGCCGAAACTGAGTTTTCTGTAGTACGCTTTCATGGTGATAAGGAAAAGGCCGCTAAAGTTTACCAGGGTTACAAGCCCTTAGCAGCCGAGGACATCGCCAATACCGTTTACCATGTGGTAACTACTCCACCCCACGTAAACATCACCAATATTGTAATGTACCCTACCGCCCAACGCAGCGTATATGTTTGGGATAAAAAGGTTTAGCTACCCTGCCTGACCAATCTCACCATCCCGTTTGACCTTAATCATGATTAGGGCCTCATAGTCAATCTACTTTTGGTTCATCAATACATCATTTTATTGTATTGCTCGTTATATCTGTGTAACTTTTCATAAAACTCAGCGGTATGAAAAAGATATTAGCAGCCTTCGACGGCACCAAATACTCTGAAGGGGCTTCGCGTTATGCCATGGAAATTGCCAAGGCAACCAACTCGCTCTTAATCGGGGTATTTATACAGGATATGCGTTACCTCAATTACACCTACGCTTATGCATGGGACCAACCCTTTATAGATTTCAGTTCCATCGAGGCATCACAGCAGGAAGAGAAAGATAAAATAGACCTGAACATAAAGTTGTTTAACCGCGCCTGCGATGAAAAAGGCATTCATCACAAAGTACACCTTGACAAAGGCGTGCCTTTACAGGAGTTGCTGAAGGAGAGCATTTTTGCCGATATCATCATTATTGATGAAAACACCGGCTTTTTTACCATGGGCAATGAAGGGCCAAGCCCGTTTTTAAAGGATTTGCTTATTGACTCGCATTGTCCTGTTCTTATAGTGCCGCACCATTACCACTACTTTGATAAAGTGTTTTTATGTTACGATGGCGGGGCTTCAAGCGTTTATGCCATTAAGCAGTTCGCCTACCTGTTTCCTGAACTGGAGGATTTAAAAACCACAGTAGTTAGTGTAAACGAAAAATCGGGCAACCACCTTAAAGAAGGTGTAAATTTTAAGGACCTTATACACGCTCATTTTAGCGATACAGATTATGTAGTGCTGAACGGCGACAGTGGAGATGAGTTGATTAACTACCTAAAAAAGAATTCATCAAATGCGGTGGTAGTTATGGGCTCCTACGGGCGCAATGCTATTTCGCGCCTGTTTCACCAAAGCGTTTCTAACCGCATTATCAAAGAATTAAGTGTACCTGTATTTATAACTCACCAATAAAAATTAGATAACCGCCGCCATAGGTGCGGCACAAAAATGTACGTAATGAAGACTTCAATTAATGCTTTACACCACCAGGGAACCGATTGGCTGCGCGAAATGGAATTTTACAAAGAGGAAATTGCCATACTTACCAAGCGCCTTGAAGAAGCCGCCGGCCTTAGTTCAGATAAGGATGTAGCGGCACAGGTAGAACATTTCCAAAATAAGTTCGTGGTTTTACGCGAGCAGTTAGATATATTAAAACATGATATAGGAATAAAAAATCATGAGCTACAGGAACTAACCAAGCAAAAACCGGAGCATATTCACGAAAAATCAACCGAAATGGCCGATTCTCTGCGCGACCGCGTTAAAATGTTTGCAGCAACTATGGGCGATACCCGCTTTGAATTCAACCGCTTTTTGAGCAAGGTTTTTTAACACGGAACAACAACATAATAAGACGCAGCAGGCAGAACAAGCCGCTGCGTTTTTTTGTTTAGTGTATGATATCAATCAAATTCGCCCCTGATGCAGGTCATGGCCTGCCAACGTTAGTGCCTTCTTCTTTGCGGTGTAATTATTAACGCTAAAAAGAAAAGAAACATGAAATCAAACGTTGGAGCTTTCGACGGAGCATTCAGAACTTTGTTGTTCATTATTTCTGTAACAGTAGCCGTATTAACCGGTCAATGGCTATGGGTTTTACCGGGCGCAGTGTTGTTTGGAACCGCTGTAGCTTTTTGGTGCCCATTGTACGAAATGGTCGGTTTTAGAACTAATAAACACTCATAAAGAGTCCACTCTGCGCGTCTTACCATATAATCGCTGAGTCCTAATAGTCCAATTAGCGCGCAGAGCAGGCCGCCGTTTTCACGGCGGCCCTTTTTTTTACCTAAGCCGCCTTACCTAACTGCTGCATCGGCTGCACAAAAGGATCTGCCTTGGGTATGGTAAAGTAAAAGGTGGTTCCCTTTCCGGGCTCGCCTTTATACCAAATACTGCCTTTGTAAATGTTCAGTATCTTTTTGCAAATGGCCAGGCCTGTTCCTGAGCCTTCGTATTCGCCCTCGCCATGCAGCCTCCTGAAGATGTGAAACAACTTAGTGCTGTATTGGTTATCAATACCTATTCCGTTATCAGCAACCGAGAAGGTATATTTATGCTCATCCTCTTCCCAATTAACAGCAACCTGCGGCGCTTCGCTTTTATTAAACTTTATGGCGTTATCCAGTAACTGACGGAACACTTGCATAACCAGGCCCGAATGCACATAATTAACACTGGGCAATTGACGGCTGGTGGTAACAATAGCCCTGGTAGCCTTTATCTTATCCCGCATCTCAATCTGCAGGCCGCTAAGCACATCAGCTATATTAACCTGGCCTACCGGGGGTAAATTTTTTCCTATTCTTGAGTACACCAATAAGCTATCAATTTGACGCGCCAGGCGCACCGCACCGCTACGGCTAAAGTTGATGTAGTCCATTCCGTTTTGGTCAATACTGCTTCCGTAACGCTGGGCCAACAGGTCCAGAAAGCTGCTGATGTTCCTTACCGGGGTTTTAAGGTCGTGCGAAATAATATAAGCGAACTGCTCAAGGTCGGCATTGCTCTGCTCCAATTCCATACTGTGCTCGGTTAAATCATGGTTTGCCTTTTCTAGCTGAACTTCACTTTCGTAGTTGTAATACGCCAACAGGTATATGGCAATGCCAAACAAGCCAAACTTAACTACCGCATTGCCCCACGCAAGCTGCTGCTGCAAATCAATAGCTAAATTATAAGCGGTAAAGTTGGGATACAGGTTGTAGTAGAAGTCAAGAAATGATAATACTATAACCAATCCCAGCACGATCTTCATATAGTCCTTAACCCTGAACAACAGGAAAGGAACCATGTAGCTGATATAAAAAAACTCATGCACCTTTGCCTGGTGGCCAATCATTAAGGCGTTAAGCAGCAGCACAATGTTTACCAAAACTATGTAAGCATACCGCGCAGGCATATACATTTTTCTGTAGTTAAACCAAATAACCATGCTTATGCAGGCCACATCAATAACCTGCTTTAAGGCCAGCGCCCATTCGCCCTGGTATACTGAAAACGGTATGTAAGAGGCAGCCGCCACAATGGTTAAAAGCGCAATGATGTTCGTAAAATGCACATAGCGCACTTCATCTTTTGGTAAAGCCGCATCTACCCCTGTGTTCACAAACTTCTGCCAAAGTTGTTTTACACCCGCCATCGAAAAGCGCATGCCTTGCGATGGAACGTTTAACGGCTGTTGGTTTTTGGTTAAATTCAGTTGCATAAAATCAGATCACGTTTCATGCCTATACGCCACCCATGTATTAAAGTTTTTTTGTTTTGACCGAAATCAGCCAAAACCCTGACTTTTATCATGAACCACTTGTCATACACAAGCCGTTATTTGTAAAAAAAGAGGGCTATTACATTGACAAAAGCGATTACCAATATTCAGCATTGCTACCACTGTGGAGAGGACTGCAAAGAAGAAATCCACTTTAATGATAAAACCTTCTGTTGCCAGGGCTGCAAAACCGTTTACGAAGTACTCAGTGAAAACAACCTATGCAACTACTACGACCTCAACAATACACCGGGAACCTCGCTAAACCGTGAAGTACATAAAACCCGTTTTGCCTACCTGGATGATGAGCTGGTAAAGTCAAAACTTATACAATTTACCGATGGCAAAATAAGCACTGCCACTTTCTACATCCCCCAAATACATTGTAGTTCGTGCATATACCTGTTAGAAAATCTATACAGGCTTAAGCAAGGCATTAGCCGCAGTAATGTAAACTTTATGAAACGTGAAGTGCACATTACATTTGATAACTCCATCCTTAGCTTAAGGCAGGTAGTAGAATTGTTGGTATCAATAGGTTACGAGCCCAACATAAACCTTAACGATCTTGAGCGCAAAGAAAAAAGCGACCACATCCGCAGGTACTATCTAAAAATCGGTATTGCCTTTTTCGCTTTCGGTAACATAATGCTCCTCAGCTTTCCTGAATACCTCGGCATTAATGCGCTAACCGAATCTCCTTTCCGCAGGTTCTTCGGTTACCTGAATTTTGTGCTTGCCTTGCCGGTAATGTTTTATTGTGCTTCAGAGTTTTTCTCTTCAGCTTACAATGCTTTAAAACAAAAAACACTTAACATGGACATCCCCATTGTATTGGGGATCATTGCCATGTTTGCGCGCAGTACTTACGAAATATTCAGCCAAACCGGTGCGGGTTATTTCGATACACTGGGCAGCCTTATTCTGCTTATGCTTATCGGCCGTTTGTTTCAAAACAAAACGTACGATGCGCTTTCGTTTGAGCGCGATTATAAATCCTATTTCCCCATTGCAGTAACCACCGTTAATAACGGAATTGAAAGTTCCATTCCTTTAACCAAGGTGCGCGTTGGCGACAGGCTGTTGCTTCGCAACCAGGAATTAGTGCCTGCCGATTCGGTACTGATAAAAGGGAAAGGGAATATTGACTATAGCTTTGTAACCGGCGAAGCCACCCCACTAAGTAAAGCCAGCGGCGATGTAATTTACGCCGGCGGCAAGCACATAGGCGCCGCTATAGAAGTTGAAGTAACAAAAGAAGTTAGCCACAGTTACCTTACCCAGCTTTGGAATGATGCCGCCTTTAACAAAGAAAATGCAGACAGGCAAATAACCTCACTGGCAACACAGGTAAGTAAATGGTTTACGCCAATAGTAATTGGTATTGCCACTGCCGCTATGCTGTTTTGGTGGAATAAGGATTTACATAAAGCGCTTAACGCATTTACCTCGGTACTTATCATTACCTGCCCTTGTGCGCTCGCGCTGTCCTCTCCTTTTACACTGGGCAACGTGCTACGTCGCTTAAGCCGCAATAAAGTTTATCTGAAAAATGCACTGGTTATCGAAAAAATGGCGCGCATTAACTCCATCGTATTTGATAAAACCGGTACCCTTACCAATACCAAAACGGCAAGTATCGATTTTCATGGCGAGGCCCTTACACCTTACGAATTGCAATTGGTAAAATCGCTTACCTACCACTCCTCTCACCCGCTTAGCCGTAAGGTTTACGATTTATTGAAAGAGGTAAAACTGATTGACACTACCGACTTTAAAGAAATTGAAGGGAAAGGTATTGAAGGTTGGGTAGATGAAAACTGTGTACGTATCGGTTCTAAAAAGTACCTATATGGCGATAACAGCGGCTCATCCTCTCCTATTTCCGATTTCAGACATGCCTCCAAAATTTACATTGGCATTAATGGCAATATTAAGGGCTTCTTCCTTATTAAGAACGAATACCGCAAAGGTTTCGGCAACCTGATGACCACACTTAGAAACAAGTTTAAACTGTACGTAGTAAGTGGCGATAACGATGCCGAGAAAAATTTCCTGGGCCAATATATAAGCGCCGACAACCTGATATTCCACCAACAACCGGCAGATAAGCTGATGTTTGTTAAAGAACTGGTGGAACAAAAACATGAGCAGGTTATGATGGTAGGCGACGGGCTTAACGATGCCGGTGCCTTAAAACAGGCCAATGTAGGCCTGGCTATTTCAGATAATGTAAACAACTTCTCCCCAGCCTGCGATGGTATAATTGAGGCGTCCGGGTTTGAACGCATGGACCAAATGCTGGCCTATGCTAAGGATGGGGTCAAAATCATAATAGCCAGCTTTGGCATATCGCTGGTATATAACCTTGTTGGCATATATCTGGCCGTGCAGGGCACTATGAGCCCCATAGTAGCAGCAATCATAATGCCGCTTAGTTCTGTAACCATTATAAGCTTTACCACGCTGTCATCCTCACTGGCTGCCAAACGCCGTGGCTACTAACTGATTTTAATCAGTACCCTATACGGGTAAAGGTCATAAGCTTACGCCTAACGCGCATCTAATTTTGACGTTGAAAATTTCAGTATGAGTGTGTTGTTCATTTTAATCGGAGCCAGTCTTTTACTCGCAATCGGGTTCCTCATAGCCTTTTTGCAAAGTGTAAAGAGTGGCCAGTTTGATGACGACTATACCCCCTCAGTACGGATATTATTCGAAAATGATTTAAAGTCTTCACCCGCTAAAACTAAAAAGTAGAGTATGGAAGTAGAGAAATTTAAGTACGATAACCGAATTGTGAGAAACTTCGGCTTCGCCTCCTTTATCTGGGGACTGGTAGGCATGCTGGTTGGGTTAATTATCGCACTGCAACTCATTTTTCCCCAATTAAACCTAATGGAATACCTGGCCTTCGGCAGGCTTCGCCCGTTGCACACCAACGCGGTGATTTTTGCATTTGTGGGGAACGGTATTTTTATGGGCGTTTACTACGCTCTGCCACGCTTAACCAAAACGCCAATGTGGAGCAAGGCGCTCAGCAATATCCACTTTTGGATGTGGCAGTTTATAATTGTGTGCGCCGCGCTAACCTTAGTATTGGGTATTACTACCGGTAAAGAATACGCCGAGTTGGAATGGCCCATTGACATTCTGATAACCCTTGTATGGGTTGTGTTTGGTGTAAACATGTTTGGTACCATACTTACCCGCCGCGAAAGACACCTTTACGTGGCTATTTGGTTCTTCATCGCCACCTGGATTACTGTGGCCATGTTGCACATCGTTAACTCATTTGAATTACCAATATCACTTTTCAAAAGTTATTCACTCTACGCCGGTGTACAGGACGCTCTGGTACAGTGGTGGTACGGGCACAATGCGGTGGCATTCTTCCTTACCACTCCTTACCTGGGCTTAATGTATTACTTCCTGCCTAAGGCTGCAGGCCGCCCGGTTTATTCTTACCGCCTTTCTATCATCCACTTCTGGGCGCTTATATTCCTTTACATATGGGCAGGCCCTCACCACTTGTTATACACTGCATTGCCAGACTGGGCCCAATCACTGGGTACCGTTTTCTCTGTTATGCTTATAATGCCAAGCTGGGGTGGTATGATCAACGGTCTTTTAACCCTGCGTGGTGCATGGGATAAAGTGCGTGATGATGTTGTTTTAAAATTTTACGTAGTTGCTGTTACCGCTTACGGTATGTCAACTTTTGAAGGCCCGATGCTTTCAGTAAAAAGCGTAAACGCCATTTCACACTTTACTGACTGGACCATTGCCCACGTGCACGTAGGTGCCCTTGGCTGGAACGGTTTCTTAACCTTCGGTATTCTTTTCTGGATCATCCCGAAAATGTTCCGCACTGAACTTTACAGCCGCAAACTGGCCAACATTCACTTCTGGTTAGGTACACTTGGTATACTGTTCTACGCTATACCAATGTATATAGCCGGCTTTACACAAGCCTTAATGCTTAAGCAATTTACCCCTGAAGGTAACCTGCTTTACCCTAACTTCCTTGATACCCTTACCAACGTAATGCCTATGTATTACATGCGTGCGTTTGGTGGCGCTTTATACCTGATTGCAGCCTGTGTTGGTGTTTACAACCTGGTTAAAACTGCAGCACAGGGTTCATTCCTGGCTGAAGAAGAAGCTGAAGCACCTGCACTTAGCGGCGAATACCATGCACACAGTGGCGAACACTGGCACCGTTGGATTGAAAGAAAGCCGGTGCAAATGCTGGTCGTTGCCTTCATTATGGTAGCCATAGGCGGTATCATCGAGTTTATACCTACGTTCCTTATCAAATCAAACATCCCTACAATCGCTAGTGTTAAGCCTTACACTCCGCTTGAGTTACAAGGCCGCGATATCTATGTAAGAGAAGGTTGCTATGTGTGCCACAGCCAGATGGTTCGTCCGTTCCGCTCAGAAGTAGCCCGCTATGGCGAATACTCTAAAGCCGGCGAATTCGTTTATGACCACCCATTCCAGTGGGGTTCAAAAAGAACCGGACCCGATTTAGCACGCGAAGGAGTAGGCAACGCTAAAAAACGCGATTCATGGCACTACAACCACATGGAAGACCCTCGTCAAATGAGCCCTGGCTCTATTATGCCTCCATATCCTCACCTGTTAGACCGTGACCTGGATGTAAGCAACACCGGCGCTAAAATACGCGCTATGCAAACCTTAGGTGTTCCTTATCCTGCAGGCTACGATAAAATAGCTAACGATGATTTGGAAAAGCAGGCGCAACAAATACAAGCCAGCCTGAAAGAGGATAAAATCCAGACTTCTGAAAAGAAAGAAATCATTGCATTGATAGCTTACCTGCAACGTCTTGGTAAAGATGTTTACAGCCAAACTGCAAGCGAACAAACTTCAGAATTAAAATAACCCATTAAAAAAGGCAGCTATGTTTTCATTCATAAAAAAATATGCCGAAACGCTTAATGGCGCCGAGGTTTACCCCAAAATAGCCATGCTGTTGTTTCTTATAGTATTCATCAGTATGGTTTGGTTTGCCCTGCGCGCGGATAAAGGCTATATAAAAGAGTTAACCGAGTTGCCCTTTGACGAGAGTGAAAAGATTAAATAAAACTATAAATCTGATAGACCATGATGCTATTATTTAATAATATAAGATTTAAAAGAACAATCGTTACCGTTGTTCCTATCCTGGGCAGCCTTGCCGCTATGGCACAGGCAGCGCCCGCAGCCGCACCAGTTGCAGAAGCAGCTACCGATAGCGTTAGCCTGCTGTGGTGGATGATTATAGGTGTAATGGCCGTACTGCTGGTAGCAGTAATGTTACTGGGCAATGTGCTGGTAAACGTAGCCAAGGCCGTAGCGGCGCAGTCTAAAACTGCTGCAGTAATAGCCCTGCTGCTTATCACTTCTGTTGCGTTTGGCCAGGATGCAGCACCGGCTGCTACCCCGGCAGCTGAATCTGCCTTTGGCGATTGGAACCTGGTTATGGCTGCAGTTGTGCTAATCGCACTTTTAACTTCAGTTATTATCCTGTTATTCCGCATTCGCAGAATGTTAGGCTCACTGGTACCTGCCGATTCAAAAGCAGCTGAAGAAAAGGTTATCCCTCAGTTCCTCGACAACTTCAATGCCTCAGTTTCTATTGAAAAAGAAAAGGACATTCTGTTGGACCACAATTACGATGGCATTAAAGAGTTGGATAACAACCTGCCACCATGGTGGAAATACAGTTTCTACATCTCTATTGTATGGGCAATTGCTTACCTGATTTATTACCATATCGGCAGCGGTCCTTCAAGCCACGATGAATTTGTAGCTGAAATGGAGAAAGGAAAAGCAGAAGTTGCAGCTTACATTAAAGCGCACCCTGCCAAGGTTGATGAAAACAGCGTAACCATGGCCGATGCCGCCGGTATTGCTGAAGGTAAAACCATTTACACTACTAACTGTAAGCCATGCCATGGCGAAAACGGCGAAGGCGTAGTTGGCCCTAACCTTACTGACGACTACTGGATTCACGGTGGGTCAATGAGCGAGGTTTTCAAATCAGTTAAATACGGTTGGCCGGCAAAAGGCATGAAATCATGGGAAGCTGACTTAAAGCCAGAGGAGATCAAAAACGTTGTTAGCTACATCAAATCAATACGCGGCACCAATCCTGCCAATGCTAAGGCAGCCGAAGGTACGCTTTATGTTGAAGGTGGTGCAGCCACCACAGCAGCAACCGATTCAACTGCCGCAGTGGCTACCGACTCTGCGAGCACTGCAGCAAAATAGTGTGGTATAAGTGAATAATACTAAGTGAAGAAATATGAGCGTTCGTAGTGAAGAATTCAGGGATTCAATTAATACAATTACCGAAGAAGGTAGTCGCAACTGGATATTTGCGAAAAAACCACACGGTAAATTATACAATGCACGTACCATAGTAAGCCTGGTTTACCTGGTGGTGTTCTTTGCCCTACCCTGGATTAAGTATCAAGACGAACCTCTTTTTCTCTTCAATATTCTCGATAGGAAGTTCATTCTCTTCGGCACCATCTTCTGGCCGCAGGATTTCTTCCTGTTCGTAATAGGTTTCCTTACGTTCATTGTATTCATAGTTCTTTTCACCGTTGTGTTCGGCCGCATATTTTGCGGGTGGGTTTGCCCTCAAACCATTTTCATGGAAATGGTTTTCCGCAAAGTGGAATATTGGATTGACGGCGACGCCGAAAAACAACGCCAGCTTTCAGTAATGCCCTGGAATGCAGAAAAGACACTGAAGCGCATTCTTAAGTTCATTGTGTTCTTTGATATATCTTTTGTTATAGCCAATTACTTTTTAGCCTACCTAATTGGTATGGATAATGTGTTGCTGTATGTGAAGGAAGGTATACCGCCTCACCTCGGCGTATTCATTCCACTGGTAATTTTCACCAGTGTATTCTTCTTCGTTTATTGGTGGTTTCGCGAACAGGCCTGCCTTATTGTTTGCCCTTACGGCAGGCTGCAGGGCGTAATGTTAGACCCCAACTCTATTGTGGTGGCTTACGATTACATGCGCGGTGAGCCAAGAGGCAAAATGAAAAAGAACGATGCTACAGAGCATGGTGATTGTGTTGACTGCGCCGCCTGTGTGCGTGTGTGCCCAACAGGTATAGATATACGCAACGGTACGCAATTGGAATGTGTTAACTGCACTGCATGTATTGATGCCTGCGATGACATTATGAAGCACGTGAACAAGCCTACCGGGCTTATCAGGTACGCCTCTGAAAACAACATTGCTAAAAAGGAGAAGGTAAAAATCACTTTCCGTTCGGCTGCTTACTCAACTGTATTGGTAATTCTGGTGGGGGTTTTGGCCACTTTGTTGCTTACGCGCAAGGATATTCAAACCAACGTTATGCGCGCACAGGGCATGATGTACCAGGACCGCGGCGAACAGGTCAGTAATCTCTATAACATTAAGATGATTAACAAAACCCGCAAGGAGCTCCCCGTTTCGCTTAAAATAGAAAAAAGCGATATAGGTGGCGAGATAAGTATGGTGGGTAAGGACCTGGTAGTTGGCAAAGAATCAATAGGTGATGGTGTATTTTTTATACTGGTAGATAAAACCAAAATACACCAGCGCAAAAACAAAATTGAAATAGGAATTTACCAGGGCGATAAAAAGATAGATCAGGTTAAAACTGTATTTCTGGGACCAGCAAATTAAATTATATGATTAAGAAATTCAATTGGGGTTGGGGTATAGCGCTTGTTTACACGGTGTTTGTAGCCTTTATGCTAGTGATGGTGTGGTTAGCCAACAGGCAATCTGTTGACCTGGTAACCAGCGATTACTATGGCAAGGAGTTAAAATACCAGGACCAACTGGATAAAATGAAAAATGCCAATGCCTTAGGCGAGCCATTGGTTTGCACCGTTAATGCAAAAAAGGTAAGCGTAAAGTTTCCTGAAAAGCTTAGCGGCAAGCAAATAAAGGCAGACATACTGTTCTACCGCCCTAACAACAGCGCTAACGACTTTAGCGTTAGCTGCACACCCGATGCCAGCGGAAGTTGCCAGATACAATCTGACAAGTTTGCCCCGGGTAAATATAAAATGCAGGTGGAATGGAGTGCTGACGGCGTTGCTTACTATACCGAAAACGAGATAAACATAAACTAATGGAATTCCTTTGGGCGGCCATATCACTGGGTTTTTTAGGCAGTTTCCACTGTGTGGGAATGTGCGGCCCTATTGCTATGGCCTTACCACTTAACAACCAAAGCACCACCAAACGGGTTTTAGGCACATTGGCCTATAACTTCGGGCGCATATTTACTTATGGGCTTTTCGGTTTGCTTTTCGGTTTGTTGGGTAAGGGGTTTATCCTTGCCGGCTACCAGCAGGTATTATCAGTAGCCTTAGGTATCATTATTCTGGCGTTGCTTCTGTTTCCGCAAAAATACGCCAGCGGCTGGGGGCTGACGAAAATCATGTCGGGCTTAATCTCTAAAGTAAAATCTTCGCTCGGACATTTTATTCGGGAAAAAGGATACTCGGCGCTGTTTACTGTAGGTGTTTTAAACGGCTTTTTGCCTTGTGGCCTCGTTTATTTAGGGGTTGCCGGCGCAATTGCTACCGGTTCTGCCGCTAAAGGAAGCGCCTTTATGATGATGTTTGGTGCAGGCACGCTGCCTGCTATGGCTCTGGTTAACCTGGCCTCCAACAGCATCAGTATCGGCATCCGTAATAAAATAAGGAAGGTGGTGCCGGTATTTGTTGGCCTTATGGCTTGTGTGCTGATCATGCGTGGTATGAATTTGGGTATTCCATACCTGAGTCCTCAATTAAGTAAAACCGATTGCACGAAACATTCGTGCTGTCATAAGAAATAGTTTTTAAAGAACTGCACATGAAAATTGTTGTAAAAGACAATAAAACCCTTGGGGAAATTCAGAAGGAATTCAATAAGGAATTCCCTTACCTGAAGATTGAGTTCTTTGAAACGCCCCATAATAACGGTTCAGGCTCACCGAAATCGCGGATGTACAGCAACAACCGTACGGTAAAATCCTGTCGTAAAACACACGATGAGGGAGAAATATCCATTTCTAAAACAGAAACTGTTTCAACCCTTGAACAGGAGTTTTGGGATAGATTTAATCTTTCCGTCAAGGTATTCCGTAAATCGGGCAACCTTTGGATTGAAACTACTTTAACCAACCGATGGACGCTGGAGCAGCAGAACCTGGAAGGTCGCGAAATATCCGAACACAAATCGCCTTTTGACGAGGCCGATGACCTTGATTTGACGGATAGGGATAAATGGTCGTAGTAAAAAAGCGCTTTAGTTAAGCAGGTTTTTCAGGCGCGCTTCATCACGTATAG
>JBDHYB010000012.1:0-70173 GCA_039811145.1 Chitinophagales bacterium | reverse complement strand
GAGCGCCTTGAACTTTTAGGCGATTCTATACTTGATGCCATTGTTTGCGAATTCCTGTATAAGAAATACCCCTATAAGGAGGAAGGCTTTATTACCGAATTGCGCTCCAAAATTGTAAACCGCAAATCATTGAACGAGGTGGGCACACGCCTTGGCTTGCTGGAACAATTAAAGTTTAACCGCAAAAGCATTAACGACGCATCTAAAGATTTAGCGGGTAACACCTTTGAAGCATTGGTAGGTGCGGTATACCTTGATAATGGCTTTGACCGTACGCGTCGCTTTATCCAAAAGCGGGTATTGCAAAACCTTATTGATGTAGATGAGTTGCAGGCCACGAACACCGACTACAAAAGCCAGATTTACCATTACATACAGCGAGAAGGCAAAAGTATTGAGTTTAAAGTGGCGGAAGAAAAACACCGCAACCGCCGTGCATACTTCGTTATTAACCTTGAAATAGACGGCCGTTTCATCTCCACCGGTGAGGGCTTCAGCAAAAAAACAGCTGAGCAAAATGCTGCCATGAACGGTCTGCGCGAACTGGGAGTGAAGTCTGAGCCGGAAGTTTAAGCCCCACATTTTACTTATTTTTAAAATCGGTGAGAAACAAGCTACTCTCCTTACTGCTGTTATTGTTTACCGTATTGCTGACGTTAACCCTTGCCGAGCTTGGATTTAGAAAGCTTGGCAGCAAACCGGGAGTATTTTATGAAGCCAACTACGTTAAAGACACCGTATTGAATTTAAACCCATGCTATATTGCTGATAGCAACGGGATAATGAAATTCAGTCCGCTTGCGGCTGAAGCTATAAGCAACAGTATAATAAATACCCGGGGCGGTAAGGCTTTATCCGTCTCGGATACAGTAAAACAAATCTTTAAGGAAGACCTGGTAAACGCTTATACCTTGCAGGACAGCGCAGCAATTTTTCTGCATTGGGCCGATTCTATACTTCTGTTACCCGAAGACCATGGTTACATTTCTGCGCTGAAGGATTATCTCAATCATCCTATAAACCTGGATGGGTTCAGGAGCATTGCTTTTGACACCGGCGTTAAAGGGAAGAAAAAAATACTTTTTATCGGCGATTCATTTACTTATGGTTTTAGTGCATGGCCATTAACCAATTCGTTTTATGATAAGTTTTTGATGCAAGGGCGCTACATAGCTTATAATGCCGGCATTACTTGTACCGACCCCGTGCAGTACCTGGCAATCGCCAAAGCGTATATTCCTATCCTTAAACCTGACCTGGTAGTTGTTTCCTGTTTTTGGGGTAATGACGTTATGTTTTATCCACGGGAATCAAAACCCTATCAGTTTGCTGCCTACCCTATAAGTAACCAGTTTATTACTGCTAACCCATTGGGGGCCTATGTTACACCTAAGCAGGCTAACAGGATAAGCCGGTTAAATGCGCTATTGCCCGACCAGGATACTAAGCCCTTGAACCGATTTTTGGCGAAGACAATAGTAGGAACTAAGTTTTGGCAGTTGCTAGCTGCCCTGAATATTGCCGACAGGCAGCCAAGGGAGTTTAAAAACTATATAAATCCCGATTTTCCTAAGGCAAAACCACGAGAAGTTACCCGTTTAGCTTTGCAAGGTATTATAGACACCCTTAACTATTTTAACTGTCCGTTATTATTAGCTGTAATTCCTGATCCACGCCTAACCAACCCATGGAACAAAAACTTCAAGCCTGAAGAATTCTTACAAGGCATTCCATATCTGCAGGTGCCTGACAGTTCCTCCTGGTATATGCCGTTTCCGGACGGTCATTTTAATACCTATGGCCATGCGGCATATGCCAAATGGTTAACTGCTAAAATCGATTCTGTATTTCTGGAACGGAGCCCCTAATAGGCTGCATTATTCTCGATATAGTCCTCCAGAGTTGGAAAAAATTTGATTGCTGTTTCGTTTCTATGTGTATTCAGTTGAATTGCCGACTTGATATACGGACGACTCCGCTTTTCTTTATAACACACAACCCTCAAAATTGAGTCATGATCAATAGTATGGAAGATCCAGTGTTGCCTATCAACGCGTTAGCACCACGTAATCGGTAAGTACGGTTTTCAGGAACTTGCGGTGGTTGTAAAAATTCTCGGTTACACCCATCCGCTGCTTTACAATTTCTGCGGCCTCAATAAGGGCATCCTCGTGGGCCCGGTTATTGTACTTTTCGCAGCGGTCTATTACCTGTTTAAGCACAAGCATCTCGCTATCGGTAAATATGCGGGCTTCCGGAAAGGTAACCGTATAATTTTGGTTGTTAAGCGCATTCAGTATCTGTTTAACCGATACATCGCGCGAGGGGCGAACATAAACTACTGCGGTGTTTGCTGCCATATCGCCCACCCGCTGGCTTTTTTGCGAACTGCTTATAAGCATCCCCGCAATGGACCCCAGCGAAAAATAAATATCTACAAGCCTAAAGGTCCAGCGGGTTATATAGTCGGTCAGGCCTGCTTCCTCCCCACTTATTTTAACCACCTTAAGCCGCATAGCCTTTTTGCCTACGGTTTGGCCATTCATAAAGTATTCAAACAACAGGGTGTTAAAAGATGCCATCAGTAATAAAAAAAAGCCAACAACATCCATAGCCCCATGCGGCAGCAAAGAAGCCAGCAAGGTATAAATGGTAGTAGCACCTACCACCAAAAGAAAAAAGTCGATAATAAAGGCAAAAATTCTATCCCGCAACGAGCCCAGCTCGTACTCAATTACAACATTTTGTGTAGTATTGATGGAGATTGTTTTCATACCAACAGTTTCGAACTTTAAAAACCAAAGAAAACACAAAATGAGAACTCTGGCTCACATTCGTTGGCCCGGTTTGCATAATTTGTGGCAAATTCACGGTACAGGTTCGTTTTAAGGAAACACCCATGAAGGAGTCGCAATTTATAAACCAAAATAAGGAAAAATGGCAGGAGGCGGAAGAGCTGGTTAGCAAACCTCAAAAGGATACTGACCGCCTTAGCAGCCTGTTTGTTCACCTTACCGACGACCTTTCCTACGCCCGCACTTTTTTTACGCATCGTTTCATAAACATCTATCTCAATCAAACTTCCATGAAGTTCTTCTCGCTGATCTATACGCGGAAGAAAAGCAAGTGGGCGCACTTTATGGAGTTTTGGAAAGAGGAATTACCCCAGGTAGTAATTCACTGCCGTAAGGAGCTTGTTATCTCTTTACTGGTATTTCTTATATCCGTAGCTATCGGTGTTATTTCAGCGGCTAATGATCCGGATTTTGTAGCGTCCATTTTAGGAGAAGACTACGTTGCCATGACCAAGGAAAACATTGAGAGCGGCGACCCTATGAAAGTATATAAGGCAGCCCACCCTACCGATATGTTCCTGTCTATAACTACCAATAACATCCGCGTAGCCTTTTTTACTTATGTGTTTGGCCTAATTGCAGGTATAGGTACTATCGGCTTTTTAATCTTCAATGGAATTATGCTGGGCTCCTTCCAGTATTTCTTTTACGAGCATCACCTTCTCGGCGAATCAATGCTGGCCGTTTGGCTCCACGGTACATTGGAAATTTCTTCCATCATTATTGCAGGGGGCGCCGGGCTTACCCTGGCGCGAGGCCTTATTTTACCCGGCACCCTTTCGCGTAGCCAGGCCTTTTATATTTCGGCATCGCGTTCGCTTAAGCTTTTGTTGGGCACTGTGCCCATATTTATGGTAGCCGGTTTTGTGGAAAGTTTCGTTACCCGCTTTACAGAGGTCCCCAATATTATCCGGCTTCTGTTTATTCTTTCTTCTCTCGCATTTATCGTAGGTTACTTTATCATATACCCATGGATGAAATCGCGCAAGGGCTTTGCGATACCCCTGCAAAAAGTAAAACTGACGCCTACCCGCCGCGAACCGTTGGCTTTCAATACTATTAAAAACAATGCGGACCTGTTTAAGGATACTGCTTTCGTTTATTTTCAAAACCTTGGGTTACTATCCGTGCTGTTCTTAATTGCTTCATCATTAATAGTGGGCGGGCATTTCTACTTTGATACACTAAATACTGAAGAGGTGCTGCAGGATGGGTTTTTCTACTTTTTTATGCGCGCCATTGTAGCTGATGCCTTTTCTCTATTCAATTACCACACCACAGGCCTTATGGCCATAACCGCTGTGGCTACGGCATTCATCATCTTTATCATTAACCACCTTCTTTATCGTTCGGCGCATAAAACAGCACCACTTACCCTAAAGTATTTTTTGCTTAGCATGGTAAACAGCATGGTAACCTCTTTCCTGGTGCATGGCATTATCTATCAATCCAACCAGGGCTTGCTGTTGCTACTGGCTATCTTTATCCCCGGCTTCTTCCTGCTGAACTACATTGCATTGGAGCATGAAACTTTTCTGCCGATGGCCTTGCCTGCCTTTTTCAAAATTATAAGCAACAACTTTAAGCAAGTGGCTGCGTTATTTTTTGTAATGGCCTTAACCACTGCCTTCTTCACCGTAATTTTTAATTCGCCATTGCTCTATCTCTATTGGGAGCAGCTCCGTATGAATTTACCTCCTGACCTGAAGAACCTTAAAGAGATACTCAACTTTGTATCCTTCACCCTATCCGGTTTTATTCTGTTGGCAGTGGCATCCTTCAACCTGTTTGGCATCGGCCTGCTCTATTATTCATCGCACGAAGTGGTAACGGCCGAAAACCTTCGCGAAAAAATCCGCTCTTTAAAACTCAGTTAGGCTCTAATGTGGTTAGTTAAAAAACTGCTTACTGTTTTTGTTTTGTCGTGCTTCTTCTTTGGAGTGCATGCGCAGGACGACTATGCGGTAGAAACCGACACTGTTTATGACTATAACTATGACGATGAGAGCGATTACTACAACAACCCGCAGCGGCCCTCGGTTAGCGCTAATGATCAGTACTTTGGAGATTCAGTAGAGGTAAAAGAATTTGACCGTGGCGAATGGAAGAAAATTGTAAACGGGGCCACCTTTGAGGAAGACCCGCCTGAACCTGAAAAGAAACCAAAGGATCCTAAAACCCCGGACATCAATCCCGGTAAGTTTGATCTTTCATTTTTAGGCCCCGCGGCACAAGTGGTAAAGATTTTACTTGTAGTAGCACTTATTTCGCTGGTGGTTTTTGTGCTTTATGGCTTCTTGAAAGATGTAAAGTGGAGCTCGCGCAAAGTTGACAATAACATAATAGATATACCGGACCTTGACGAGGAGCTACCGGAGATTAGCGCCCTGCGCAAATTGTTGCAGCAGGCCTTGGCCAATGGCGATTATAAGCTGGCCATTCGCTATTACTACATATGGATGATTACCCAGTTTAATGAGGAAGGTTTTATTGTTTGGAAAAAAGACAAAACCAATCGGCAGTATTTGTACGAAATGCGTGAGCACAACCGCATTGCCGATATACGTATGGCCACCCGGATTTTTGAAGCTTACTGGTACGGGGATCTGCAGCCGAACATGAACCGCTTTAACGAAGCTGAATTTCTTTTTAAAAGCCTGCTGAATAAGTAATGAAGTCGCAAAAAAACATATGGATTGTTGTTTTGGTGGCTGCAGGCTTCTTGCTGGTGTTGTACTTCATTTTCTCTGATAAGCACAAGCGGAAATACAACTGGAGCGAAAACTATAAGGTTAAAAGCCGGGAGCCATTCGGCACTGCATTCATTTATGCCATGCTGGACGACCAGCATGATAAAAGCGTTTTGGTGGATGATAAACCTATGCGTGAAGTATTGAATGATTCAGCCAAATACGATTCAGGCTCCAATTACGTGTTCATCGGGGCCGATATGCACCTAAGCGAACAGGACTCACGCGCTATACTGGATTACGTTGCCCGTGGCAATTGCGCGTTCATAGGCAGCATGTATTTCCCCGATCAGTTGATGGAAGAAGTATATAGTGATGAGTGCGACTCCTGGAACAATTACTTCGATCACAATGATACTGTAGCCGTTTTTAATTTCTTTCATGGTCAGTTGGAGAAGGATACAGGTTACCGCTTTGTATACCGCGTTGCCGGAGAAGCAGAACGCTACAACTGGCGGGGTATAAGCGGCGATTATTTCTGTGATAGTTCTTATTCAATGGCCCCCGTTGGTTACCGCGATTCTTTCTATACCAACTTTGCGTGCATGCCTTACGGCAAAGGGAGGTTCTATATGTTCAGCACGCCGGTGGTATTTACCAACTACTTTATGAAGGACACTGTTGGCCTGGATTACGCAGGTCTTGTTTTCTCGCATTTGAATAAAGGCCCCATTGTATGGGATGAATACAGCAAGCTAACGCGCCTGGCTAACAATCATGGGGTGGACACCTCCACGCCACTCAGCTATATCCTTTCGCAAAAAAGTTTGCGCTATGCGTGGTACCTCCTTTTGTTAGGCGCCATTCTTTATCTGTTCCTGGTAGCCCGCCGCCGCCAGCGCATTATTGATGTTATTGAACCTAACACCAACACTTCGCTTTCCTACGTAAACACGATAAGCGCCTTATACTTTAACCATAGCAACCACGCTGCATTGGCAAAACATAAAATGAAATACTTTTTAGCGCATGTGCGCAACAAGTACAACATCAGCCTTAGCAACGGCAAAAAAGAAGAAATAGAAGCACTAGCCAAAAAATCAAAAGTGCCCGTAGCCGACATCAGTAAAATATTCCGCATGTATGAACGCATTAGCCCCCTTACTGATATTACAGAGGGAACCCTGATGGAATTTCATTATGCACTCGAAAATTTCTATAATCAATCTAAATAACAAGTATGGAAACACCATCCACTTTTAGCGCCCCAAGGGTAGAGTTACAACAACTGGAAGAAACCGTTAATAAAATAAAGACGGAGGTTCAGAAGGTGGTTATCGGCCAGGAAATGATGATTGACCTTGTGCTTACCAGCATACTTACCGGTGGCCACATCTTACTGGAGGGCGTTCCCGGTATCGCCAAAACCCTAACTGCCAAACTTATTGCACGCAGTCTTTCAGTTGGCTTTTCGCGTGTTCAGTTTACACCGGACCTAATGCCTACCGACCTTACAGGCACCAACGTGTATAACCTCAAAACGTCGGAGTTCTCCTTTAACCGCGGGCCTATTTTTTCCAACATCGTACTTATTGATGAGATAAACCGCGCACCGGCCAAAACGCAGGCCGCTTTGTTTGAGGTAATGGAAGAAAAGCAGATTACCATAGACGGTAAAACCTATAAAATGGAGTTTCCGTTTATAGTGCTGGCTACCCAAAACCCTATTGAGCAGGAAGGCACCTACCGCCTGCCTGAAGCCCAGTTAGACCGTTTCCTCTTCCGCATTAAGATAAACTACCCAACGCTGGAAAATGAGAAGGATATCCTTAAACGGTTTAAGGAAGATTTTAATATGGAAATTGCCGCACAGGTACAGCCCGTTGTAACCCGCGAGGAATTGCAAAAGTGCCAGGATATTATCAAGAGTATTTACATAAAGGATGAACTGCTGGATTACATTACACAGATTGTGCACCAAACCCGCAACAGTGGCGATCTCTACCTGGGTGCCTCTCCCCGCGCCTCACTGGCTATTATGAAAGCCAGCAAGGCCTTTGCCGGCATTAACGGCCGCGACTTTGTTACGCCGGACGATATACAAACGGTGGCCTACCCTGTGCTTAACCACCGCATCATACTTACACCCGAGCGGGAAATGGAAAACGTGCGCGCCGAGGATGTAATTAAACAAATCATTAACGGTATAGAGGTTCCGCGCTAGTAATGAAAGGCATCTTCAGCAATCTTTATTTAACGGGCAGGTTCTTCTACTTATGGGGGGCGGCTATTCTGCTGTTCATCATCAGCTTCCCCTATCCTACGCTTTACCCGGTTGCTGTTATTGCCATTCCGCTATTGTTATTTCTAACGGTTCTGGATTGCGTATTGCTGTTTTCTAACTCCGCCAGCCTGGCAGCCGTGCGCAAGGTATCAGCCGTATTATCCATCGGGCAGGATGTTCCGGTGCGCTATACTATTTACAACAAAGGCAACCTTAGCCTTAAGGCACAGCTGCTAGATGAGTTACCCGAACAATTGCAGAAACGCAACTTCAGTATCCCCTTTAATTCTGATGCGGGGGGGTCGCAAACATTTGAATACACTTTCCGCCCTGTTGAAAGAGGCGAATACAGTTTTGGTAAACTGTATTGCTTTGTTTCCGATTTTATTGGTTTAGTACAGCGCCGCATGTTGCTTGCAAAGGAGGAAACTGTAGCTGTTTACCCTTCTATACTGGATATGAAGCGCTTTGAGTTGAAGGGCTTTAACCGCAGCACCAATGAATCGGGCATTAAAAAGCTACGCCGCATTGGCCACAGCTACGAGTTTGAACAAATAAAGAACTACGTGCAGGGCGATGATTACCGCAGTATTAACTGGAAAGCTACCGGGCGCCGTGCAGATTTAATGGTTAACCAATACGAGGATGAAAAGGCACAGAGTGTTTACTCGGTTATTGATAAAAGCCGCGTGATGAAAATGCCTTTTGCCGGTATGAGTTTGCTGGATTATGCCATTAATGCATCATTAGTAATAAGCAATATTGCATTGGGTAAGCAGGACAAGGCTGGGCTTATCACTTTCTCTGATAAGGTAAACACCACTATACCCGCCGACCGCGGTAAGCTGCAACTAAAGCGCATTCTTGATTCCCTTTACAAAGAAAAAGAGCGCTTTGTGGAGGCCAATTACGAATTGCTGTATTTAAGCATGCGCAACACCATAAAGGGACGCAGCCTGGTTCTTTTCTTTACGAATTTTGAAAGCTCCTACGCCCTGCAGCGCGTGTTGCCTATGTTACGCCGCATTAATCAAAAGCATTTGCTGGTAGTAGTCTTTTTTGAAAACACCGAGGTAAATGCCATTGCATCCAACGAAGTTCAAACCCTTGAGGACATCTATACCCAGGGTATTGCGCAAAAATATATTTATGAGAAGCAGCAACTGGTGCAGGAGCTCAAACAGTACGGCATCTACAGCCTGCTTACCAAACCACAGGACCTTACTGTAAATACCGTAAACAAATACCTGGAGTTAAAGAGTCGCGGGCTTATTTAATTATCGGTTGTAGTAAACTATCGTTCCCGCCATTTTATCGTGCAGGGCCTGGCTTTTTTCATCCCAGGCTGCCATCAAAAACCCTATCCCTAAAATAAGGCCCGATATAATTTTACCTAAGCTGCGCACTAGTGCCTTGCCAAAACTTAAGCGGTTACCATATTCATCACCCACCTTTATACCCACAATCATTTTACCGAAGGTGCCTTGCCTGGACGAACTCTCCATTACCGCAAAGTACAGCAACTGCAGCATTGCGCTTACACCAATAACCTCGTAGCTACCTAACCTAAAGGCATAAATTCCTCCGTAAGTTAATACTGCACTGCCAATGCCAAGAATTATACGGTCAATTACCAGTGCCCCAAGCCGTATTCCAAAGCCTGCATATTCAAAATGGCGTTCTTCGTTCTCTTCAAAAGGTTCATCAATAATTTCCATGCAGTTAATTTAAAAAAATACGGTCGCAGCTTAGGGCTACGACCGTGGCTTTTATATGCTATACTTTTTACTTGCCGTAAAAAACGTAGGTGCCGGCAATTTTATCGTGCAGGCCTTGCTTTTTAGCATCCCAGCCTACCATCATAAAACCGATGAATAAGGTAATAACTGAAACCAGCTTGGCAAAATAGCGCCCCAGCGCATTACCAAAACTTATGCGGTTACCGAACTCATCGCCAACTTTTATGCCAACAGCCATTTTACCCAAAGTTGCCTGCTTTTCAGAACTCTCCATAAGCGTAGTGTACAAAATGCCGACCAGCATGTTAATGCCTTGCGCTGCACCGGATGGGTGCGAAAACGACCCTCCGAAAACAAGTATTACCAGTTGCTGAACTACCATTAAAATAATACCGTCAATAAAAGCTGCCCCTACTCTTATCCAAAAGCCGGCATACTCCATTTTTTGTTCCGAGGTTTCAGGGGCGTCAAGAATTTGTTCCATGGTTGTGTGTGTTTAGTGGTTAATGTTCTAACTTAAGAACTAAGCACTAAATGCGCAAAATTAAAGCTGTAATTTTTTCGTTAAGTATAAATTCCGAAGGGGCGGATTATTCAGCTTCTTTGCCCTTGTCGTCCTTAAACAACTCCTTCTCGTCCACCACCTTTACGGCATCGCCATCCTTTAGGGTTTTTGAGATAAGCTTGAACGGCGCTTTCACAACCTGTTCATCGCCTTTAAGGCCACTGGTTATCTCAATGTAGTTGGCATCCTGTATGCCGGTTTTAACTTCCTGCATTTTTACTTTGCCGTTTTCTACCACAAACACTATTTCTTTCAGCTCCTTCTTTCCTTCATCCATTTTAGCAGCCTTGCCACTCTTGGCCAGGTCTTCGTCTTTCTCGGTAATTTTCTTTTCCTCGCGGGTAGTTACCGATTGTATTGGCACGGTTAACACCCCTTCGCGCGATTCTGTCTTTATATCAACCGTGGTACTCATACCGGGGCGGAACGGAAATTTCCGTCCTACTTCCGGTTGCACTAAATCAGTGTAGGAACTCTTGAGCAGTTTAAGTTTCACTGTAAAGTTGGTAGCCTGAGATGTACTGATTATGGCACTGGCTGTGTTGGTAGCCGAATAGGCAATTTGTGATACCACGGCCTTAAACTTCTTATTTACGTAAGCATCCACCTCAACATCTGCGGTATCACCTAATGAAATACGCAACACATCATTCTCGTTCACATCTACCTCTGCCTGCATGTTATCCAAATCAGCTATGCGTATAATTTCGGTTCCTGCCATTTGGGCTGTTCCCACCACCCGTTCGCCCAGCTTCACATTTACCAGCGATACTATACCAGTCATGGGGGCGTAAATTTTAGTCTTCTTCAGGTTGTCCTGCGCCTGTTGCAATTGGGCTTCCACACTCTTTACACTAAAGCTGGCAGCATTTACCTGCTCCTGTGCCGTACTGTAGTTGGCTTCGGCCTGGTCGTTAGCCAGTTTTGACGCTTCGAACTCCATATCTGATATCACCTTATCGTTATGCAGTTGCTCATTGCGCAAATAGTTTTTGTGCGCGTTATTAAAAGCGGCCTGTGCCTGTATTAAGGTAGCTTTAGCACTGCTATAGCTGGCCTTGGTTTGGTTAAGCGTAGCGGTTACCTGGTTTACCACCGCTTCATAAATAGCGGGGTTAATAACGCACATCAGTTTGCCTTTCTGCACGCTGTCACCTTCTTTCACATTCAACTCAATTACCTCACCCGATACTTCCGAGCTCAACTTTACTTCCGTTTGCGGGTTTATTTTGCCACTGGCCGTTACGGTTTCCACCAACGAACGCTTAACCACCTTATCCACTGCAACCTGCTCGGTATTGCCTTTTCCTATCCAGCCGGCCTTTTTGCCAACCACACCTAGTACAATAAGCACCAGCAGTATTACACCGAGTATTATTACAACTTTATTATCTTTTTTCATATATATTTATTTCATTACCTATTCGAGGGTAATGGGTTTGCCCTGATAAAAATCCAACACCTTCAGGCGAAAGATGTAGGTATATTTATTACGTATCAATTCACTCTCTACCGCTGCAAGATTGTTTTTCGAGGTCTGATAATCTAAAGTGGTAGTAGCCCCGGCTCCGTAACGCTTGTTTTGCGCGTCAAAAGCCCTTTTTGATGCTTCATAGCTTTTCTGGCTTGCGGCATAGGCGCTGGCGGCAGCACGTGCGTCGGCATCGGCCTGGTAAATGGTTTGCATTAAAGAGTTTTTGCGCGCCTCCAGTTGAAGCCTTGCGCCCTGCTGCTGTACTATCGCATTTTGCACGGCATTCATCCGCTGCCACTTGCTAAAAATGGGTATAGCCAATGTAAACGAAACACTCTTACGAAACTGGTCAGCATATTGATCCTTTAGCGGCACCGTTTCATAATCGGTAGTGCCCGTTATTAAACGCTTTTGCTGGTTGTTATAGTAATCGTACAAATTGCCATTTACACTAATGCTGGGGCTTAAAGCGCCTTTAGCCGCTTTTGTGCTGTATTCAGCGCTCTTAACGCGGGCCATTTCCGCCAATATGCTTGGTTGGGTATTAACCGCACCTTTGTAAACGGTTAGCGCAAAGCCTTCAGCCAATAAGGTAATGTTTTGATCCTGCAATTGCGGCAACACCACATCAAAGCTATCCTCCGGCTTTAATTGCAGTAACAGGCGCAGAGCCAACACCGCAAGGTCATAACTGTTTTTTGCAACGGCTACATTTGATTCATCTCTTGCCAACTGCGCGTCAATATCCAGTAAATTGCTTTCGGGCAACATACCGGCGCTTACACGCCTGGCAATAGATTCTTTTTGAGCCATGGTCATTTGCCGCTGGTTTTCCGCCACCTTCATGTTTTCCTGTGCCAGCATTATCTGCAAAAAGGCCGTAGTTACATTAAGGGCTGCGGTGTTGCGCGCATCTTTCAAATCATATTGGGCTGCCTCGTAATTAAATTTATTGCGCAGTATGTTGTGTACCTGTTGTAAGCCGGCAAAAAGGGTAAGGTCTCCACTTAAGGACGTAGCGAAGGTCATGGACGTTTGCGTGGTTAGCTTAAAAGCTGCCAGGTTAAACTGCTTACCATTGGTAAAATCATTAGTAATACCCGCGTTAATTGAGGGCAAGAGGTTAAGGTAACTTTGGGTGTAGTTATTCTTATTTAACTGCTGATTAAGCTCGCCCTGCAATACTGTAAGATTGTTTTTGGCAGCATATTCAATACAGCGCTGCAGGTTCCATTTGGCGCTATCCTGTGCACGGGTAACTGAAGAAATAAACAGTAAAAGGGCTGCCGGCAAAAACCAAAGGGATCTCACATTCAATAATTTGACCGGCTAAAGTAATGGTTTTGGCAAAAACGCCTCTTATTTCCAGCCGAAGTGCCTTTCTATACGCTTTTTCTGCCTTAAATGGTGCCGGAAATGGATGTTGCACAACTCTATCCACTCAGCCGTATTTAACCAACCTAAAAAGGGGTGTTTCAACTTAAGGCGGGCGTTGCTTTGGGGTATCTGCCTTATATATTCGGTAGCCATAGCTTTTACCTCCTCCAGTTTGGCTATCAGTTGCTCCTTACTCTCCGGTTGTTTAGGCACCACAGCAACCGAGCCGGGCATTTCGTACTTCAGTGGCGGAAACATCCTTAACGTAAAAATAACGTGACCGCTAAAGCTCTTGCCTTTGCCTTCCTGTGTTTCCTGTTGGTTTAAGCCCTGTTGCGCCTTTTTAAAGAAAAAACCTTTGGCGCTCATCCACAGGTGTATGCCTACCTGGCCCAGGCTCCAGTCGTGTTCGGACGGTTTGGCGCTTATCTGTTCCCAGCTATAACGTTTGTATTCGCTAATCCAATAGTCTATTATTTCGTGCGTGCTGCGCTCCAGCTTCTGTAAGTCCATATAGGGGGTTAAGGGTAGCCAAAGTAAACTACGGGGGCAAACGAACAACTTGCATTTCTGTTCAAAATCAGTTAATAAATATTTTTAATGCACTGTACAGGCCGAAAAGGACATGGAGCATGGCCCTACTTCCACTTATTCTCCACCCCAATGGTGCGGTGGGCTTCGTCTACTTTTTTACCGATTTGCCCGGTAAGTATGTGCCAGAACATTACAAAATCTGACCCCAGGCTGTAGAACGGATATTTAAAGGTTGCGGGGCGGTTTTTTTCCAGCATAAAATGACCAAACCAGGCAAAGCCGTAGCCACATAAGGGCACAATAGCAAACAACACCCACTTTTGGGTTACTATAGCCGCAATGGCTAAACCGATAACCCCGGCAGTGCCAATAAAATGCAGGGCACGGTTAATGGGCCTGGCGTGCTCGGTTAAGTAATAGGGGTAAAAACTCCAAAAGCTGGTGTACTTTCTCTCTTCGGCCATGTATCGCTGTTTTACTACAAATTAAATACAGCCTTTGTAAAATTTTAATAGTTCAGGTTTGGTAATTCCGTTTTTTAACTGCTTACTTTGCATTACAAAGCACTTTTATCATGAGCAACGAAGACCAGTTACAGCAGATTAAGGAGATACGAAGTATTATGGAACGCTCCTCGCGCTTCATATCTCTCAGTGGATTATCGGGGGTGTTTGCCGGCTTTTTTGCCCTTGCAGGTGCAGCTGCATTTTATGCTTATATAAACACCCGTCTCAACTACGGCTATAGCGATTTAGTACGTGCAACGGCTAACGATCTTGATGCCTTTCCTACGCTGGTGGCTTTCTGCGTTGCCGATGGTGCAATTGTAATAACACTTTCCCTGCTGTTTGCCATTTTCTTTACTACCCGTAAGGCCCGTAATGTGGGTCAAAAAATTTGGGATAGCAGCGCACAACGCATGGTCATCAACTTATTCATTCCGCTTATTGCAGGCGGTTTGTACTGCTTAATTCTGTTACAACAACACCGCTTTGGGCTTATAGCGCCTACCACGCTTATTTTTTATGGTTTGGGTTTACTCAATGCATCTAAATATACCTTAGATGAAATCCGATGGTTGGGTATTTCCGAGATTATTCTGGGCCTTGTGGGCTGCTATTTTATTGGCTATGGCGTTACACTTTGGAGCATAGGCTTTGGCGTATTGCACATTATTTATGGTTTAGTTATGTATGTTCGCTACGAGAGTAAACCACAGGAAAAAAAGTTTTGGTAGTGCTGCAACGGAAATTTCAAATAGAAACTGGTGTTGGTGAACATGAAACCGTGGATTACCTGCTGGGCATTTTGCATGATGCCCGTGCTACAACCTTTCGGTACATACAGGGCATAACCGAAAATGAATTGGATTGGCAGCCATTCCCCGGTTGGAATACTATCGGCGCTTTGTTGCAGCACATTATTGCCTGCGACTATTTCTTTAATGTATATTTTATAGATAAGCGGCCACTGACAACTGAGGAAGAAAAGACGTGGACACCCGCACTTGATTTAGGTGTACATGTTGACGAATTGAAAGGCAAAACGCTAGAGTTTTATGATAAAGAGCTGATGAAATCACATCAGTTTCTGACAGAAAGAATTAAGCAATTGAACTTTACACAACTGTTTGAGAAAAGGTTTGGGGTTTACGATAAAGAAAATGGCAGCAACCTGGCGTGGATCTTATATCACAAGGCAGAGGATGAAGTGCACCACCGCGGGCAGATATCTATGTTACGCAAGCTTTATAAACAAATGACGGAGGAGGCGAAGTGAAAGAGGTAATTGACAAATTAAACAAGGCATTTGAAAACCGGGTTCGCCTGGGTATAATGAGTGCACTTATGGTTAATGAGTCAATTGACTTTTTAACCCTGAAAGAGCTGCTGGATGTTACCGATGGCAACCTGGCCAGCCATGTTACCGCTTTGGAAAAAGCCGACTACATAGCCGTTAAAAAAGAGTTTGTAGGCAAGAAACCTAAAACCAGTTATGTAGCCACCAGCCTTGGTAAAAAGGAGTTTCACCAACACTTAAACGCCCTTGAAAAACTGTTGAAACAAAACAGGAAGTAAGCAATATCTAAAATTTTTTGTCGTTTTACTTTGTATTACAAAGCACTTTTTATGAATACTAAAATTCCCGCCCTGCAAAAGCAAATCCGCGCCATTGTAATCTTCTTTATGGTAAGCCTGGTAATAAGCGGGGCTACCGCCATACCTGTGCAAACAGAACTGGAGTGGTACTTCCAACACTTCTCTGCCCAAACAAGCCTCGGGCAATTACTTACTACAGTGCTGGCGGCAGTTAAACAGGTGCAACAGCATTATCCTTTCCTTTTATATGGTAACGACTGGCTGGCCTTTGCACACTTTGTAATTGCTGTTGCCTTTATAGGTGTGCTGCGCAACCCCGTGCGCAACATCTGGATTATTGAATTCGGGCTTATTGCCTGCGCAATGGTAATACCCTTTGCCCTGGTAATGGGCGGCTTAAGAGGGCTGCCACTATGGTGGCGATGTATTGATTGCGGCTTCGGTATAATAGGGGCAGTACCGCTGCTGCTGTGCTATACACGCATTAAAAAGCTGGAAAAGCTACTGCAGGAGGATAAACTCAATATTGTTTTCTGATGAAAAAGAAGAAAGCCGGCCCCTTAACCTTAGCTGCCGAAGTGGCCATAGTTACTCTTTATAGCCTGAGTAAAAAATGTATAGAAAAACAGCAGCCGGCCGGTACCTCATCAGTACTAAGCGATAAAAAGTTTCAGCGTAAAATGACGGTACTAGCCACCATCTATCATTTCATCGGTGTGTTTTATAACGAATAATAAAATAAAACTATGTTTTCCAATCCTTATTCCGCCGTTATCCGGCAATTGCTTTTACTCTCCGCATTTTGCTTTGCCCTGCAAATCTTCCGTATGGTGTGTACCGGCACGCTTAGCTACATTTTTTTGCCATGGAATTTGCTGCTGGCCTGGGTGCCACTGGCCTTTGCTACTATAGCCACGCGCCAAACGAGCAAGCTTAAACTGCTTATGGCTTTTATAGTATGGTTACTTTTCTTCCCTAACTCGCCTTACATAATTACTGACCTCATCCACCTTAAACCGCGCAACGGCTGGCCGCACTGGTACGATGCCTTCCTTATCTACTCCTTTGCGCTGGCGGGTTTACTGGCGGGCATAGTTTCTACGCTTATTATCTACCGCAAGCTAAAAGAGGTATTGCCACCCTTGCTCGCCCGTGCTGTGGTGCTGGGTTCTATATTTTTATGCGGCTATGGTATATACATGGGGCGTTTCCTGCGCTGGAACTCATGGGATGCCATCACTAATCCCTTCCAAATCCTTAGCGATACTTTTACCCACCTGGCACACCCGATTACGTACTCGCGCACCTATGGCATTACGCTGCTAAGCAGCATACTAATATGGCTGGTGTTTAAAGTGTTTGAATCGCTTATGCAGCAAAAAGAATCGTGAACTACGGCTGCTTTTCCTTATCCAGCGATTTTTGAATGGCGCCTTTCAGGAACTCTGCAGAGCCGGCGGTTACGTTTTCGTTCTTCGCCTGTATAATGGCGTAATCGCATGCCTTTTGCGCTTCCTTATACTCATTCATCTTATACAGCAGGTAAGCATAAGTAAGGTTATAGGTGTACTTGTTATCTATATTAATAGCATCATACGCCCACTTAGCTGCTTTAGCCAGTTGCGCATCATTGTTCATGTTCAGGTAATAGTTCCAGGCCACATCATTTAAAACAGATGCATTTTTTGCAGCATACTTTTTTATGTACTGGCTGGCAAACTTGTCGTAGTTAGCCCAGTCGGCCATATGCAGGTAGTAGTCCATGCTTAACTGCGCAATTTTTTGTTGGCTATCAGCAGCCTTATTGCTTTTCAGCAGGTTGATAGCGCCCTCAAACAAGGCAGGATCGTTGGCCTTAGGCGCTTCGCTAACAGCCTTGTTGGCTATTACATTAATCTTGTTGTTGTAAGCATCTACACCCATAGTGCCTTTATAGTATTCGGCATTTTTCACCAGGTAAGCAATGCCGGGAGACTTTAGGTTATTGGTAAGTGCGAAAATTGTTTTGGCGTGTTTAGCATCCTTTAAATCAGCTTGCGTAAGCTTGTCCATATATACTTTAAATACTTCCTCATACTTTTCATCGGCGCCCATCATGGTGTTCAGGTAGTCGCTTAAAAAGTTTACATCGCGGTCGCCATCGCTATAGCGTTTGTGCATACCGGCCAAAATACCGGGTGTAGGGTCGGTTGCCTTTTTACCGTTTTGTATTAAACCGGCAGGGTCAAGGCCGCCCACAATTTTGTGCTTCACCTCGCCATTATAATCCAGCCACAATAGTGTGGGGTAGGCGCGTATGCTGTATTTGCCGGCAATGGTTGGCCCTTCGTCCTTCTCCATATCAAACTTACAGTTAATGAAGTGGTCGTTAAAGTATTCTCCCACAGCCGAGTCAGGAAAAACCGTTGCTGCCAACCGCTTACACGGCCCGCACCAGCTGGTATAGCAATCCATAAATATCAGCTTGTTCTGGGCCTTGGCCATGGCCAATATCTCCTCAAACTTCTTATCATGTATAAACTCTATCCCTTGTGCTTTACTTTGGTAAACACCCAGCACAAAAACCAGGCTTATAAAACTTACTATATATTTTTTCATATATCCGGAGTATCGGTTGAAAGACGTAAAATTATGCCAAAAGGTGTAATGTAAGGTTAAGCAAAAAACGTTAACAAGCCTATTCAGGCTTCCAAAACCCGGGCCCTTCGGGTAAAGCAGGGTTGGGGTTCTCCCAAATGCTGCAACGCTGCAGGTTAATTTTACTGCCCCAAAATATGCGCGTGGTTTTCTCAAAGCTTTCGGTATAGTCAGAAACATAAAACACATCCTCACCGGCTTTAGTGCCGCTGTTCAGGCCTTCCTTTTCTAAAATCCACTTTAGCTTTTGCGCCACCACCTCGGCTGAGTCGAAAATGCGCACACGGTTATTAAAGAAGGCCGAAATTTCATTTTTAATGAGCGGATAATGCGTGCAGGCTAACACCAGGGCATCAATATCCTTTAACTCCTCATGGCTTAAATAATTGGCTAACACAGCATGGCTTATGTTATCGTTGTAGAACCCTTCCTCTATCATAGTAGCCAATAACGGCGTAGCCACGGCTGAAAACTTAAGAACGGGCTTACGCCTGGTAAACTTCTCCTGGTAAACACCACTGGCCACGGTGGTTTTAGTAGCTATAATGCCTACTTTCTTAATGCTGTCATCCGCTATAACCGCTTCTATCATAGGGTCAATAACGTTAATAACCGGTATTACGCCTTTAAAGGTATCGCGCAGGGTTTCGTAGGCCGCTGCCGAGGCGGTATTGCAGGCAATAACAATGGCCTTGCAGTTCTTCTCCTTCAGCAAAAAGTTGGTGATAGCGGTAGCGTACGAGCTTATGAGTTCTTTCGACTTATCGCCATAAGGCAGGTGTGCTGTATCGCCAAAATAAATCAGCTGTTCGTTCGGCAGTAGCTTAGAAATAGCATTGGCGACCGTAAGGCCGCCAATACCTGAATCAAAAATACCGATTGCTTGTTCGCTGTTTATTTTCATACACCCTATTTAGGGGCGGTAGGATTTGTTCCTGTGTTTGTTTTAGGTGCAGGGGTAATGCCCATTTGTTTCATCACCAGGCTGGTTACATCGTTGGTAGCTTCAGGGTAGTAAGCAACTGCGCCTGATACGATATCAATAATGTAAGAATAGCCATTAGTAGTGGCAACCTCTTTTACCGCTTTAAGGTATTTGTCGTTAATAGGCTTCAACTTCTCCTGTTGCTTGGTAGCCAGGTCGTCGTTGATTTTATTTTCAAAATCAGAAATGCGCTGTTGTAAATCCTGCAGTTCTTTAATTTTTGTTTCTACAATAGCATCAGGCGTTTCCTTTGTCATCTTCTGCAGGTCTTCCTGCTTTTTGCCATAGTCTTCATACATGCCTTGCAGCACTTTGGTCATTTGGTCTTTATAAGCCTGCAATTCAGTTTGCATGGTTTTAAATTCAGGCATAGCCTGTAATATATCGGCAGAGTTTAAGTGGCCTATCTTCTGCTGCGCATCGGCTGTTCCAAAAAATCCGAACACGGCTATGGCGATAACTAAGATTACTTTCTTCATTTCGTTTGTTTTGGTTTATTCTGTTTGTATTTGTTATTAGTTTATTCCCATTTTCTTCTTCACCAGGTCAGTAATATCGCCGCTGTTTTCAGGGTAATACACCACGCTACCGGTTGCTATGTCAAAAATGTAAGTGTAGCCGTTTTCTTTAGCTACCGCATTTACAATTTTCAGGTACTTATCATTCAGCGGTTTCAGCAGCTTAATATGCAGCTGGTCCAACTGTGCATCCGCCGTTTGTTGAAGCGTTTCTATATCCTGCTGTAACTTTTGCAGTTCCAGCATCTTTTCCTCGCGCACCGCCACCATTAAATCGGGGCCAAACTGCTGCAACTCCTCCATACCTTTTTGGTACTGCGCATACATGTTCTTCAGGCTCTTTTCCTGTTCAGCCCGCTTACGGTCCAGCGTTGCCAGCAGTTGTTTATACTCCGGCATGCTTTCCTGTATTTCCTGCGAGTTGATATGGCCATACTTTTGCTGAGCAAAGCTGTTGACCCACAACATAAAGAACGAACATATAAGAAGGCCTGCTTTCCTCATTGGCGCGCAAATATAGATTTTTAGCCCAATCGGCTGTTATTGGCCTGCCGGTTTAAGCGAAATGCCCATTGCGGTCAATATATCATCACTCTTATTGTACTTATCGCTGCTATACAACATGGTAGGCCCGCTGCTGCGGTCGAAAATAAAGTCATACCCCTTGGCCTCAGCATATTTCTTTATTTCGTTATAAATCTTGTCCTGTATAGGTTTAACCAGTTCCTGGCGCTTTTTAAATAACTCGCCATTAGGGCCAAACTTAGCTTTCTGAAAATCCTTCACCTCTTTCTCCTTCGCTTCAATCTCTTTCATTTTCTGCTGTTTCATTGGCTCGGTCATTAAAACCTGTTCGGCCTGAAACTGCTTATACATATCATCCACCGCCTTCATTTTGGCTTCTACATCCTTCTGCCAGCCGGCGGCAATCTTGTCTAATTCTTTCTGCGCCTCCGTATAGCTCTGCATTTTGTTTAGCATGTAGTCCATATCCACAAACGCAAATTTTTGCGCCTGCGAGCTAAAGGCAACCAGTAAAATGGCGATTACGGAAATAATCTTCTTCATAACTTTTGGTTTTTTCTTATCAGACCCAATTACCTTGCCAAGGTAAAGGTATGTTTTCAATTTTTAGCAATTATAAGATCAAACTACCCTATCCCGCTACCTCTTTACCCCTCATCCGGGCCACTATTCCGGTTCGCGGCCCAGGATAATTCTGAACTCGCCGTATTTGCTGAATATGTTTTTACCGGCCTTAGGCGCCAAACCAAACGATTCGCGGTCAAAGCCGATACCATAATCAAAGCCTAACAAGCCGAACATAGGTAAGAATACACGCACACCTGCACCTACTGATTTCTTAAGGTCGTAAGGGCGGTAGTCTTTTATACTGGTCCAGTAGTTACCGGCATCAGCAAACAATAACGCATAAATAGTAGCGCTTTGGTTAAGGCTGAACGGATAACGTAATTCAACAGAGTATTTATTATAAATAGGCACACCACCAGTAGGGGTTACAACCGGGTAACCGCGGAAGGATATGATATCGCGGCCCAGCTGTGTTCCGTAGTTAAGGTTACTTAAACCATCGCCACCAAACTCAATACGCTCAAACGGCGAGTAGCCCACCTTTTTGTTATACAAGCCCAGGAAGGCCATGTTAGCAGAGGTCTTTAACACCAGCTTGCTGTTTTTGGTAAGCGGCGTATACCATTCAAAGGCAATTTTCCATTTGTGGTATTCAACAAACTTGTAACGGTCAGCAGGTGATAAACCGGGGTCTTCGTAGTTCAGGTTCATACGGCCGGGGAACATGAGGCTGTAAGGCAAGGTAAACTTGGCCTGCGCCATAAAGTAGAAGCCGTGGTTATACCAGGTTGGCGCTTCAGGGTAACGCGAATCGCGCGAAATAGCCAACTGGAAGTTAAGGTTGGTTGAACGGCCATCCTTAAAGATGAAGAACGTAGAATAGTTATCCAGTATGTAATGCTGAAACTCTATACCGGTTGAAAGGGTAAAGTAATCATCAGGCCATTTTAAGCGGGTGCTTAAACCCAGGTAAACGCTGGTAGAAAAATACTTACCGATGATTTTGCTGTAATCGTACGGATCAAAAGAGTTAGCGCGCAGGCGGTTAAAGGCAAAGTCTAACGCCAATGGTTTTTTGCCGCCTAACCAGGGCTCAGTAAACGATACGCTGTAGGATTGGAACGCACGGCCGTTACTGTTTATACGTATACCTAAACGCTGTCCATCGCCGCTTGGCAGCGGTGTCCACGCATGTTTATCGCCAATGTTCTTTAAGGAGAAGTTGGTAAAGTTTACACCCAGGGTACCAAACAGGCCACCGGCGCTGGTAGTAGTTGCACCACCCCAACCGGCGCTAAGCTCCAATTGATCCGATGGTTTTTCCGTTACCCGGTATTCTATATCCACCGTTCCGTTTTCGGGGTTAGGTATAGGCACCACATCCAACTGTTGCGGGTCGAAATAACCGAGTGCAATAATCTCGCGCTGGCTTCTTATCAAATCTGTACGGCTGAATTTGTTGCCCGGCAAAGTGCGCAATTCGCGGCGTATAACTTTTTCGTTGGTTTTGGTGTTGCCTACAATGCGCACCTCGCGTATGGTAGCCTGTGCGCCTTCGTTAATGCGCAGTTCCAGGTCAATGCTATCACCTTCCACCTTAACTTCCATTGGCGTAACGCTGAAGAAGAGGTAACCGTCATCCATATACAGCGAGCTTAAATCGCCTCCGTTAGGATTCATGAATATGCGCTCGTCCAGCATTTTCTGGTTGTAAACCTCGCCGCGTTTAATGTTGATGATTTTTGCGAGCAACGAATCAGGGTATTTCGTATTACCATTAAAGTAAATGTTGCGGAAGTAATACTTCTTACCCTCGTTAACATAAATATCAATATTCATGTTTTTGTTAACGGGGCCGTCAATCATGTAGGTAGTATCGCGCACAATGTAGGCATCGCGGTACCCCTGGCTGTTGTAGTATTCAATTACTTTATCCTTATCGCCTTCGTAATCATCGCGCTTAAACTTGCTTGTTTTAAAAAAGTTGAGGTTAACGTGGCGGTCCATATACTGCCATGCGCGGGTTGGTGAAATGTTACCTATAACATGGTACCACTTTGGCTTAATAGAATCGCGGGCAAAGTTTTTCTTGAAGCGTAAAAGGCCATCCAGGTCAAACTTAATTTTCTCGTGGGTTTCCTTCATTTGCTTCTTCAGCTTAACCTCGGGTATTTCGCGGTTGCCGTAAAAGCTTATCTGGTTAATTTTAACCTTGGCGCCCTTGTTCACTATTATTTTCAGCTTAACGCTGTTAGGCAGGGTAGGGTCTTCAGGAGATTCCTGGATATCAACCGTTACATTCAAAAAGCCTTTATCAATATAGTAAGCTTTTGTGGTGTTAATAGCCAGGCTGCGTACGTTCTCAGTATAAACCTGCCCGGTGCGCAGGTCCAGCTTTTTCAATAACTCTTCCTTTTCTGAATTTTTTAAACCGGAGAAGGCCTTACCGCCAATACGCGGGCGCTCTTCAACTTTAATCACCAAAAAAATCTGGTCGCCTACTATCTTCTCGGCATCAATGGAGATATTGGTAAACAGGCGCTGTTTCCAAAGGGTTTTCATGGCCTTTGGTATTTCATCGCCGGGTATCTTAATCTTATCGCCTTTGGCTAAACCGGAGAGGGTAATCAGAATTCGGGTATCCAGGTATTGCGAGCCTTCCACGCGTATATCGCCAATGGTAAACTCGCCGCCTTTTTGCAGGGCAAACAATAAATCCTGTTCGCCATCCTGCGCAAACAGGCAGTTAATGCTTAACAAAAAAGCCACAACAGCGCCACAAAATTTTGCCGCCCTCGTTGCAATGAGGTTTGTATGGGTGTGCCCTGTTTGTAAAATCATGTGGTAGTTAACTGTTCACTGGTTTTGCCGAAACGCCTTTCCCGGTTCTGGTATTCCAAAATGGCTTTGTATAATTCCTCTTTACTAAACTCCGGCCAAAAAATTTCCGTGAAATAAAATTCAGCATAGGCCAATTGCCAAAGCAAAAAGTTGCTTATGCGTTTTTCCCCGCTGGTGCGTATCATCAGTTCAGGGTCGGGCCGGCCGGCTGTATATAGGTTTTTAGCAATCAATTCTTCTATAATCTCTTCGGGCTGTAAGGTTCCTTTTTTCACCTCCTGGGCCAGTTTCCTGGCGGCCTGGGTAATTTCATTTTTACCGCTGTAGCTAAGGGCCAGTATCAGCTCCATACGCTTACAATGCGCGGTTTTATCAATGGCATCCTGCAACTGCTTGGCTACCGACTTGGGCAGCGAATCAATATCACCTACAGCACCAAGGCGAATATCATTTTTAAGCAGTGTTTTCAATTCCGAATTCAGAGTCTTTAACAATAAAGTCATTAATGCCGAAACTTCCATTTGTGGCCTGTTCCAGTTTTCGCTGCTAAAGGCATAAACGGTAAGGTGCTTGACCCCTAACTCTGCACAGGCTTCGGCCGTATCACGTACCGCTTGTACCCCGTTGCGGTGCCCAAAAATCCTGTTTTGACCCCTTTGCTTAGCCCAACGCCCGTTACCGTCCATAATAACGGCAATGTGTTGAGGCAAACGGTTCAAATCAATTTGTTCTTTCAGGCTCACTTTCAGCGACCAATTAAACGTGGATACAAAAATTTATTTCAGGCTTACTTTAAAATAACTCCGCCAATACACATACCCCTCAAGCCTCCTAACCCGCAAATTCCACAAAATACGGGTAATAAAGGTGGGCGAAAATAAGAAAATACACGAGGGAAGGTAGGGTATAGGCTTATAGGCAAATAGTACCTGCGAAATTGAGGCGCCCTTTTAGGTTATTGATGATTGCCGTTTGATTATTAACTACCGGTAAGTACTAGGCCCGCTAACTGTAGGGCAGCGGGGCTTAATAATGGTGTACGAGAGGGTAATACCACCCATTAGATAGTCATCTTTTTTGGGGCTTTGGCCGCGTTGGTAGCCGGGCTTGCCTATTTTTTCGCCCCCGTTTTCGCCACTGCGGTCGCTGAGGGCGGCTGCCAAACCCGTAGAGCCGCCGGGCAAAGAAGCGTAGCTGGGATATTTATAGCTTACATCATCAAGGTAATCAGTAAAGGTTTTGCGCACACCTGCTTCTATACAAAGGTTCCAGTTCCAGTTTTTGCCAAAGCTGAATTTGAAGCCGCCAACAATAGGCACTGCAAAACTGAAGAGGCGATATTTTTTAACGCCGCTGTAGCTGGGGTCGTTTTGACCCTCGGTGCCTAACGGTTGTAAGTAATACCACTTGCCGTTATACTGTGCCTTGGGGTTAAAGAAGAAGATGGTGATACCGGTACCTAAATAAGGGGTAAACCAGTGCTTTTTAGCCTCGCGCTCCTTATCAAACTTCAAAAAGTTGAACTCAATAATAGAGGTGATATCGTAGATATCTGTTTTAAAGCTAAGGTTGCGTTGCTTGTTCCAGGCGATATTGGTTTTGGCATCGTCAAACTCAGCAATGCCCCAATTAAAACTGGTGCGCCATGCCCCGCGCTGGCGGATGTTATAACGATAAAATGCACCGGCGCCCGGCCTTACAAACTTAAAGCTGGTTTTAGTGTTCAGGTCGCCAAAGTAATTGGTAATACCTCCCCAAACGCCAAACTCATGTATCTGGGCATCGGCACCCAGGCACAGAAAAAAAATGGCGATAAGTAAAAAGGTCCTTTTGCGCAATTTCATAAAGGGCTGCGAAGTAAAGCCTTAACGGTGGAATAAGCAAAATGTTTTCGGCCCTACATACTAAAGCCTAATAAGGGCAACAAGGGTGTTGGGTTTTATTCGGCATTCCGCACTCCGAAATCGGCATTAATTCCTCTGGTCGCTACCCCAGTTTAGCTTGGTTTTCAATGCAGTAAGGAAGTTTTGGTCGGTAAGGCGCACTATGTTAGCGTGGAAGGAGGCCTTTTTAACCGCCAGTTGGTAGCTGGCATCAATGGCCTGCACCCGGCTATCGAGGGTGCACAAAAAGCTGTTGCCGCGGCCTGTAACCTCAAAACTCATTACCACATCATCATTAACCACCATTGGGCGCACATTAAGGTTGTGTGGCGCCACCGGGGTTATAACAAAACTGCCGCTGGTGGGGTGTATAATGGGCCCGCCACAGCTAAGGCTATAGCCGGTTGAACCCGTAGGCGTAGCTATAATTAAACCATCCGCCCAATAGGTGTTCAGCGGTTCGCCGTTTAAATAAGCGTTCACGGTTATCATGCTGCTTTGGTCGCGGCGTTGTATGGTCATATCGTTAAGCGCAAAGCTATCCTCAAACAAAGGTTGGTTGCTTTGCAGGTGCAGCAGCGTTCGCTTGTCTATCATATAACTGCCGCGTTCAACAGCATCAACAGCGCTGCATATTTGATTATTGCCCACACTGGCCAAAAAGCCCAGACGCCCGAAGTTTATACCTAATATCGGAATCTCGCTTTCCTTCACCATAACCACACTTTCCAGTATGGTGCCATCGCCGCCAAGGCTCAGTACTACTTCAGTGCTGCCTTTTATCTGTTTAAAATCGCTGAAGGAATCGCCCTTTACCTTAACGCCCAGTTGCGTGCTTAACAGCAGCAGAAATTTTTCCTCTACTACATACTTCATTTTGCGCTTCTCCAGCAAATCGAACAGTTCCTGCGCGTAGGGGGCATTTTTAAGCGCAAAGGTTTTTCCGAAAACAGCAATCATGTATGCTAAGGTAATAAAAGAAGGGCTGTTAAGGTGGTGCCGGTGCGACACTGCGACAGAAACACCCTCTTGTTGTCGCAGTGTCGCACTGTGTCGCACCTTAAATAAAAAACCGGCCCCGAAAACGGAAGCCGGTTATACAAACCCTTAGTAAAATATTAATCGCAATACCAGTAGCAAACGTAGTTGCCGTAGTAGTCGTAATAGCAGTAGTAGTAGCAATCGCCTGCGCCACGGTGGTTGGCATCCTTTTCAGGCTTGTTCTTACCGCGCCAGGTGGCTACTTCTTTGTTTAATTCTTTAGCATCATCGGCAGAAAGTTTCATGCCGGCTTTGTAGGTTTTTTCGCCCACTTTGGCCCAGCTCTTGTCTTCTGCACCGCGTGCTTTGCCATCGCTGGCAATGGCATGCAAAAAGCCGATTTCCGATTCGCCCAGCGTTTTGCCGGCTTCAAACTTTTCTACTTTAACGGCATTTGTTTTGGCCTTTTCCTTGTCGCCGTTCTGGGCCATTGCGCTGTTGATTGTACCTGCTACCAAAGCAAACACCAACATTGTGCTGAATACTTTTTTCATACTTTGTTTTTTGTTTTGTTACCAATAAGTAATGGCAAATGTATGGCTTTCCATAAAGCACAACATTCCCAAAAACGGCTAATTCTTACTGCCTGCCTTTTTTTGGGGGGTATTCACACTAAGTGATAGACTTTACTTTAACTCTTCAAAAAAGCCTGAAGATTTGTTCTTACGCACGTTATCCCAGGTAAAGTATTTGCCGTTCATGGCAACGTATACGCCCGCAGGCAGGCTTTGCACAAAAGCCAGTGCAGCGCCCAGGTTAAATAGCCCGTCGGAGCTACCAAATTTGTAAGGCACCATAGCGCCGGTAAGCACAATGGTTTTATTCAGTTTGGCTTTGCCCAACTTACGGGCGGTGGCTTCCATGGTATCGGTTCCGTGGGTAACTACAATTTGCGTTTCCTTGCACTGTTTACAATGGCTAACAATAAGGTCACGGTCGGCCTCGGTCATTTCCAGGCTATCAATCATCATAAGGGTGCGTACCTGGGTTTTAATGCGGCTGCGGCCACGTTCCAGAATCTCGGGTACATGCGTATCCTTAAAAAAAAGTTTGCCGCTTAATTCGTCATACTCCTTATCAAAGGTGCCTCCTGTTATCAGTATCTTAATAGCCATAAGGGCAAAGCTAAAAAAGGAAAGATATGGAGTTGCTTCATATGTTAACACTATCTACACAAAGCAATCATGTATTCGGTATTTTTTCTTCACAAAGGCTTTACAATTGCCGCCTTTTCATATATTCGGCTTTGCCTAAACAACCCCAACCGCTAATGAAAAAACTTGTACTTCTGCTGGCGTTTATTGTAACCGCTATTGTAACCTACGCACAAACAAAAACTATTACCGGTAAAATTACGGATGCAACCACTAAGGAACCCATGATTGGAGCTACTGTAGTTGCCAAGGGAACCAAAATAGGTACTGCTACCGATGCTGACGGCAAGTTTAAGCTGGATGTACCTGCCGAAACAAAAACACTTACCATAACCTACGTGGGTTATACTACTAAAGATGTGCAGCTTGGCACCTCAAACGATTTAAGTATTGCTATTGAAACTGCGCCCGTTATTGGTGGCGAAGTAGTGGTTACTTCATCGCGCGTGGCCGAGAGTATTAAAACGGCGCCCGTGCAAATTGAAAAGATGACCAGCCGCGAAATTAAAGGAGCAGCCTCCGGAGATTTTTACCAGAGCATAGGCAACTTTAAAGGGGTGGATATTGTAACTACCTCCAGCGGTTTTAAAGTAATTAACCTGCGCGGCTTTGGCGATACCCGCAGCCTGCGCACCAAGCAGTTTATTGATGGTGTAGATAACGAGGCCCCCGGCCTTAACTTCCCCATAGGCAACATGGTGGGCGCTAACGATATTGACCTGGAAAGTGTAGAGATTGTTTCAGGTGCGGCTTCTGCCCTTTACGGTGCAAACGCCATGCAGGGCGTAGTTTCTATGACCAGCAAAAGCCCTTACGACTTTAAAGGCCTGGGCATACAACTTAAAGGCGGCGCCAACACAGTGCCCGGCCCTTACTTTGATGCCCAATTACGCTATGCAAACACCTTTGGCAAAAACGACCGCTTTGCATTAAAGTTTACCGGCGAGTACACTCAAACACAGGACTGGCCAGCTGAAGACGATTCATTAAACCGTTATGGCGCAATTGAGACGGACGTAGATGCTTCTTCAATTTTACGTGCCAAGCAATACCAGGATGTTGGTCCTGATTTTACACAAGAAGACAAAGACAACATAGTTAAGCTGAACAACTGGCTTGATTTTAACCCATGGGCTAACCCCGGTACCCTTAATGTACATGCCCCCGGTTACATGGAAAAGCAATTGGCTGATTACAACGTTAAGAACCTGAAATTCTCAGCCGGCCTTTATTACCGTTTTGTTAATGATATTGAGTTAAGCGGCGTTTACAAATTCGGTTACGGTACAGCGGTTTACCAGGCCACCGCCCGCTACCAAATCAAGGACTTTAACTTTCACCAACCCATGTTGCAGTTAAAGGGCAAAAACTTTTTTGTGCGCGCTTATGCTTCTATCGAAAATGCAGGCAACTCCTACAACCTGGGCTTAACCGGCGCTTATGTATCCCGTGCTGCCGTGCCTGATTATGTATCGCGCTATTTAGATAAGTACTTTGATGTGATAGATACCGCCACCAACGGCTACTGTGCCGATTGTATAAGCAGCGGTAACGAAGCAGACCCTATTATAGCAAAAGCGCAGGCCATGGCAAGGCTTTATGCTGACTCTGCCTGGTATGCTGCCGGCTCGCAACAGTTTAAAGATTCCTTCAACTACCTTATTAAAGAAACCAACTCCCTTTTAGGTACCAAATTTTACGATAAGAGCGCCCTGGTGCATGTTGAGGGCCAATACAACTGGGATTTCGTAAAATGGCTGGATATCATCACCGGTGCATCGTACCGTATCTACCTGCCTAACAGCCGCGGCACCATCCTTGAAGATACCGCAGGCAAAAAAATACGTGTGCACGAGGTGGGCGCTTACCTGCAAGCCACCAAGCGTTTGTTTAACGACAACTTTAAAATCATTGGCTCGGTACGCGTAGATAAGAACAGCAACTTTGCTGCGCAGGTTTCACCAAGAGGCTCGCTGGTTTATACATACAAGGCTAAGAACAGCGACCACACCTTCCGTGCTTCAGCTACCTCTGCTTTCCGTACACCAACCTTACAGGACCAATATTTGTACCTGGACATTGGCCGTATAAAACTGTTGGGTAACCTTAACGGCTACAACAACCTTTACACTTTAGAAAGCGTACGCGATGCAGAAGATATAATGGCTGATAGCGTAAACGGTGGTTCAGCCGCTAACATGGCTGCTGCCGCCCTGGTGCCTATCAAACTAAAACCACTGCGTCCGGAGCATGTAACCTCTTTTGAAATTGGCTACCGTGCCGAAATTGACCGCAAAGTTTTAATTGATATTACCGCTTACTACAGCATGTATAAATACTTTATCGGCTTTGCCCGTGTTGCAGAACCTAATAAGGACAGCACCACTAACGGACAGGCCGGTGAGGAAAGCGGCGAGAACAACGTGCTTACCGGTTATTACACCCCTTACCAAATGTGGGTTAACGCCGATGGTACTGTGCCAAGTTGGGGTGCCGTTATCAGCGTATCGTACTACGTTGGCCATGGCATTACCCCTTACGTTAACTATACCTACAGCGATTTGCAGGATAAAAACATTAAGAGCGCCGGTGCCACTGTGCTATCAGGCTTTAACACGCCTAAGCATAAATTCAACATTGGTATTAGCGGTAACCGCGTTTGGAAAGGCCTGGGCTTTAGCGCCAACTTTAAATGGGTAACCAGCTATGCATGGCAAAGCCCGTTTGCTGATGGTACCGTGCCAAGCTTCCACACCCTGGATTTACAACTGTATTATGAGATTGATAAGGCTTACTCCACTGTACGTTTAGGCGCTTCAAACGTTTACAACAACAAACACATTGAAGCTGTTGGTTCACCTAAAATAGGTGCACTGTACTACGTGGGATGGGCTTTCGATTTTAATAACTTCGGCGCAAAAAAGGCTAAGGCCGCTGCGCAGTAGGTTTCTGTAAAAACATTGTTTAAAGCCCGCCCTGCCAACGCATAGCGGGCTTTTTCTTTTGTGCTAAGCGGGGATAAGGTTCACGGCATATTTTAAAACACTCAATTATTTGATTTTAAGATAGTTAGATGCCGCTTCGCTTTCTCGGCTTAAAAGCTTATTTTAGGCATAAAACGGACACAGGATGAAAGCGATATATGTGGTTAAACACGGCAAAGCCGAAGATGCCTTCGAGCTGCGCGACACGGAAAAACCTACCCCCAAACCGGGCGAAGTGCTTATAAAGGTAGAGGGCTTCGGTTTAAACTTTGCCGACGTAATTGCCCGCCGCGGCCTTTACCAGGATGCCCCGCCCCTGCCCAGCGTTTTGGGCTACGACATCTGTGGTACGGTAGAGCGTAAAGGCAGCAATGTAGATTGGGTTGAAACCGGTGAGCGCGTTACCGCCCTAACCCGCTTTGGCGGCTATGCCGAATATGCAGTTACCGATGCCCGCGCCATAGCCCGTATACCCCTTACCATGGATGTTGCCGAAGCCACGGCACTAACTACCCAATACTGCACCGCCTATTACTGCTGTGCCGAAATGGTAAACCTTTACCCCGGCGATAAGGTGGTCATCCATTCTGCTGCAGGCGGGGTAGGAACAGCCCTGATGCAATACTGTGTGAACAAAGGCTGCGAGATTTTTGCTACCACGGGTAGCGCTTCCAAGGTTGAAATGCTGAAGAAAATGGGGGCCGCTCATGTTATTGACACATCGGCTACAGAGTTTGACGAATACATTGATGAAGCAACAAAAGGCGATGGAGTGGATGTAATTTTTGATGCCATCGGGGCAGGGTATATCCGCCGTGGTATTAAGGTGCTGGCCAACGGTGGCCGTATTGTTTGCTATGGCGTAAGCGCCATGAGCGATTCCACAAACATTTTTTCTAAACTGGGCAAGGCTATTGAGTTTGGCATATACCACCCCGGTGAGTTTATGATGCATTCCAAAAGCCTTATTGGCGTAAACATGCTGCGCATTGCTGATGCCAAACCAAACACGCTAAAAAGGGTGCTGGAAAATGTGGTGCGCCTTTACGAGGAGGGTATCTTTAAACCGCAATCGGGCAAAATTTTTAAGGCTGCTGATATAAGTGAGGCACACCAATACATGGAAAGCCGAAAAAGCATAGGCAAGGTAGCCTGTACTTGGGATTAAGGCAACGCCTTCACTTTGCTATCTTCGCCCGCTTAATGACTTACCCGGAAATACTTTACGAAGACAATCACCTGCTTGCAGTAAACAAGCCGGCAGGTGTTTTAGTGCAGCCCGATAAAAACGGTGATGAAGCCCTGGAACAAATTCTTAAGCAGTACATCAAAGAAAAGTATAACAAGCCCGGTGAGGTTTTTTTGGGGGTTTGCCACCGTATAGACCGGCCCGTTAGCGGCGTGGTAATTTTTGCGCGCACATCAAAAGCGCTGGTAAGGCTAAACGAAATGTTTAAAGGGCGCGAGGTAAAAAAAACCTATTGGGCCGTAGTACAAAGCAGGCCACCGCACCAAAGCGGCCACTTAAAACACTGGCTTAAAAAGGACGAGAAGAAAAACATTTCGAGGGCATACGACAGGGAAGAAAAAGGAACCTCTGCCTGCGAGCTGGATTACGACTGGCTGGCCAGCAGTGATAATTACTTTTTACTGGAGGTAAACCCCTTAACCGGCAGGCACCACCAAATACGCGTGCAGCTTTCAAAAATGGGTTGCCCGATTAAGGGCGATGTAAAATACGGCGCAAGGCGAACTAATAAAGACGGCAGCATTCACCTGCATGCGCGGCAGGTTGAGTTCATCCACCCGGTTAAAAAGGAGGCTGTTATAATTACCGCTCCTGTTCCTGATGAAGTGGTTTGGAAAGCCTTTGAAAAGCAGCTTGCTTAATTTTCCTTTTCAATAGTATAGGTAAGAAAGTAGCGGTCCTTCAGTTCATATTCGCTAAAAGGGCAGGGGTCTTCGTTTCTTCCTTTTTCGGGGGAGTTGGTAAAGGTGTTTATGCGGCCAAGGTTGTCATAACTGTGCATAGAGCCTATATCGCCGTATTGGTCATCCATACAACCTTTCAGCAGCATGTTGCGGATGGAGAAAATGCGGTCTTTAATAAACCGCTTTGTTTTGCGGTTGCACTCGGAGGTTGGGTCCAGCAAATCGCCGCTAAGCAGGTCTACGCCATCTACTTCCCAGCCGGCCATATAAACCCTAAAGGCTGTACCCCGCGGCACATAAACAGTAAACTCGTTTTGTAAGTCCCAATGTTTTTTACGGGTTTTACCTAAGCCCTTTGTCAATATCTTCCCTTTTCTCGGGAAGAAGTCATTTACAAAAACCCAATTATTGCCCACATTGGCAAACAACCTTATTTCCGCTTTAGAAAGGTAGTCGCATAGGCGCTTTATATAAAGGTGCTTCAGCTTTACCTTGTAAACGTCCACCGGCACACCCTGTGCAATGCCCCTGCCTTCATCCCAATAAACAAAAATGGAACGGGCATAAACTTCAAGGTCGTTGGCGTTAGCGGTCTTCCAGGGTATAAGCAGTTTTACAATACCTGAATCTTCATTAAGCGTTATCAATTCATATTGCGAAAAGGTATCGCCCTTGCGTTTTTGCAACTGGTATTTTAACTGCGCATTAGGCGATGGCCTCGGCATGTTCATTTTAAACACCACCTCGTAATCTTTACTGCTCATGTTTACGCGCTGCACAAAATGCGGCGAGTTATAGCGGTTGTTCATTAAAGCTCCGCCATCGCCGCTGGCAAATACATCAATGCGCATGGCAAACTTTACTGAGCTATCGCCAATCATTAACCGCTCGGGTAAAGTCCGCTTTATGGCAACAAAACGGGGCGGGTGTATTTCAGCCCTTGATGGCGGATGGCCCCGGTCCCATACGTAATTGCCTTCCACATGCACCCAATCGTTAACCGTAGGGAAATTCCAAATTACATCTCCACGTTCGTGGCCGGCCGTGAAAAAGCCTCCGCTGCGCCCGGCATCGTTATCATCCTTTAGCGGGTTAATAGGGTTACACATGCCTATGCCGCTTTCCCATTCAACATGCATAAAGGGGTCCAGCACGGTATCCTTACTTCCATCGGCTTTTTTGTAAATCAGGTAAGGAGATAAATACTGGAAACGTTTATCCTCGGTTTTATCCGGCAACACATCAAAATCAAAGTCGTGGGAATAGTGGTAAAAGGGAAGGTCTTCGTAGCTCATATGCGGGCCTTCAGTGCCTTCGGTATAGTTATTGGTTACGGTGCCCTCCAGTATGGCTACATACTGCTTATTTACTATCGGCAACCACGATGGCAGAATAACCCCTATATCGTAAAACTCCTTTCTTCTGAAAAGCGAAAACGTATCAGCACAGGGTTGAAAGCCCTCCTCTGCCTGGCTGCAGTAAGGGCTACAGCCCGGCCATTGAGCCATAGCCGGCCAGGCGCAAAAACCCAATAAAAGAGCCAAAAACAACTGCTTTTTCATGCTGATACTCAAAAATAATCTTCTCCCGATTCTTTAAAGAAAGCGAAACCTTTTTTTCTGCCGGCCGTAAACACCAATTACATAAACCAGAACTGCATGATACAACTTGACATTACACCACACTGGCCAATCCCTGAAAACAACGAAGAATAACTATATCAAACTTTAAGTTGGGAAACCAACAAACAAAATCCTGCTCACGATGGTGAGGGGATTTTATTTTTTATGGCTACTGCACCACCTTAAGGTGCATCAGGCGCTTATAGTTTAACAGCAATATAAGCGCTCCCGCAAAACAAATAACAGCCATAACCCCCACTGCATAAACAATATTAGTACCTGCGTGAAAAAACGGCAGGGTAAACAATGCTATCAGGCACATCCTTAAAAAAACACTAATCACAAAAAAGATACTGTTGGTGCGCCCTATAACATGATTGGGTATGTGGTGAAAGAGGTAGGTTACCCGCTGTATGCGCACTGCAGCATTGCAGGCCCCGATTACCAATTGAGCAATAAAGAACCAGGCCAGGTGCAGGTTCATCATCATTACACCATACATTACCCCGGCTATAGCTGTAAGAACAATTATACCGCGCACAGCATTGCGTTCGCCAAAAATGCGGGTGGTTAAAAAACCGGCTAACAGCGAGCCGAACGAGAAGGCCATATCGCCAAAAGCATAAACATCGCCGCTGCGGTGCAAAAAGGAGTTTACATACACCGTCATTACATAGGTGCCGAAAATGAGGATGGTGATAAACAGCAGCAGCGTGGTATTACCAAAGTGAAAAATAAGGGTGTTGCTACGCAGAAAGTTTACACCGGTTTTTACCCGGGCCACTAATGAACCTGTATCGGTTTTTTTATCAACCACCGGCATTGATTTTATGCGCGAGATAATAGCAAAGGCCACCAGGTAGGTAATAGTATTTACGGCAAAAATCTCGTAGATGGTCCAGGGCTTAATGCTGAATGGCAGGTTAACATCCCAGCCGAAAAGATTGATGTGGTGCTCTATCCCCTTCATTAAAATAGCTGCCAGCCCACCAGCAATGGTAAAGGAAATCTGGCCCTGTATTTCAAGAAGGGATGTAACCCGGCCATATTGTTCGCGAGGGGTAATTTCCTGCGCAAAGGCATAAAGGTTAGGAAAGTGGATGTTGTAAATAAAAGCTGTTGTGGCAAAAACCGAGGCCACCATAAACCAGGGCAGGGCCTGGTTTACAAAACCAAAAGCAGTAATAAGCGCCAACATTCCAAAACCGGAAAGATTAATGGCTAAGAAAATCTTTCGACGGTCGTAACGGTCAATAATGCTGCCGGCATATAAACCCCACAACAGCGATACCGCTGTTATTAAAAGGTACACCTGCCCAAACAACTCCTCGCGGTGTATTACCCCCGTAAAATACCAGGGTATAGCCAACATAGAAATGCCCTGTGCCACACCGCTTATAGCGTTAGCAAATAACAGCAACCATATGGCACGCGCGTTTTTCAGAATGTTTGTTTCAGGAACGCGCGAATGTAAACAATCTTACAGCCTGCCCTCTTCCTATGGGATGACAATCTACTAATCAGCAGAGCGGTTGTTTACTTTAATCGTTATGCTTGTTACCTTCAATGCCGTTATGGAAGCTGAGTTATACGAGAAACTAACACGCTTTTGCGCTTACCGCGACCGCTGCAAAAGTGAGGTTGTTACCAAAATGAACGCCCTTAAGTTGGAGAAGGACGAACAGCCTGCCTACCTGAAAAAACTACAGGAAGAAAACTACCTGAATGAGGACCGTTTTGTAAAAGCCTTTGTAAACGGGCACCTGCGCAAAAAGTGGGGCAAGGTAAAAATCAAATCGGCGCTTATGCGTAAAGGCATAAAGGCAGAGCAAATGCAGAAATATTTGGATGCTGTAGTAGAAGAAGATTACACGGAAAAAATACTGAAGCTGGCTACAGCCAAAATGCGCACCATAAAAGGCAAAAGCAATAACGAGAAGCGAATGAAGTTGATAAAATTCCTGATGGGCAAGGGCTACGAAATGCCCAAGATTCTGGCTGCCATTAAACCTTTAAAGTTTGACTAGACCTATGTCATCCTGATCCCGAAGTTTCGGGATGTCGAAGAATGACAGCTCATTGAATTTTCGAAAGCTTTTCATTAACCCGGTTTTCGTCTGCCTCAATCTCGAGGGTTTTAAAGGAATTGGTTTCGCCCTTTAGCAATACAATTTTTGATTTTGGTATGCCCAGCACTTCGCTTAAATATTCTACAAGGTATTTGTTCGCCTTGCCTTCAACAGGCTGCGCTTTTATTTTCACTTTCAGCCCGCCATCCGCTTCGCGTACAATCTCATCGGTTTTAGAACCGGGCTTTACTTTTATTCTCAGTTTCATTTCAGTTTCTTTTTCACCTCATCCCCGTCCTTCACTTTGTTGCGGACACCCCTTCTCCACCAAGTGTAGAAGGGAAACACCTTTCCGCTGCAGGCGGATTGGCAAGGGGTTAAGGTGCAATGCTCAATACTTCCACCAATAATAAATTGTCTTTATCCATTCGTTATTTACGGCAATAAGGCCCTCTTCGCTCTTCCACCATTCGCTTTCTTTAAACCGGCTGCTTGGCGCTCCGCGCACAATTAATTCTATTCCCGCTTTTTCAAACTTCTCCCTGAAAACACTATTCACCCTTGCGGTGTGCAGTAAGGACGAAAGCACCATTACGCGCTTAAAATTCTTTGTGCGGCAATAACGTAAAATTGCGTCCGCCTCCTCTATAGTGCTTGTTCCTTCTTTTAACTGTGCAATCAGAGTATCGGCAACACCCTGCCGGTGCAGGTTAGCAACTATCATGTCGCTCTCCAGCGTATCAATATTTAAGGATTTCAATTCAACCACAGGGTTAGCGCCTGTGCAAACAAACAAGGGAACATAGCCACTATTTAAAATTCTTACAGCCTCGTTGCCTCGGTCGTAGGAGTTGCCGGAAAGCACGAACAAAGCATCCGCTTTTTGTAGTTGGTCCTGTTCAATAAGTGCGTTAGAAGTTGCCTGCAATAAAGGCTTACGAAAAAGGAAAACAAGGGTCACTGCTAAAAACAGCACGCCTAAGGCTATCAGTATTTTCCTTAGCATAGTTTTAATGGCTATCCAGCCATTCTGTTATGTAGTTGATTACCGTTGTGCGGTCCGGTTCAGGTTCATTATGCAATTCATGATAGTAACCCTCCCACCATTTGGTAGTAACTAAATGTTTAGGCGCCACCGAAGCAAACTCCACAGAGCCGGCCGGTGAGGTCAGTTTATCGCCGGTGCCATGCATTAACAGTAAAGGTATCTTCAGTTCAGCAGCGTTTACTATGGCCCACTTGCCGGCTTCAAACATACCCAAAAAGGTGCCCGCTGTAATTTTTCCGTGGTTATAAGGGTCAGCATTATACTTCTGCACCTCCGCTGCATCGCGCGATATGGCTGATGAATCCAATTCTGCTTTCTCAGTAAAGGCAGGGTAAATACCTTTCATCATTTTGGCCAAAAACACCTTAAAGGCAGGTGGCTCAAAACCCAATTTTAAAAGCGGCCCTGTTGCAATTGCTCCGGCAATATTGGGTTTGCGTCGCAAAAGGTAGTTAAGCACTATACCACCGCCCATACTGTGGCCCCATAAAAACTTCTTTAATCCGGGGTAACGCTTTTCAGCTTCCTTCAAAATATTGCTTACCGTATCTAAAAATGCTTCGTAGGATGGCGTATGGCCCCTTTTGCCTGTGGTTTTGCCATGGCCAAGTTGGTCGAAGGTTAAAACCGCATAGCCCGCTTTATTGAGCCTTTCCGCCACATGGGCATAGCGGCTGCTGTGCTCATTAAAACCATGCACCAGGCATACAACGCCCTTTGGTTTTTCCGGGCTCCAGCCCTGAGCATACAAACTCTCTCCCTCCTGTGTCCAGTTCCATTCAAAGTGGCTCATATATGGGTTGTTTTTTAATTTGACAACTAAGAAAGTAAAAACGCGTGAATGTATGTTTATTTTCACCCCACATTAATCTGTTGACAATGAAACAAGTTTTGCTGATTGTAGGGATATTGATACTGGCCGCCGTGTTATACGTAGGCGGTATGATTCTATTCGGCCTTATCACACGATACACCCCAGAGCCGGTAGAGAATGTGACAGTAGTTGAACCTAGATCCAAAGTGGCAGCACCTGCGGTTATTACTGATTCAACTATCAGTTTCGCTATCTGGAACCTAGGTTATGGCGGCCTGGGTAAGGAGGTTGACTTTTTTTACGACAATGGCAAAATGGTGACCTCGCCCAAAGAGCATGTGCTTAAAAACAATAAAGGCTTTACCGATTTCTTTAGCGCTAATAAGGATATTGACTTTGTTATGCTGCAGGAGGTTGACCGAAACAGCAAACGCAGTTGGAAAATTGACCAGGTGGAAGAACTGGCCAATGTACTTACCGATCATAACTATGCCTTTACGCCTAATTACGATGTAAAGTATTTGCCTTTTCCGTTCACCAACCCAATAGGTAAGGTGTACGGCGGGCTTCAAAATTTATCGCGCTTTACGCCTGTAGAATCAAAACGGATTGCCTTACCCGGAATAACTGATTTTCCGCGCAAGATATTTTACCTGCAACGTTGTTTGCTGGAGCAGCGCTTTAAAACCGCCAACGGTAAGGAACTGGTAATAATTAACGCCCACTTTGAAGCCTACGACGAGGGCGGAACGGTTAAAAAAGCGCAACGCGACCTAACCAAAAAAATACTGGAAGAAGAATACGCCAAGGGCAATTATGTAGTGCTGGGCGGCGACTGGAACATTGCCCCACCGGACTTTAATGTGCATACCTGGGAAAAAGAAAAAGTAGACGACCCGCTTTACCTTATGAATAATGATTCAGTTTATGTGCAGGGTTGGAAATATGTGTACGACCCTTCCACCGCTACCAACCGCAAAAATGCTACTGCCTATACTGAGGGCACTACCTTTAAAACAGTAATAGACTACTTCTACATTTCGCCCAACCTGGAAGTTGAAGAAGTTAAAGGCATTGAAATGGGTTTTAACTACAGCGACCACCAGCCGGTAAAACTGCGTTTGCGCTTTAAGTAGCGTTACTTTATTGGTAAACTGCCATTTACCTTATATGAAACCACTATTTACACTGCTATTTGTTACGGCTATTGTTACTGCAATGGCGCAGGAAGAGCAGGTGTTTATCGTTAAGAAACCTACAGCAGTTGCAAAGGGAGAAAAAATACAGGGAATCTTTTGCGGTGATTTTTACGGCGATGGCCGACCTTGTTTTTATTTCGATTCGCTGGGTGGGGTGGGCTATTTCGTTGGGCCCAAAAACACAAAGTTTATTGAAGACAATGCCAACAATTTTTACAAGCACAACCCTTATAGTTTAGTTGGCGACAGCATTAGCTTTTTCAATAGCGATACTTCGCATCCTACGGTAAACTCGCAGCAAATTACCTATTACACCATCAGCCGGTATTACGGTGTTGTAAGCTCTTCCAGGCTCATTCTTTCCCTGAAAGAAACCATAATAGGATTGGAGAATACCCCTTGGTTAACCATAACACCACGCGCTTACAGCAATAAAGTGTTTAACCGAGTTCGTTGACTTTAGCTAATTTAAACTATGAAAGGCCTCCTGTTTATATTCTTCCTTTTCCCTGTTCTGCTTATAGCGCAGGAGGTAGATTCATTTATCGTTAAAAAGCCGGTAAGTAAACCCAACGGTTTTTACTGTAGCGATTACATGACCGACGGCAGGCTCTGTTTTTTATTTACCGAAGACCATAAGCTGAGTTGTTTCTCCAGCGATAAGAACCCCGCTCAAATACCGGGGGAGTATTTTAAAAGGCCGCTTCCTTATTACACTGCACCTTATACGGTAAAAGGCGACTCTGTCTTCTTTGTTAGTTCAATACCCGTAATTGCACCAACGGGCGAAAGAACCAACCAGGTAACCAGCGGCAGTGGCAAAATAGTTAACGATAAAATTTTCCTTTCTGTAATAAGCCAAACCGGTAAGGGCAGCCCCTCTGTAAGGCAGGTAGTGGTAAAAAAATTACCTTAGTTTGTAACCCATGAAGGCCCGTTTTTTGCTGTGTTTAATGCTGGTTTCTGCTTTTGCCTTTGCGCAGGATAGCACCGTGTTTGTGGTGAAAAAAGCCGGGGAGGCCTTAGCTGCTGAAAAGCCTTTAATTGACACTTTTGTGCAGCGCACTTTTCTTACCAACCAAACCGAGAAAAAGAACAGGATTGTTTACCGCACCGGCTTTAAACTGCTGGATGAGAAAATGCTTATCTACTTCAGCGCCACCCAAAGCATTATTGATTCATTAAAAAGCCTGGAGGATAAAAATGCCACCACCGGCAATTGGCGCAAAGTGCCCTATAGCCTGGTAAACGATACCCTCAGTTTTGTATTGGAGGAAACCATGGCATCCCGCCGCAAACCACAGGAACGCATTCATATTAAGCACGGTTACAGCGGGCCCTACAGCAACAACAAAATACCCATGACGGTTTACACCAGCAGTGACAATGCTGCCGAAGCTCCTCCTTTTAAAGACCTCATTACCTATGAGCTGTATAACACTAACCTACTCATCCGCCGGAAAGGAACGCACTAACGATTGTTAGCTATGGTACAAATTCTATTTCCTTAAAACCGTAGCGCTGCTCCTTACCACCACTATGGATAATGAGTTTGCCATCCTTGCTAACGCCGTTTATTTCACCCTTAAACACCTGCGCGCCTTTCTTAAACTCATGGGTTTGCTGGTAACGGTAAAGCGCCTCGGTATAAGCGCGGTCTAAAAAATTAAAATGCAGTTGCCTTAACTGCAGGTAATACTTTTCAAGGTAAACTGATAGCTGCCCGAAAATCTGTTTTATATCCAACTCCTTACCGCTTTCGGTTTTAAGCGAGGTAGGGTTGGCAAGTGCCGCATCAAATTCCGTTTGGTTTACATTAAGCCCTATTCCTATAACGCTGCTGCTTAAACTGCTGCCGCTTATGGTATTTTCAATAAGGATACCGGCTACCTTTTTATCGCCATAGTAAATATCATTGGGCCATTTAATCTCTACTTCCTCGCTTAAATAACTCTCGCAACACTCTTTTACGGCCAGGCTAACTGCCATATTCAGGTAAAATTGCTTGTCGGCAGCTAAAAAATCAGGATAGAGAATAAAGCTTATCGTGAGGTTTTTGCCGGGTGCAGACTGCCATACATTGCCCATTTGGCCCCGGCCGGCGCTTTGGTTATGCGCCAATATGGCGGTTCCTTCTATTGGCGTACCGTTTGCAAGCAAGTCCTTCGCATAATTGTTTGTGGAATCAGCCGTTTCTAATTCAACAAGGTTTTTTCCTAAAAACAAGGCAGGGGAAGGGCTTTCCGGCATTTCTTTTCCTTTATCGAAAAGTACTTACTTTTGAGGAAGTAGTACCATGATTTTTATCAACAAAATTTGAGTGTTTGGCTAAACGAAAAACGGCAACAGAAAAGTTGCACCAGCTAATTGTAGATGCTATTTTGGACAAAAAGGGAAAGGACGTTGTAAGCCTTGACCTCCGAAAAATAAAAGATACACCTTCCGATTATTTCGTAATAACCCATGGCGACTCCAGCACACAGGTAAAAGCCATTTACGATAATATTATGGAAGCCGCTATTGATGCAGGCTTAAGGCCCTACCGGACCGAAAGCAGCAAAGGGGCGGAGTGGATGATTATTGATTTTGTGGACATTATCGTGCATGTCTTTTACCGCGAGAAAAGGGAGTTTTATGCCCTTGAAGAGCTTTGGAGCGATGCTAAAAGCACCAGCTACAGCGAAGGCAAATAGCCATAAAATGTTAAGATTGCGCCCCGTTAGCCTTTTGGCAGCTTAAAATCGCAGCCTTACAATAATTCAAATTGAGATACGTCAAAGGTTTAACAATGAATTTTTAGAAGTGATATGGAAAACAAGGAAAACAGAGAAAACAAACCCGGCGGTTTTGGTCCGCTGAACGATAAGCGCAAGAAAGGCACCGAAGAGGGCGGCCCTAAGTTTAACTACTTCTGGGTTTATGCCATTATTATAGCATTTATCATTATTTCTTTTAATCTCTCCTTCTTTCAGGAAAACGTAAAGAAGAGCAGCTTTAACGATGCCACCACCATGCTTAAGGATGGTGACGTTGAAAAAATAGTGGTAGTAAACGAAAAGGGCGCCGAGGTATTTATTAAAGAGACCGCTTTAAACAAGGAGAAATACAAAGAAGTGGCCCGCACCCGCTTTGGTACTGCCAACAAGGGCCCGCACTACTTTTTTACAGTAGCATCAGGCGATAAATTCCAGGACCAGATAAATGAGTTTTATAAAAACAACCCGCAACTACCACCAATTGATGTGCAGTTTGAAACACGCCAGGATTGGCTGCGCGATACACTGCCATGGTTGCTTCCTATTCTTCTTTTGGTAGGCTTTTGGGTGTTTATGCTGCGCCGCGCAGGTGGCGGTGGTATTGGTGGCCCCGGTGGTAATATCTTCAACATCGGCAAATCGAAAGCTATACTGTTCGACCGTGATGAGAAAATCAACATCACTTTTGAAGATGTTGCAGGCCTTGATGAAGCCAAGGTGGAAGTACAGGAGATCGTAAACTTCCTGAAGTTCCCTAAAAAATACACCTCGCTGGGTGGTAAAATACCTAAAGGCGCATTGCTGGTAGGCCCTCCGGGCACCGGTAAAACCCTGATCGCAAAAGCTATGGCCGGCGAAGCACAAGTGCCGTTCTTCAGCATCAGCGGTTCGGATTTCGTAGAGATGTTTGTGGGTGTGGGCGCTTCACGCGTTCGCGATTTGTTCCGCCAGGCCCGCGAAAAAGCGCCTTGTATCATTTTTATTGATGAGATTGATGCCATTGGCCGCGCACGTGGTAAAACACTTATACAGGGTAATGATGAACGCGAAAGTACGTTGAACGCCCTGCTGGTTGAAATGGATGGTTTTAGCTCAGAGAAAGGTGTAATCATTCTTGCAGCAACTAACCGCCCCGATGTATTGGATACTGCACTGTTGCGCCCGGGCCGTTTCGACCGCCAGATCTCTATTGACAAGCCGGACTTAAAAGGCCGCGAGCAGATATTTAAAGTTCACCTTAAGGGTATTAAGATAAGCAAGGATGTGGATGTAGTTAAACTGGCTTCGCTGACCCCCGGATTCGTAGGCGCCGATATCGCCAACATCTGTAACGAAGCTGCCCTGATAGCAGTGCGTAAGGATAAAACGGATATCGATATGCAGGACTTTAACGATGCTATTGACCGTACTATCGGTGGCCTGGAGAAAAAGAACAAGCTGATATCGCCTGAAGAGAAAAAGGTTATTGCCTATCACGAAGCGGGCCACGCCCTTTGCGGCTGGTTCCTGGAGTATGCCCACCCACTGTTAAAGGTATCTATAATACCGCGAGGGGTTGCAGCCCTGGGTTATGCGCAATACCTGCCTAAGGAAAAATACATCGAGATTGAAGAGGAGTTGTTGGACCGCATGTGTATGACCCTTGGTGGCCGCGCTGCCGAAAGAGTAGTGTTCGACCGTATTTCTACAGGCGCTCAAAACGATTTGGACCATGTTACCAAAATGGCTTATGCCATGGTATCTATCTTCGGCATGAACGATAAGGTGGGTAATGTATCCTTCTACGATATGCAGAATCAAAACTCATTCAGCAAGCCTTTTAGTGAGGAAACTGCGAAGATGATGGATGAAGAAGCCCGTAAGATTATTGACAAGCAATACCAGCGCGCGCAAACGTTGCTGCGCGAAAAGCGCAGCCAGCTTGACCTTTTAGCGAACCTGCTATTGGAAAAAGAAGTGCTGTTTAAAGATGACCTGGAAAACCTGTTGGGCAAAAGGCCTTACGATATAGTACCGGTAATTAACCCAAAGGAGAGCCAGACACCAAATGTTGACGGCCAATTCACCGTGTCTACAAACACAGACGTAACTAAGTTTTCTGTTGAGAATAAGGAGGAGTAAAACTTCTCCTCCGCCTGCGGCATATTAACTTTGAATTTCAAGTTTTATGTACTAATAAACCGCAGGCTATGTTCACAGAGGACTCAGGAATTTTTGCACGCTTTAAGAACTTTTTTTCCGCAGATGAAAAATCTACGGAGGATGTGGTAGTGGAAGAAACTACAACGGAGTTGCAGGTTACTGAAACTGTAAACAGCTTACAAATACTTGAAGAAACGCCTATGCCTGAAAGAACTTCAATGGTTAGCGATGAAAGCGTAACCGAAAAAGAAATTCCACTACGCACAGTGGAGGTAACGGCTCCAAAAGTTTCTTTGCCCAACGAAAAAGACCTTGATATTCGTTTTGCCACCAAGTTTATTTCAGCAGGCGGCAAATTCATTTACTGCGAAAACCTGCAACAGGCTGTTGAAGTAATAAAGGGCCTTAAAGAAGATAACCACTGGTGCCATGTGTTCAGCTGGGAAAACGAGATAAAAGACGCTTTCGTAAACTACAACTTCCAGAAGGGCGCCATAGGTTTTACAATCGAAAACTCTGAGGCTGCTGTTTCTCTTTGCGAATTCCTGATTGCCGATGAAGGAACAATCATCCTGAATCCAAAGCAGGCATCGCGCCGCAGGCTTCCTTGTTTCCCTAAAACGCACATCATTATTACTGATATAGCCCACCTTGCAGGCAGCGAGGCTGAGGCCCTGGAAAAATTTGCCCAGGCTAACAAAGGCGAACTTCCTTCGATAATTAAGCTCGGCCAATGCAACAATGGCCACTTCTACGATAAACAGCGCCTTATTCTTAATGCCGAGGGTACGGAGGATGTTTATGTGATACTGGTAGATGAACTTATTCCGCCTTCTTTAAGGCCGTAATAGCAAACCCTTACGGGTTAAGCCTTCTCCCTGTTTTTATGTAGGTTTGGCGCAATGCCGCAACCCTCTAAAATCTATTTTGCTTCAGACCTGCACTTAGGCGTGCCCGACGAACAAAGCAGCTATGCCCGCGAAAAGCTGTTTGTAAGCTGGCTTAATATGGCTGCGCAGGATGCAAAAGAAATTTTCATTATTGGCGATGTATTTGACTTTTGGCATGAGTACAAAACCGTAGTGCCCAAAGGGCATATACGGCTACTTGGTAAAATTGCCCAACTAACCGATTCCGGCATACCAATTCATGTGTTTACCGGCAACCATGATTTATGGATGTTCGGTTACCTGGAAAAGGAAGCCGGCGTGCAGGTACATAAAAAGCCTATTGAGCGCGAGTTTAACGGCAAGAAGTTCTTCATCGGCCACGGAGATGGCCTGGGCCCGGGCGACCACGGCTACAAATTCATAAAAAAAGTTTTTAATAACCCCGTCTGCCAGTTCTTCTTCCGCTGGTTACACCCGGATATTGGCGTGGGAATTGCTAATTACTTCTCACGCAAAAGCCGTTATGGTAATACCGGTAAGCATGAGTTGGAGGAGTTTAAAGGCGAGGATAAGGAATGGCTGGTGCAATACAGCAAACGCGTATTGCAGCGCAGCCACTTCGATTATTTTGTTTTTGGCCACCGCCACCTGCCGCTTGATATACAATTAGGCGACAAAAGCCGTTACATAAACACCGGCGATTGGCTGGACTATAACAGCTATGCAGTATTTGATGGAAGTACCATGGAGTTAAAAACGTACAAGCCCGATCTATGAAAGTAAGAGTAGCTATAGCCATACTTTTTGTTTTGGCCACCCTTACTGCCTTTGCCCCCGCTTTTACTTTCATAGGCTCTTATGATACCAAGGCCAGCTTTGTGGCCGTAGATAACTTCAGCAACTTTTATACTACCGAAAACAACAGGCTTTCTAAGTTTTCACCTGATGGTAAGTTTCTTTACCCCTATGAAGAGCTGCGCTATGGCAAAATAGGAATGGTGGATGTAAACAATCCGCTGAAAATTTTGGTGTATTACCCGGATTTCTCCACTGTTATTACGTTAGATAGATTCCTCTCTCCGCTTAACACCTACAATTTTTTTGAATTAGGGTACCAGAACATAACGGCTGTAGGCTCTTCAATTGACGGGCGCATTTGGTTTTATGATAACCTGGAATTTAAGTTGAAGAAGATTGATGAGAACGGAAAGGTTTACCGCGAAAGCCAACCGCTAAACGTAGTATTGGAAGAAACACCCACGCCCAACTTTTTATGCGAGCGCGATGGTAAAGTGTACATGAACGATCCGCAGATAGGAATTCTCGTGTTCGATATTTTCGGCAGCTATGCTAAAACCATTCCCCTTAAAGGGTTAAATAAATTCCAGGTGCTGCAGGAGCAAATTGTTTACTTCGACAACTACCGCTTAAGCTCTTACAACCCCACAACTTTCGAAAACAAGTCTATTGCATTGCCTGATACCACTGAAATTGTTCAGGCTGTGTTGGAAAAAGATCGCCTTGCCATCCTTAAAAAGGATCGCCTTGATTTCTATCGCTACTGATTATTCTGTGTAGTTTAAAAAAGACTTTCAACAGGCTTTGTTTATTGCACGCAAAGTGTTTTTGTATTATGGGTATTCCTCCCTATTGCTTCCGGCAGGCAACTGCGCTTCCTTTGTTTTATAAATAAAAAACAATATGCATTACAACCTTGCAAGCCGTATCCGCAGAGTAAGAAATTACAGAGGATTGAAACAGGAAGCAGTAGCCCACGACTTAAACATCTCGCAACAAGCTTACTCAAGCATAGAGTTGGGCCGCGATATGAGGCTAAGCACCCTGGTTAAGTTATGCGAAGTTTTAAGAATAGATCCCGCGTTTTTGCTTTCTGATAAAATAGTAATTAATGATGAAACACTTGAAGATTACGATAACCTGTGGTTGCCTGATTTAATGAAAGAAACTAAAAAACTGCGCAACATGGTTGAAGTATACCAGGCTATACTGCAACCAAGGCGCGCCTGAACTTTTCATAGTATTTTCGGTTTTACAAAAAGAGCGGAGTTCGGGCAGAGCTCCGCCTCTTTTTAAACCTCGTTAAACAACCCTGCCATATTACAGCTAACTGCAAAAGATAATAGGGCATTTTGCCCGCAGAAGCCGAGCTTCTTAACCATGTTGGCCCTATGATTTTGAATGGTTTTAAAACTAAGGTAAAGCTCATCGCCTATTTGTTGCGAACTTTGGTTTAAAGCCAGGCGCCTTAGTACTCTGTATTCTGAGCTGGTAACTTTATCCAGCTTTTCTTTCAGCTCCTTTCTCTTTTCAGCCACCGAAGCAAGGGCAGCATTATCAAGGTGAAGCCTGCTGCTTTCAGTCAGTGCTTTTTTTCTTGCTATACGCACATCAATGGCCTGGGTTAACTCCTTTAGTTTAACGGGCTTAGTAAGATAATCGTCAGCGCCCAGGTTCATACCGTGCCGTATATCATCCAACTCTATCTTGGCACTTAAAAAAAGAAAGGGGATGTTCCTTAGATTCTCTTTGTGTTGAATAGCTCTTAGTAGTTCAAAGCCGTTCATGCCGGGCATCAAAATATCACTCAGGATAAGGTCGGGCACTTCGCCTTCAAGCAGGTCTAAAGCGTCCTGCGCATTTTCAACGGCCATTACACTGTGGCCGCTTAATTCCAGCATCTCACGCAGGTTATTGCGTATGTTGGCTTCGTCTTCTACTACTAAAACTCTATGCATCTTTATAGGGTATGTTAAAATGAAATACCGTTTTTTGTCCGGGCGTGCTCTTAAAACCAACTGAACCGCCATGCAACTCCACAAACTGTTTAACTATTGGTAAACCAAGGCCCGTGCCCGGTATATTTTGTGCATTGCCTGCTCGGTAAAACGATTCAAACAAATGTTTCTGGTCTTCAGCAGGTATGCCTATACCGTAATCCGTTATACTTACACGCAATTCTTCGTTATTAAAAACAACATCCATTTCAGGTTGTTCGCTGGCACGTTCAGAATACTTAAGGGCGTTTATCAAAAGGTTATAAAGTATGTGTTCTAAAAGCCGCTTATCACAATAAACCGAACGCACCGCTCCGCTTATATTCAATTTTATCTCTTTACCATATTGGTTTATGCGGCTGCTGGTTACAATTTCACTTAGCAGCTGTTCAAGGTTATGCCAGCCGGGTTTAAACGCAATTTTCCCTGAATTAATCTTACCGGTCACCAGCACATTGTCCATAAGCTCCGTCATGCGGTTTACTTCATCGTGTATCTGGTTTAGGTGGCGGGTAAGGTTATCGTTATCTACGCTGCCTTTTGTTTTTAAGTACAAATGCAAAATGTCGAGGCTGCTTTGTATACTGGTAAGCGGGGTACGGAACTCGTGCGAAGTAAGGCTAACAAAATGTGTTTTAAGTTGGTTCAGGCTCTTTTCCTTTTCCAACGCATTACTAAGGTTGGCTTCGGCTTCCTTTATCGTTGTTATATCCAAAAACATAAAAACGTAGTTAGAAACCAGGCCGTTTTCGTAAACAGGGTTTACTTCTACATGTAGCCACAGTTTACGTCCGCTGCTTTGTGCCAGCTTCAATTCAAAATTTGCCGCCTTGCCTTTTTCCAATTCAATTTTTATAGCAGTCACTACACCGTCCTGCATTTGCATGCTCTCAATAATTCCCGAAATTTTGGTTGGCCGTGTATTCGCATCCCTCGTTTCAAAAATTATTTCTGCTGATTCATTCATCCACTCTATAAGCAGGTTGGCATCGGTTATAACTACAGCGTTGTTGGTTTTACTGGCTACAAGTGCAAGCTTCTTTATCTCGCTTTCACGTTGTTTCTTTTCTGTAATGTTTCGCATTATACATATCATGCCTCCGTTGGGAAGCGCAGTCAGGGTAATCTCCTGGTTAATTGGGGTGCCATCCTTTTTTCTACCGAGTGTTTCACCCTGCCATTTGCCATCCCTAGCCATTTGAGGAAAAAGGTCTTCCTCAATTCGCTTTATCTCGTGTTCCGGATAAAAAATGCGCCAGGTTTTTCCCAGCAACTCGCTTTCGTGCTCATATCCAAAGTAGGTAACATGCTTTTCGTTCAGGTAGTAATACGTGCCGTCGGGCCCCAAAAGTGCTATACCGTCCATAGCGGCTGCCACGGCAGCCGTTAAGTCTGCTAATTGTGTTTCTCTTTTTATCTGTTCGCTTATATCACTAAAAACACAGGATACATGGCTGCTTGGCAAAACGGTAAGATGCGCCCGCGCCGGAAAACGGCTTCCGTCTTTTCGTATTATACTTACGTTGCCCTCCCAGTTACCGGCAGTAAATAAGGCGCTTTTCACTTCTGCAGCAGAGCAATTATCGGGTTCGTACGAGCAAATCTGCCGCCAGGTTAGTGACGTAAGTTCGCGCTTATTATAATGCAGCATTTTAAGGCAATACTTGTTACCATAAACAACAAGTCCTTGTTCATCGGCTATAGCTATAGCAGTGTTAAGGTGCTCTAAAAGGGTGTACTTAACATCCTCCATGGCAACCATGTCGTAGTCTTCCATTAATCAGGGTTTGTTACAAATAAAAAATGGGTAACACTTAGGTGTTATAGGCATAGGTACCTATTGTTTAGTACCTCGCCGGGCAATCAACAGTATTTTAGTTAGGGCGTAGGCTACAAATATAAATGGCCCGCTGCTAAACCGTGCTTTACACCTTAACCACTGTTCTTATTCCCGGGCTTTATGGCGGCATTTTTCGTAGAACAAACCCCGGCCCAACATTTCTTAAAACCGCCCGTTATATAGGGAACATTGCTATTTTCATCCCGATGAAACGCCTGCTGGCCTTACTTCTTTTTGCTTTATGTATTCAGCCTTTGCTGCATGCTCAACCGGGTCGCGATGAAACCCTGGCCACAAGCTACCTGCAAAACAATGAATACGAAAAGGCTGCCGAACTTTACCAAAGCCTTTGGGAAAGAAACAATTACGACCCGCGTTTTTATGCCCCCTTGTATAAATGCTATGTAGCCCTTAAAAAGTTTGATGACCTTGAGAAGGTAATTAAGAAGCAGATTAAAAAGAATGAAGGGGCCGTTCAATACCAGGTAGACCTTGGCTACATGTACGCCCAAATACCCGATGCAGGCAAAGCCAAAGAGCAGTATGAAAAACTGGTAAAAGACCTAAAACCGAATGAATTAGCCATACGCTCGCTGGCCAACGCTTTTGAAAGCTACCGTTTATATGATTATGTTATTGCTGTTTACGAAAAAGGAACAAAAGCCATTAAAAGCGATTCGTATTTCAGCTTTGAACTGGCTACGGCTAATATGAACAAGGGCGATGCCGCCAATGCCGTTAAGTACTTTTTAATGAATATGGAAGTGCAGCCACAGGCCGCACAAATGATAAAAAACACGATACAAACCTCTCCGCTGCAGGGCAAGTTGCTGGAGGAAATGGAAACCCAGCTCTACAGCAAAGTGCAAAAAAGCGCTACTAACGATGATTACATTGACCTGCTTACCTGGGTTTACATACAGAACAAGGATTTTGAAGGGGCATTAGTACAAATGAAAGCGCTGGATAAACGCAAGGGCGAAAGCGGTTTCAGGGTGTTGAACATAGCCCGCATGGCGCAAACTGAAGGCGATTACGACAATGCCGTAGCAGGGTATGAATATGTGGTAAACAAGGGTAAAGAAAGCAGCCTTTACTTTCAGGCACGTACTGAGTTGTTGAACTGCCGCAAAGAGAAGATTTCTAAAAACATCAACTACACCCAGGCCGATTTAGAAGGCTTGAAAAAAGATTACCTCTCATTTATTGATGATAATGGCAGGGGGTTCCGAACGGCGCAAAGCATGAAAGAACTGGCCGACCTTGAAGGTTTTTACCTGCACGATTTAAAAAGCGCCGAAAGCCTTTGTCAGGAAATTATTGCTATGCCGGGGGTACAAGCGCAACTTAAAAATCAAACCAAACTTTCCCTGGGCGACTTTTTATTGATGGATGAAGACGTTTGGGAAAGCACCCTGCTATATGCACAGGTAGATAAAGAAGAAAAGGACAGCCCCCTTGGCGAGGAAGCGCGCTTCCGTAATGCTAAGCTGGCTTACTTCAAAGGCGACTTTGATTGGGCGCAAACGCAGCTGCAGGCGCTTAAAAGTTCTACCAGCGAGCTTATCAGTAACGATGCCATTAACCTCTCGGTATTTATTATTGACAACCTGGGGCTGGACACCATTGAAACACCCATGCAAATGTTTGCCCGTGCTGAGTTGCTCATGTTTCAAAATAAGGATGACCAGGCCAGAGGAACGCTGGATACTATTACGTACCTATTTCCCGGCCATGCGCTGTTTGATGACATTGAATATGCCAAGGCGCAGATGTACGTAAAGAAGAAAGAATTTGATAAGGCAGTTCCGCTGTTGGAAGACATAATTAAGACCTATAAGGAGGACCTGAAGGGCGATGACGCTACTTTTCTGCTGGCAGAAATAAATGAAAACCACCTGAACAATAAAACAAAAGCGATGGAGCTGTATAAGAGCATTATAACAGACTACAATAGTTCGCTTTTGGTAATTGAAGCCCGTAAACGTTACCGCCTGCTGCGCGGCGATAATATGGGCGATTAATTCTTTCTTGGCCCCCAAAGCAGTTACATGATAATTTATAACGTTACTATTAAAGTTGATCTAGACGTCCACGACCTTTGGTTTAGATGGATGAAAGAAGAGCATATTGCACGCGTGATGGAAACAGGCTGTTTTGTGGATGCTAAAATGTACCGCATACTGGAGGAGGATACCCACGACGGCATTTCCTATGCCATACAATACTTTGCCGAAAACATGAGCAACTATTTTGACTATAAGGAACACCACGCACCACGCTTGCAAAAAGAGGGCCTGGATATGTTCCCAGGCAAGTTTCATGCGTTCCGCACCTTGCTTAAAGAGGTTTAGATTACTCCTGAAAATAAACGCGCTTAACGCGGGCGCTTATACCTGTAAGTATCTCGTAGGGGATAGTTTCCGCTTCGCGTGCCACATCTTCAATTCTTGGTTTGCTGCCAAATACGATTACCTCATCTCCTTCCTGTGCCTCAATTCCGGTAATATCCAGCATCGTCATATCCATACACACATTACCTATTATGGGGGCGGCCTTGCCGTTTACCAACATTTTGCCTTTGCCGTTGCTTAGCTTACGGCTTAGTCCATCGGCATATCCTATACCTACCGTGGCTATGGTTTTATCCCTGGTAACTTTACCTACCCGTCCGTAACCTACGGTTTCACCTTTCTTCACCTGCTTAATCTGCGAGATATTGGTTTTAAGGGTTTGCACATTCATAAGTTGCTTCTGCACCTTTTCCGAAGCATCAATACCATACAGGCCAATGCCCAGGCGTACCATATCAAACTGTGCTTTGGTGTGGCGCGTTATGCCGTGGCTATTCAAAATGTGCCGCAGGATTTTGTAATCGAATGCAGCACATATTTTATCGCTCATACTTTCAAAGCGCTTAATCTGCTGCAGGGTAAAATCATCGTACTCCTCATCCTCACTGGCAGCCAAATGCGAAAACACTGAAGCCACCTGTATTTGGGGGTGCGCTTTTAAACGCTCCAGCAATTCATCCAGTTCCTTTTCGTTAAAGCCAAGGCGGTTCATGCCGGTTTCCAACTCAATGTGAATTTTATAGGGCTCGTCATCGCCATTCCGCATTAGTACCAATACCTCATCAAACTTATCGAACAGGTGCAGGCTATAAATATCCGGCTCAAGGTTGTGCTGTATCATAGCATCAAAGCTGCGCTGCTCAGGGTTCATTACCATTATAGGCAGGGTAACGCCGTTTTTGCGTAAGTCAACCCCTTCATCAGCATAGGCAACAGCCAGGTAATCGCAGCGGTTAAACTGCAGCACATTGGCTATTTCAAAGCTGCCACTGCCGTAGCTAAAAGCTTTTACCATGGCCATAATTCTTGTTTCAGGTTTCAATAACCCTTGATAAACTTTCAGGTTATGTGCAATGGCATTCAGGTTTATTTCCAAAACCGTTTCGTGGCCCTTACGCTCTAAAAATTTACTGATGGCTTCAAACCTGAATTTACGGGCACCCTTCAAAAGGATAACCTCATTCTGGAAAGAGGCCCCATCCAGGTGTTTCAACAAATCCTCTGTACTTTCAAATGCACTGAACTGTAGTTTCTCATTTTTTTCAAACAGCTTTTTCTGGCGCATTAACGCTGGCCCGATACCAATAAGCCTGTCTACTTTATTTTGCTCAAGCAAAGTGGCTACTTCGGTATATAAATCGATTTCACCTCTGCCGCTCTGTAGTATATCCGATAAAATAACAGTCTTCTTGGGGTGTTGGCCTTGCTGCCTCAAAAAGTCAATCGCAATTTTCAGCGAGCCGAAATCGGAATTATAGCTATCGTTGATTACCGAGCAGTTGTTGATCGCGTCCTTCATTTCAAGGCGCATCTTAATACCAACAAGGTGGCTCAGCCTTTGCTTTATAACGTCAAAATCTTTTTGCAGGTAAAGCATAACGCTTACGCAATGCAGGGCGTTTTCCACACTTGCTTTATCGCTAAAGGGTATCTCAAAGTCAAACTCCTTTTTGTGGTATAGGCAACTAAAAAAAGAGTGTCCGTTTTTCTGCATTACACTTTTTACCTGCAGGTCAGCTTCATTCTGCATGCTCCAGGTAAACACCTTAATCTTATTCTCTCCTTCATCGCCGCCACGGGCCAAGGCATTTATCTCTCCAATACTTTGATTTATATCGGGGTAGTCTTTACAATAAATCAGCACATCGGTTTTAGGGAACAGTTGCAGCTTCTCTTTCGTTTTATGCCGCACGTTTAAAAACCCTTCGTTGTGCGCTTCGCCTATATTGGTTAACACGCCAATGGTAGGTTTAATAATTTTCTCCAACTTCTCCATTTCGCCGGCTTCAGAAATGCCTGCTTCAAAAATGCCCAGCGTGTGCGATTCATTGATTTGCCATAACGAAAGCGGTACACCTATCTGCGAGTTGTAACTCTTGGGGCTGCGCACGATATGATAATCTTCGTGCAATAGCTGATAGAGCCATTCCTTTACAATGGTTTTGCCATTACTGCCGGAGATAGCGATAACGGGCAACTTAAATTTAGCCCGGTGAAAGCCTGCCAACTTTTGCAAGGCCAAAACAGCCTCCTTTACCAAAACAAAATTTGCTTCGGTATATTTTTCAATATCCTGCTCTTTGGTTACAACAAAGTTGCGAACCCCTCTTTTATACAACTCATCTATATAATGGTGGCCATCCAGCTTTTGGCCTTTAAGGGCAAAAAACAAGGTATGCTGGGGATGATGTAGCTTTCTTGAATCAGTAAGCAATTCGCGAATACTGCTTTCTGTTTTGTTTTTTGAAAGCAGCTTACCGCCTACTGCCTTTACAACTTCCGAAATTTTATATTCTGCCTTCATACAAAGAGCGCAATTATACTACACTTTAAATTTACCCTTTAAAGCTATTTTTGTTGTGCAGGGCAAATAAAAATTTATGAGCGTATTAAGAAAAATTATCGATAGGGCTAAACCAGGCGAGGACATAGGTTTATACCGGGGTGGACAAAAAGGCCGCCAACGCACCATTAATGCCGATGGCAGTTATAATATGGAACGCAAAACAGGCAGGCTGTTTGGCAATTTCTATTTGTACCACTGGTTAATTACCACAAGCTGGAAGCACTACTGGATTGCTATTGTAAGCTTTTACCTGGTTGACAATGTGGTTTTCGGCAGTATCTATTATTGGTTGGGTGCCGATAACTTAAGCGGTATTGTGGGAACTTCCGAAATCGATAAATTTTTAAGCTGCTTCTTTTTCAGTTGCCAAACCTTTACAACCGTAGGTTATGGGGGGCTGCACCCCGTTGGTAAAATTGCCAGCTCTTTGGCCGCTATTGAGGCCTTTTTAGGTTTAATGGCGTTTGCCGTTGCAACAGGCACATTGTATGGTCGTTTTTCGAGAGCAAGGGCCAGTATTAAATACAGTGATAAAATAATTATAGCCCCCTTTAAGGGCGGCACAGCAATGCAGTTTATGATTGCCAATGAAATGGATAACCCGCTTATGGAAGTAGAAGCGCGGGTGAACCTAAGCTGGAACGAAGAGGATGAGGACGGCAAAAGCATACGCCGCTTTCAGCAGGTTAAACTGGAATTTGACAAAATAGCCATGTTCCCCACCAGTTGGATTATTAACCACCCTATTGATGAAGAAAGCGCCTTGTACGGAAAAACTGCAGAGGAAATACAAAAATCAGACGTAGAGGTTTTTGTTACGCTTAAGGCCTTTGACGAAATTTTTTCTCAGACCATTTATATGAGGCATAGTTATATGCACAGCCAGTTTGTGTATGGTGCAAAATTCCGTAGGCCTTTTGAAACAAACGAAGAAGGAAAAATTGTAATGGATGTGACTAAAGTAGGCGAGTACGACCACGTGCCAATGCCAACCTTACAGGTAGCAACGGCTTAACTTTCGGCACCGTAGTACGCGAAGCCTCTGTAAGCCTTGCCATCTTCATTCAGCCAAAGCACTTCTACTACATTCTTGTTGCGTGTAGTGTTGCGGTAGTAAATAGAAATGCCTTTAACGCTTATCAGCACTTCCTTCAATTCAAAGTGCAGGTCAGGATTTTTCTGAAGCCCGATGGTCCAATAGGCACGCACCGCTTCTTTACCCACAACCACCCCTTTTGTTTCGGGCAATAGTTGCGCCGCTAGTGGTGTTTCCATTATAAAATCATCGGTGTAATGGCTCAGTATTCTTTCCAGGTCATGCGAGTTCCAGGAGGCAATCCATTCCTGTGCAAAAGCGCGGGCGTGTTCAGGAGTAAGCATATTAGAACGCTATATTCCCTTCCTTCAGTTTCTCCGTTTGTTCGGCTACGGAAAGGGCGTCAATCATTTCTCCTATATCACCATTCATAAAGGCATCAAGGTTGTAAATGCTCATGTTTATGCGGTGGTCGGTAATGCGCCCCTGCGGAAAGTTATAGGTGCGTATTTTGGCTGAGCGGTCGCCGGTGCTTACCAGCGTTTTACGGCGGGCAGCAATTTCATTTTCGTGTTTGCGTACAGCTTCCTCGTAAATGCGTGTCTTCAGCATCTTCATGGCCTGTTCGCGGTTTTTGTGCTGGCTACGTTCTGCCTGGCACTCCACCACAGTGCCCGTAGGTATGTGCGTTAAGCGCACGGCACTTTCAGTACGGTTAACGTGCTGGCCACCCGCACCCGATGCACGGAAAACATCCAGCTTTATATCTGCTTCGTTTACGTAAACTTCTACCTCATCTGCTTCAGGTAACACGGCAACGGTTACCGCGCTGGTATGTACACGGCCTTTAGCTTCCGTTACCGGTACGCGTTGCACGCGGTGCACACCGCTTTCAAACTTCATTTTGCCATAAACATTCTCGCCCTGTATTTCCAGCACTATTTCTTTAAAGCCGCCGGCAGTGCCTTCGTTGGCATTGGCGATGGTCACCTTCCAACCCAATGTTTCGCAATAGCGGGTGTACATACGGGCAAGATCGCCCACAAACAAACTGGCCTCATCTCCACCTGTACCCGCGCGTATTTCAATAAGCACATCGCGCTCATCTTCCGGCTCCTTGGGCACCAGCAGTTGCTTCAGTTCTTCTTCCAGCTTTAGCTTTTCCTCTTCCTGGGCAACCAGGTCGCCTTTAGCCATTTCGCGGAACTCTTCATCCTTCTCGGTTTCCAGTATGTTTTTGTTGTTGTTAATGTTGCCCAGCACGTTTTGGTACTGCTCATACACCTTAACCACTTTCTCCAGCTCACGGTACTCCTTATTCAACTGGGTAAAGCGCTTCATATCGGCAATAGTTGCCGGGTCGCTAAGCATTTTGCCTACCTCAATAAAACGTCCCTTTAAGTTGTCGAGTTGCTGAAACATATATGTAATCCGGGGGGCGAAAATAAAAATATAGGGGGGATTTTTCCGCCTATTGCCGGCCGTTCTTAAGGCCTATGCAGCACTTAGGCCCTTTTAAAAAAGAAGCTGCCTGCCAAACTACCCGCTATACCTCCGGCAGCGTTGGCTATAGCATCATAAATATCAAAATGGCGGTCGGTTGTAAGCTGGTACTGTAGTATTTCAACCAAAAAGCCGTACGTAAAGGTAAGCACCAGTATCCTTATAACGGTCCGCTGTTTAAGCTCAGGGTAGTTATCCTGTTTACGCCAACCGTAAAGCATTAGCACGGCCAGTATTACATAAAACAGAAAATGCACCAACTTATCGAACTGCCAAAGGCTAACGCTGGGCAGGCTTTTGCTGGGCATAAGGCATAGTACCAAAATAAAAGCCGCCCATAAAATGGACGGCCAGTTATATTTCCAAAAGGAGTTCATTAAACAAACCGCTTATTGGCCTACGTGCTTACGGTAAGCTTCGGCATCCATCAGGTCGTTTAGCTCAGTAGGGTTGGTTATTTCAATTTTAACCATCCAGCCTTCATTATAAGGGTCTTTGTTTACCACCTCAGGGTTATCGTTTAAAGCGCTGTTTTGCTCAAGCACCTTCCCGCTAACAGGCATAAACAAATCGCTAACGGTTTTAACAGCCTCAACGGTACCAAACACTTTATCGCGCTCAATAGTATCGCCAATGGTATTAATGTCTACATATACAATATCACCCAGTTCCTTTTGGGCAAAATCGGTAATGCCTATAGTACCGGTATTACCTTCAACGCGCACCCACTCGTGCTCTTTGCTGTATTTTAAATCTGCAGGAAAGTTCATGCTCTGAATTTTATGGGGCGAAAATAATTTTTTTGAGTTACCCGCCGCAGCTTATTCTATTGGTTTTTTGTTTCGGGGCCCATAAGGTTATAAATCTGCCGTATGTTCTCCAATTCGTGCTGCACATCAATATTCAGGTCAATAAGCTTGCCATTGGCAATATCAAACACCCAGCCATGCACATCGGGGTGGCCTTCCTTAAGGTAGCGCTCCTGCACGGCTGCCGTTTTCAGCACATTAATACACTGCTCCTTTACATTCAACTCCACCAGGCGGTCGTAACGCTTATGCTCATCCTTAATGGCATTCAACTCATCTTTATGCAGGCGGTAAACATCCCGTATATTCCTTAGCCAGGGGTTAAGCAACCCGAGGTCCTGGGGTATCATTGCCGCCCTTACGCCGCCGCAGTTGTAATGTCCGCAAACTATAATCTGGTTAACCTTTAAGTGGCGCACGGCATAGTTAATTACCGACATAGCATTTAAATCAATGCTTATTACCATGTTGGCAATATTGCGGTGCACAAAAATCTCACCGGGTTCGGCACCCATCAAATCTTCGGCCGTAACGCGGCTATCGCTACAGCCTATATACAGATATTGCGGATGTTGCTCTTTAGCAAGCTTGGTAAAAAAATCAACATCCTGGCCTTTCTTCTCCGCTATCCATTTGCGGTTATTCTCAAAAATCTCTTCGTAGCTAAGCATATGTTGCGTTTGTTTGAGGTATGGTGCAATTTACATATTTAAATTCCACCTGCAACAGGTAGAACCGAAAGGGACGCGGCTATTTATTCATAAAACGCTTCTCCAGTTCATCGTTACTGAAGGTTACAAAAGTAAACCGGCCGTTGGGGGCGGTGTATGCGTTTTCGCAGGCAAAAAGTTCATCAATTAGTGTGCGCATTTCTTCAACACCCAGGCTGCGCCCGCTTTTAATGGCCGAACTGGTTGCCAATGATTTTGCCAGCGTTTCGCGTTTGGAAAGTTTGCTGATACCACTGTTCATTTTAAACTGCTCTATCAGTTCCTCAATCATTTTCTTCTCATCACCCTGTAGTATGTCAGCCGGGAAACCGTGTATTACAAATGCCGTTTTGCCAAATTCCTGTATATCGAAGCCAAGGTTGTTTATCTCCGGCAATATCTCACGCAGTATTTCGGCATCCCCGGCATTCAGCTCCAGGTTTTGCGGAAACAACTGCCGTTGGCTGTCATGTTTTTTTCGTTCCAACCGCCTTAGGTAACGCTCAAAAAGTACCCGCTCATGAGCGGCCTGTTGGTCAATAAGTATAAAGCCGCTTTTAATTTGCGAAACAATAAAGCGTTTATGAATCTGCACCGGCACAAAAGCTTCCTTTACCACGTCATGGTCTTGCTGCTCTTCGCTTAAAGGCGCAGCCTTTTCATCTGCTCTTACAAATCCTTTACCAACCGTTTCAAATGCTTTTTCCCAGTTCTTCTGGTTGTTTTCTTCGCGCTTGCTTAAAGGTTCAAAGTTGGAAGGCGGAGCAAATTTTTTGGCCTCCTTGGTTTGCACGGCATGCTGCGTAATTTCCAGCCAGGTGCGCGGTTGCTGATCAAATGCGCCATGCTGGTTCAGGTGGTGTTCCTGTTCAAAATCAAGTGTGGGTGTTACGCTGTAAGCGCCTAAAGCGTGCTTGGTACCCAGGTTAACAAAGGTGTAAACCAGGCGCTCGTCCTCAAATTTTATTTCGTGCTTGGCAGGGTGTACGTTAACATCAATCTTAGAAGGATCAATATCCAGAAAGAGCACATAAAAAGGGAAATTCTCTTTAGGTATCATCTGCTCGTACGCCATACTAACGGCATGGTTAAGGTACGGCGATTTAATGAAGCGGTTATTAACGAAGATGTATTGCTCTCCTCTTGTTTTTTTGCTATTCTCGGGTTTGCCAACAAAACCGTAAACCTCCAGGGCATAGCTTTTTTCTTCTACCGGCACTATACGCTCGGCATAGTTATCACCAAATAGTTGGGTAATGCGTTGCTTTAGGTTACCGCTTTTCAGGTGGAACATTTCGTAGTCGTTATTAAACAACTGAAAAGCCACTTTGGGGTGCGCTAATCCAATGCGTTGAAATTCTTCAATAATATTCTTCAACTCTACCGCATCACTCTTTAAAAAATTGCGGCGGGCGGGCACGTTGTAAAAAAGGTTTTTAACTGCAATGGAGGTGCCCTCGGGGCATTGGCAGGGTTCCTGCTTAAGCACCTTCATCCCTTCAATTTCAATTACGGTGCCTAATTGTTCGGTATGCTGGCGGGTTTTTAGCTCAACCTGCGCAATAGCGGCAATCGAAGCCAGGGCCTCGCCCCTAAAGCCCATGGTGCGGATGTTGAACAAATCCTCAGCCGCCCGTATTTTGGAGGTAGCGTGCTTTTCAAAACACATGCGCGCATCCGTTTCGCTCATACCGCAACCGTTATCAATTACCTGTACAAGGGCCTTACCCGCCTGTTTTACAATCAGTTTAACATGCGTGGCGCCGCTGTCAATGGCGTTTTCCAGCAACTCCTTAACAGCGCTTGCGGGGCGTTGTATAACCTCGCCGGCGGCTATCTGGTTAGCAATATTATCTGGTAAAAGGCGGATGATATCCATGCGCGGCAAACTTACGCTTTTAGGCGGTAAGAATAGGATTTGCCTGCTCATATTCTTGAAGCCGTGGTTGCGGTCTGCTAGTGTGCACGACAAAGAATAACGCTTACATCCGTTGCAAAATGAAACAGTATTCTGCCTGTAACAAAATTTAGTTAAAAGCAATCAACATAAGCAGGTAGAAAATTCGTTTAGTAATGAACGGGGAGCTTGGCAAATGTTTTGTTCTTTCGTCCGCTATGATGCGCAAAGCGCTGCTTGGGTTTTTTCACCTCTTCTTACTGCTTTTTGTTTTTACTACTGCAACCGCGCAGAAGCCGGCCACTGCCGTTAACTTTTTAGACTGGCAGTATAACCGCGCCTGCGTTAAATGGGTTGATTCAGTTTATGAGGCGCTTACTATGGAAGAGCGCATCGGCCAGTTTTTTATGATACCGGCCTATACCGATGGCCAGCCTTTTAATATGGATTCGGTTTTAAGCAAGGTAAAACGGGGCAAGGCCGGTGGTGTCATATTTTTTAAAGGTAACCCTATAGTGGAGGCTACCTGGACCAACCGCCTGCAGGATAGCGCCAAAGTAGGGGTAATGATAGCCATTGATGGAGAATGGGGCCTTGCTATGCGCCTGGATTCTACCATTGCCTTTCCGCACCAAATGGCTTTGGGTGCAGTTGATGATAACAAACTGATTTACGAAATGGGCCGCGAAGTAGGCCGCCAGTGCAAACGCATGGGCATACATGTAGATTTTGCCCCAGATGTAGATGTAAACAACAACCCAAACAACCCGGTAATTAACGACCGCAGTTTTGGCGAAAACAAATTAAAAGTAGCGCTAAAGGGTGTTGAATACGCTGCAGGTATGCAGGATGAAGGAGTGCTGGCCTGCGCCAAGCACTTCCCGGGGCATGGCGATACCGATAAAGATTCGCATGTAGAACTGCCTTCCGTTTCTAAAAGCGCAGGCAGTATCGATAGCCTGGAACTGTTTCCGTTTAAGGTGTTGTTTAACTCAGGCGTGGGTAGCGTTATGGTAGGGCACTTAAATATTCCATCCATTGATTCAGCTGTTGGCTCAACTGCTTCTCTTTCTAAAAAAATCACCACAACCCTGCTTAAAGATTCCCTGCACTATAATGGCTTGGTGTTTTCCGATGCCCTGAACATGCAGGGTGTAGCCCGTTACTATAAAGGCGGTATTGCCGATTCTGTTGCGTTTATGGCAGGGTGTGATATACTGGTTTGTGTAGAAGATCCGGATAAGGGAGTGGCTCGGATTAAATCTGCTGTAGATAGCGGTTACATTGCCATGGGTCAATTTGAAGCAAGAGTTAAAAAGGTGTTGGCGTATAAATACCTGTTAGGCCTTAACAAACCCCAAAGGGTTAACCTGGACAACCTGATGCCCGACCTGCGCAACAACACTGCCATTGCACTAAGGCAAAAGTTGTACGACAAAGCGATAACTATAGCAGCTAATCAAAACAATGTATTGCCTTTTCGCGAATGGAATTTCAAGAAGGTAGCTTCGCTTTCTGTAGGCAACAACGGAAGTTCGTCTTTTCAGCGTTACGTCAACCAGTTTGTAGAAGTAGATTTCTGGAATCAGAGTCTTGAGCATAATGAGAAGTCGTTCAACAACATTATTGATACACTTGGCAAGTATGATTTAGTTATTGTAGACCTGCACGCCATGAGTCGCTTAGCCAGCCGTGACTATGGCGTAACGGAAGAGTTCAGAAAATTTATTGAAGCACTTACCGGCAGAACAAAAGTGGCCCTGGTGGTTTTTGGCAATGCCTATAGCCTTAAATATTTTGAATACCTACCCTGGACTGTTTGCGCCTATGAGGATAACGAAAGCAGCAACCTTGCAGCGGCCAATGCCATTTTTGGTGCAGAAAAAGTAACAGGCCGATTGCCTGTTACGGCCAGCAAAGCTTTTCCTTCAGGCATTGGGTTTATTTCCGACACAGTGTACCGCATGAAAATTTCAACGCCTGAAGAATTTGGGCTTTCAGCTACACGCTTACAAAACCTGGATGAGATTATACAAAAGGGCATTGCAGCAAAGGCTTTCCCCGGTTGCCAGTTGCTGATAGCTAAGGATAATAAGGTAATTGTTAACCGCACCTACGGCAATAAAGTTTATGAGTTTGATGACAAAGTGAAGCAGGGTGATATATACGACCTGGCCTCGGTAACTAAAGTAGCGGCTACCACTATAAGTGTAATGAAGCTATACGAGCAGAAGAAAATTGACCTTGATAAAACAGTTGGCGATTACGTAAAACTGCCGGCAGATGCCACTATTAAAAACCTGAGGCTGCGCGATGTGCTTACGCATCAGGCGGGGCTGGTGGCGTTTGTTCCCTTCTGGAAAAATACCGTAGGCAAAAATGCCGGTGACTATTACCGCAAAACCCCTAACGATAGTTTTAGAGTGCAGGTGGCCGATAGTCTTTTTATCCGTAACGATTACCCCGATAGCATGTGGTACGAAATGGCGCACAGCAAGGTAGATCCTCACCCATCTTATCTGTACAGCGACCTGGACTTTTATATTTTGCAAAAAGTTGTAGAGTCAGTTAGCGGACAAAAGCTGGATAGTTTTGTTGCGCAGAATTTTTACAAGCCTATGGGCTTAACCCGCATTGGGTTCCACCCGCTGGATCGCTTTGGTCGCGACCGTATTCCACCTACAGAAAATGACTCCTTCTTCCGCAGCCAGATTGTTCGCGGCTATGTGCATGATCCCGGCTCGGCCATGTATGGCGGCGTTGCCGGCCACGCGGGTTTGTTCAGCAATGCTTACGACCTGGCCGCAGTTTTTCAGATGTTGCTAAACAATGGCACCTACAACGGCAAGCGCCTGCTGGATTCGGCAACCGTTAAGTTGTTTACTTCCCGTCAATCCAAAATTTCGCGCCGTGGTTTTGGTTTCGATAAGCCTGAACCGGATGTTCATAAGGCCTCTCCTTGTTATGACGGGGTTTCGCTGGAAACCTTCGGGCATACCGGTTTTACAGGTACTTGTGTGTGGAGCGATCCTAAAAGCAAGCTTACCTATGTCTTCCTTTCTAACCGCGTTTACCCTAATGCTGAAAACAACCTGCTGGTTAAAATGAACATACGCACCCAATTGCAGGAAGCGATATACAAGGCCCTGGGTTTATAGCAGTTACTTTTTACACTTTCTGCTTTTTACAAGTAATTGAAAGCCGGCGTTGCGGTTTCCTTACATCTTTGTGCAATCTTGCGTTTTCAGCATCGTTAATAGCAAATGAAAACACTGCTTTTTGCCCTACTGCTTTTCCCTTTAACGCTTTGGCCCCAAAGCAAAAAGGAGTGTGCGTATAAAGGCGGGCAGGCAGCCTACCTTAACGAGATACGCTGCCGCAACGATTTTCATGCCTTGAAGGGCCCGCCGCTTTCAGAAAAATACGGCAATGTGGAATCAGTAAAGCTGTTGTACGAGATAAGAAAGGACAAGATATACTTCGCCAACTCTGAGCTCTACCATTTCCATTACGATTTTAGTACGCAGGTAATGGGTGATGGTATGGACCTACCCACTTTTAATGCTACGCAGTATACCGATAATGATGACCGCCGTTATGTATTAGCCAATCTTAACCACTACATGTCGTCAGACCTCTATACGTTGGAGTTTTTTTCAGGAGACGAGTTCAGAGATACCTTCCTTGTAGTGTTTTTTAAAAAGCTGAAAGAGCAAACCTATTTCGGAGGGCGCATAAAAGTTTTGATTAACTCGCCCGAAACGGAAGAACGTTATGCCCACTTGAAGGGTTCCATACCGTTTATAAGCGTTAACGAGATATATGCCGGGCAGAATTATCAAATGCTGATCAAAGGAACCGCGTACGGTTACCTGCGTAAAATACCCGCATCTCAACTTGATTCACTACGGCCCGGTGCGCATGATATACTTTTAACGGATGGCCTGCCTAATGACGTGCCCCTTGTAGCAGGCGTAGTAACCACCCAGTTTCAAACTCCACTATGCCACGTTAATATCCTTTGCCACAACCGCAACACACCCAACGCCGCCTGGAAAAAGGCATGGACAGATAGTGCGGTAAATGCGTTGCAGGGCAAGATTGTGCGTTTGGATATAAGCTCCTACTCCGTAAAGATACGGGAAGCGACTTTGGCGGACGCGCAACAGTTTTGGAAAAGCCATGCCATTACCAAAAACATTCAGTTAAGTTTTGATACACTTACCACGGGTCTCCTGGAGTTGAAGAATCTTTCTTACCGCTCCGTTAACAAGGTTGGTGGTAAAGCATCCAACTTTGCCGAGCTTTCAAAAATTGTTGCTTATGGTAAAAAGCTGCCGCTACCTGAAAATGGTTTTGCTATCCCCTTAAGCTACTATTACTACCACATTAAAAACAACGGCCTGCAGCCTTATATCGATTCTATCCTTCAAAACGATAGCGTGCGCGATAACCCGGAGCGTTTAAGTGCCGCGCTTAAAGAGTTGCGTAAGAAGATAACGAGGGCCCCGCTGGATAGCAACCTGCTGCAACTGCTTACTCAACGCCTTAGCCGCGATACCGTTTATAAAGCTTATCGCTTCCGTTCCTCCACCAATGCTGAGGATGTGCCGGGTTTTAACGGGGCCGGGCTATACACTTCTAAAACAGGCAACCTTAGCGATACCTCAAAAACCATTGAGAAGGCGGTTAAAAAAGTTTGGGCAAGCCTTTGGGAAGACCGCGCCTTTTACGAACGGGAATACTTCCACATCAACCAACGCTCAGTTATGATGGGCATCTTGGTGCACCGCGCCTTTGGCGACGAAGAAGCTAACGGCGTAGCGGTAACCAAGCACCTTTACCGCCCTGCATACCCGGCCTATACCGTTAACGTGCAACGCGGCGAAACAAGCATTGTATTGCCAACGGATACCTCGGTATGCGATCAACTGATTACCGGCCTTGGCGAAGTAATACCCGACCTAAGCACCAGTATTGAATACATCACCCATTCTTCTTTAAACAATGGTAAGGCGGTTATGAAGGATGATGAAATACTTTGGCTGGTGCGTTACCTAAAAGCTATTAAAGACCACTACTTTTTTGAAACCAAAGTGCGAGGCCGCGAAGTAGGCTATAACGACTTTGCTATGGATGTAGAATTTAAGCTGGATAAAGGTAGCCGTAAGTTGTACATTAAACAGGCGAGGGTTTATTAACCGGTTAGGTCTTGTTGAAAATACTGAGCCTTCAGAAAAGAAAACCCCGGCTTAGTAGTCGGGGTTTTTCTTTTTGATTATGCACCGGGAACTTCCTGTGCAGGTTTCTTAAACAACTTACGGCGGAACCACTCGCGTGTTTTATAGCCCAGCATATACATAGTAGGCACTACTAACAGCGTTAAGAAGGTAGCCATTATCAACCCGAAAATCATAGTCCATGATAGAGGGCCCCAGAATTTTACGTTATCGCCGCCTAAGTAAAACTTAGGATCGCCATGACTAAACAGAGTTTCAAAATCCATGTTAAGGCCTATTGCCAGCGGTATCAAACCAAGTATAGCTGCTGAAGCTGTAAGTATAACCGGTGTCATACGTGTTGCACCGCCATCTACTACTGCGTCTTCAACACTCTCGCCGCGCTCGCGCAGCTCATCAATAAACTCAATAAGCAATATACCGTTACGTATAACTATGCCCGCTAAGGCAAACACACCCACGCCGCTCATTACAATAGAAAACTGCATACGGGTTACAGCATAACCTATAGCAACACCAATTAGAGAGAAGGCAACGGTAGTGAAAATGATGAGCGGCTTTATAACCGAGTTAAACTGTGTAACCATAATAAACAGCATAAGCGCAAGCGCCACACCAAAGGCCACACCAAGGAACTGGCCAGTCTCCTGTTGTTGCTCTTGTTCACCCGTTAATTTTATCTCATATCCCTCAGGTACATCCATATCATTTACGATATACTGTATTTGCGGAATAATGTTGTTGGCGTTGTAACCGCTTGCCACATCGCTGGATAGGGTAACTACGCGACGCTGGTTCTTACGGTTAATAACGCTTATGGTGTTATCGTTACGTACCGTAGCAATGGCCGATACGGGCACCTGGCGGAATGAACCGGTGCTGAAGTCCATGTACGAGATATTTACGTTCATCAGCTTTTCTACATCTGTGCGGTCTTCAGCACGTAATCTTAATTGTATAGGTGCGTCCTCATCAGCATCGCGGAATTTAGAAACCTCTTTGCCGAAAAGGGCAGTGCGCAATTCGCTGGCAACCTGGCCCAGCGATATACCTTCGCGCTGCATTTTCTCTTTGTCAATATCCACTATAATTTCAGGTTTGCTAATCTGCAAGTCACTGCGCAGGTCATCAATACCTTTTATACCTTCCTTATCAATGCCAAGCCTGATCTGGTCGCTAAGCTTTTGCAATACGGCAAAATCATCACCGCTTATTTCTATACTTATCGGCTTACCCACCGGCGGGCCATTACGTTCCGGTTCAACTGAAATTTCAGCGCTTGCTATGCCTTCATTTCTAAATGATTTCTGCAAAGTATCCAGCCAAAATGCCGTGGTAGGGAAACTCTTATCATGAACACCCTTACGTTCAGCAAACTTCTTAAATGCAATGGTAACCTTGCTCTTGTTGGGGGTAGCAACCTTATCAGGGTTTTGCGGATCGCCGGCACCTAAACCTACGTTGGTAATTACAGAAGTTACGTCAGGGTTGTGTTCTCCTATTACCTTATACACCCGCTTTTCAATCAGGCGTGTGATAGAGTCGGTAACATTAGCGTCGGTACCCATTGGCAGTTTACAATACACGTAAACAAAGTTTGGCTCACCGCCGGGGAATAACACAATATTGGGTTTGGTAGCAATGTATAAGGCCCAACTTGCCACCAACATAGCTACAGTAATAAGCGGTATCCATATCGGACGGTACCCTTTTACAAACTGGCGCAATATTTTGCGGTAACCACCGGTTACTGACGGCCACAGGCGATTTTGCCAGAAGTTAATGGCGTGTATTAGCGCGAAGTGATACAACAGTATAAGCGCTATACATACTACAGCGAAGTTGCCTATACCAAAGCTGCCTGTGGCATAACCAATAATAGCCACTATCGCAAAAAACAGGAAGCCCCACTTGTAATCCTTCAATTTGCTGCTGCCATGGTCATCCTTTTTCATAAAGGTAACTGCAAACACAGGGTTCATTACAAAAGCCACAAACAGGGATGCGCCTAATGTTATAATAAGCGTAATAGGCAGGTGCTTCATAAACTTACCGATAATACCCGGCCAGAATAAAAGCGGTGCAAATGGCGCAAGTGTGGTAAGTGTACCGGCTAACACCGGTATAAACACTTCGCCTGCTGCATACTTAGCGCTTTGCTTAATATCGTACTCGTACTTATGGAATATGCGGTGCGTGTTTTCAATAACCACAATGGCATCATCCACCACAATACCCAGGGCAAGTAGTAGAGAGAACAACACCATCACGTTCATGGTCATACCCAGGAAAGGCATGAAAATGAAAGCTACCAGCGTTGCTAAAGGAACGGATAAACCAACGAAGAAAGCGTTGGTAAAGCCCATAAAGAACATCAGAATAAACACCACGAATATGAAGCCAAGCACCACGGTATTCAGCAGGTCGTGCAGCTGTATACGGGTATTTTCCGAGGTGTCGCCGGTTACTTTAACCTGCAAACCCTGGGGGAACTGTGTTTCCTTATACTCGTCAATAATTTTATAAATCTGGTCGGTAGCGTTAATCAGGTTTTCGCCGCTGCGCTTTACCACGTTAAGGGTAACAACCGGTTTGTTATCCAGGTGCGCAAAGTCCTGCTTTTCTTTATAGCTGTCTTTAACTTCTGCTATATCGCGCAAAAACACAGTAGTACCTGTAAAGGACCGCACCACAATGTTTTCAATCTCTTTAGGGTCTTTAAACTCCCCGGTCACACGCAGGTTGCGGCGCAGCTCACCAACACGTACCTCGCCGCCAGATATGTTCAGGTTTTCGCGCTGTATGGCATTTTCAATATCCATAAAGGCTATACCGGTTGAGGTCATCTTGTACATATCCACGTTAATCTGCACTTCGCGGTCAAGGCCCCCGATTATATCTACCCGGGTAATTTCTTTCATGCTCTCAATGCGGTCCTGCAGGTTTTCCGCATAGCGCTTAATCTGGTCCAGCGGTATATCACCGGCCAGGTTAATGTTCATAATAGGTAGTTCGTTTATGTCAAATTCCTGTATTTGTGGGTCGTTCTTCAGGTCGCTGGGTAAATCCTTTTTCCCTTTTTGTACGGCATCAGTTACCTTCTGCTTGCAATCATCGGGCTTAAGGTCGGTAGAAAACTCTACCGTCATAATAGATACATCACTAAGGGAGTTGCTGGTAACTTTCTTTACACCGTTAAGGCCCTTCACCTGTTTTTCAATGGGCTTGGTAATAAGGGTTTCAATATCCTCGGGGCTGGCGCCGGGGTATATGGTTACAATGGAAATAGTAGGAACCACCACATCAGGGAAAAGTTCCTTAGGCAAGCTGTTATAGGTAAACATGCCCCAGGCTACTATTATAAAGGTGAATACATAAATGCTGGTAGCATTATTGATACACCAACTGGTAAAGCCTAATTCTTTTAACCGTTCAGTCTTCATGTCAATATTTTAAACCTGCTTTTATCGGCAGGCAACAAACTAAAATTGAATCTTCTGTCCATCTACCACCTCCGTATAGCCCGAGGTAATAATTTTATCTCCTTCTTTCAGGCCATCGGTAATTACAGTTTGGCCTTTGTATTCAACACCGGTCTGCACCATGTGCTTGCGCGCAATCTTCTGGCCGTTTTCTTCGGTAGCCACTAACACATACAATCCGTCAACTGATGTTTGAACAATGTTAGAGGGCACTACAATGGCATTTTTAATTATGGCATCGTTAATTTTTAAGCGGGCAATCATATTGGCAGCAAGTGCGTTGCCTGCATTGCTTAAATCAACTTCAACTGTAAATGTGCGTGAGCGTGCGTCAATCGTTTTTTGAACGTAGCTAACATTAGCGATAATCGGCTTTTGATTGTCGCCTACTTCCAGCTCCACTTTATCGCCTTCTTTTACTTTTCCAAAATCATTATCAGATAGTTTAGCCTTTACTGATAAGCTGTTGTTGTTCACAATACGAATGCCCGGCATTAACTGGCTGCCAATAGCCATATCGCCTACTTTAAGGTTAACAGCATCCACTGTTCCGCTGATAGGCGCTATCAGTTTGGTCATTTCTACCTGCGATTTTTGCAGGGCCATTTGTTTTTCCAGCGTTTCCTTTTGGGTTTTAGCCTGCAGGTATTGTATCTTCCTGCCAATATTTTGGTCCCAATGGGCCTTTTGCTTTTCATAATCAGTAGTAGCAAGGTC
>JBDHYB010000011.1:0-76970 GCA_039811145.1 Chitinophagales bacterium | reverse complement strand
ACCCCTAACCTTCTGATCCGTAGTCAGATTAGTCAGAAATTTTAAAGGGACAACTATGTCAAAGGGAGTTATCCAACATCGTAAAACAGAAGTACCCTTTGATGCTGGACTTTAGCAAAAATCTACTTGATTTATGTATGTTAAAAAGGTTAGAATACCATACCTCAAACCATACCTCAAAAACAAAGCCCTCGAAAAATTATTGATTTTCAAGGGCTTATAATTAAAACTTGAGGTCGGAAGCGGATTCGAACCGCTGTACGAGCTTTTGCAGAGCTCTGCCTAGCCACTCGGCCATCCGACCATTGTTATTGGAGGCGCAAATATATCTAAAGAAAGAAATTTACCAACCTTATCCTTCCAATTCCACAAATACACGCTCTACATTGCCTTTAAGCGGCGGGTTGTGTTTGCTTACACGCACCTTAAGGGTTTGAATGTTTGGGTGGGCTGTTTTAACACTATCCAGTATGCGTTTGCAAACGTGTTCTATTAAATGTGCTTCGGCTTCCATTTCGTGCTTTACAATACGATAAACCTCCTCGTAGTTAATGGTTTTCTTCAGTTGGTCGGTTGCGGCAGCTTCCTGCAGGTTGGTATGCATGTAAACATCTACGGTAAACTTGCCCCCAAGCACCTGTTCTTCCTTATAAAAACCGTGGTGCGAATAGAACTGCATACCTTCAACGGCTATTAAACCCATACTGCTTAATTTTGTGCGAATGTAATGAAGCGGGCAATTCTTTTATTTTCGCCACTTGAAAATGACATTTTATGCGTTCAGATTTATACCAGGGACATGATTATTATTTGGTTGACGAGCTGTTAACCGACGAGCACAAACTTATTCGCGAAACCGTTCGCACTTACGTAAAACAAAAGCTTAGCCCCATTGTAGAAGACTACGCCCAGCGCGCTGAGTTTCCGAAGCACATTGTAAAGGAATTAGGTGAAATAGGAGCCTTTGGCCCAAGTATACCCGCTGAATATGGCGGTGGTGGCCTGGACGAGATTTCGTACGGTATAATAATGCAGGAGTTGGAGCGCTGCGATTCGGGTATCCGTTCTACGGCATCTGTGCAGGGCTCGCTGGTTATGTACCCTATATATAAGTACGGCAGCGAGGAGCAGCGTAAAAAATATCTTCCGAAGCTGGCTAAGGGCGAATTGTTCGGTTGTTTTGGCTTAACAGAGCCTAACCACGGTAGTAACCCAGCCGGTATGGAAACCCGTTTTGAGGATAAAGGTGACCATTACTTGCTGAATGGCGCTAAAATGTGGATTAGTAATAGTCCGCTTGCGGATATAGCCGTGGTATGGGCCAAGAACGAGAAAGGTAAGATACAAGGCCTGATAGTGGAGCGTGGAATGGAGGGTTTTAGCACCCCAACCACCCACAACAAATGGAGTCTGCGCGTGTCGTGCACCGGTGAATTGGTGTTTAATAATGTTAAGGTGCCTAAGGAGAACCTGCTGCCTAATGTAGAAGGAATTAAAGGGCCCCTGGGCTGCTTATCTACCGCCCGCTATGGTATTGCCTGGGGCGCTATAGGTGCAGCGCTGGATTGTTACGATACTGCCCTGCGTTATGCCAAGGAGCGTATACAGTTTGGCAAGCCTATTGGGCAGTTTCAGTTGCAGCAAAAAAAGCTGGCCGAAATGATAACCGAAATTACCAAAGCGCAATTATTGGTTTGGCGCCTTGGTGTGTTAAAGAACGAAGGCAAAGCAACGCCGGGGCAGATAAGCATGGCCAAGCGTAACAGCTGCGAAATAGCTTTGAACATTGCCCGTGAGAGCCGCCAGATATTAGGGGGTATGGGCATAACAGGCGAATACCCGATTATGCGCCACCTTATGAACCTGGAAACGGTTATTACCTACGAAGGCACCCACGATATCCACTTGCTGATTACCGGCATGGATGTTACCGGCCTTGATGCATTTAAATAGCTTCATATTGTCCTAAGGCCATGTTTGTTCTGCACACCCGGTGCAGAACATTTTGATGCTTTGGCGTTATATTGAGGAAGCGAAAATGTGGATAAAGTGCCGTGAAACTGTTTGTGGAACGGTTAGAAAATTAAATCAAGATAAGGTTGTGAAATAATTGCGGCAAAGTGAATTTTTGTCCCCCTTTCGGAAAAACGGAGGGAAGTATAAATAACAGGAGAGTTAGAGATGGCAGAACCAGTTGACATAGTAAAGAAGGCCTTTGTAAAGAAAGGCGGCGGCGATAGCGGTTCGCTGGAGTATGGTAAACTACCCCCACAGGCGAAGGATTTAGAAGAGGCCGTTTTAGGTGCCGTTATGATTGAGCAAAATGCGATTAACGAGGTTATCGACATTTTGAAGGAGGATGCATTTTATGTGGATGCCCACGCCCGCATTTGGAAAGCCATTAGAACGCTTTATCAAAACCAGGTGCCTATTGACCTGTTAACCGTAACCGAGCAACTTAAAAAGAGCGGTGATTTAGAAGCCGCCGGCGGCCCCTTTTATATAGCACAGCTTACCAACAAAGTGGGCTCGGCAGCAAATGCTGAATACCATGCCCGCATACTTGCAGAAAAGTACATACAGCGTCAATTAATTTCTACCTCAACAGAAATTATTAAAGACGCCTACGAGGATACTACCGATGTGTTTGAATTGCTGGATAAGGCAGAGAAAGGTCTGTTTAGCATTGCTGAAAATAACCTGAAGAGGAACTCTGAAGACATCTCCAGTTTATTGATGACGGAGTTGAAGGAACTGGATGTGCGCATGAACAACAGCGATGACCACCTTAATGGTGTGCCATCAGGCTTTATTGACCTTGACCGTGCAACGGGGGGGTGGCAGAAGTCGGATCTGATAATTTTGGCGGCGCGCCCCGCCATGGGTAAAACGGCTTTTACACTGGCCCTTGCCCGTAATGCTGCGGTAGATCATCAAAAACCGGTTGCCGTGTTTTCATTAGAAATGAGCAATGCGCAGTTAGTGCAGCGTTTAATTTCGATGGAAACGCACATACCGGCGGAAAAAATACGCCGTGGTAATTTAGAGCAATACGAATACCAGATATTGACTTCAAAAATTGATAGCTTAAAGAATGCTTCCATTTTTATTGATGATACCCCGGCTATTAACGTGTTTGAATTGCGTAGCAAATGCCGCCGTTTAAAACAACAACACGATATACAAATGGTAGTGATTGACTACCTGCAGTTAATGAGCGGAAGTATAGATGGAAAGAACAGTGGTAACAGGGAACAGGAAATCTCCCAAATTTCGCGTGCATTAAAAGGTTTAGCCAAGGAATTGGAGATACCGGTGATTGCGCTTTCGCAGCTATCGCGTGCGGTGGAAACCAGGGGAGGAGATAAGAAGCCGATTTTATCTGACTTACGTGAATCGGGTGCGATTGAGCAGGACGCCGATATAGTGATATTCCTTTACAGGGGAGAATACTACGGTATTGAAACCGATGTGGATGGACAGAGCACCAAGGACATTGCAGAGGTAATTATTGCCAAACACCGTAACGGCCCCGTAAAAACAGTGCGCACACGCTTTATTAACCGTTATGCCAAGTTTGAGAACCTTGATGAAATAGGAGCTTCAGACTCTTATATGGAGATACAGGATGGGGATGAGAAGCGTAAGTTTAAAAAGTTGCCTTCGCGTATGAATGAGGAAGACGAAGGTGATGGTGGCGGTAACAGTGGTTTTACCCGTAAGCATAAGCCGGATGATTTTAATGCTCCGCCTGATGATAACGACGTTCCGTTTTAAGTAATTGATTGCAATGCCCGGTTTGCCGGGCATTGTTATTTACAGGCTCCAGTCAATAGGCGCTTTGCCCTGTTGTTTGAGTAACTCATTGGTTTTTGAAAAGTGCCTGCAGCCAAAAAATCTATCGGCTGAAAAAGGAGAGGGGTGTGCCGCTTTCAGCACAAAATGCTTAGTGCCATCAATAAGGGCCGCTTTATCCTGTGCAAACTTGCCCCACAGCAAAAACACTACGCCTGTTTTTTCGTCTGATATTTTCCTGATAACAGCATCGGTAAAGGTGTGCCAGCCGCTTTGGGCATGGCTGTTGGCTTCGCCATCGTTTACACTAAGCGAAGCATTGAGCAGCAATACGCCTTGTTTGGCCCATTTCTCTAAATTGCCGTGGTTTGGTGGTTCAATGCCCAGGTCATTCTTAATCTCCTTAAAAATGTTTACCAGCGATGGAGGTGGCTTAATACCCATGGGTACACTAAAACATAAGCCGTGCGCCTGCCCAGGGCCGTGGTAGGGGTCCTGGCCGATGATAACCACGTTAACTGCATCAAATGGCGTTAAGTTGAATGCATTGAAGATAAGACTACCCGGAGGGTAAACCTTTTTCCCTTTTTCTTTTTGCGCAACAATAAATTGCTTTATCAGTGGGAAATACGGTTTACGGAATTCATCGGCCAGCCTGTTTTTCCAGCTATGTTCTATTTGGATGTTGTTGGTATCGCTCATTTGAAAGGGCAATATAAAAAAGTGTGTGCGTAGCAGAGTGGAGAGGCTATTAAATTTCTCTCTGAAAATCTTAAATTTGCGCCGATTTTAATGGTCCCGTAGCTCAGTTGGATAGAGCAACAGCCTTCTAAGCTGTGGGTCAGGGGTTCGAATCCCTTCGGGATCACAAAAGCAGCGCTCTGAAAACTCAGGGCGTTTTTTTATGTAGAATACCGCTTCTGACTTGTTTTCTATACCCTGCTTTCGGTATGCTTAAAACAATTACCAATATTTCACCGTTATAAGCTGTTAGCTTCATTAACTTTGTAATATGGAACGCGAGATTTTATCGATTAAAAGAAAGGCTTTACGGATTAACCTTGACGAGAGTATTTACGGCACTTTTGCCGAGATTGGCGCGGGCCAGGAAGTGGTGCGTAATTTCTTTCAGGTGGGTGGCGCGTCCGGAACTATAGCCAAGGCCATGAGCGCTTACGATATGACTTTCTCCGATGCCATTTACGGTAGTTCGGGTGCAGGGCGGTATGTAAGTGAAGAACGCCTGCATAAGATGCTTGACCATGAGTATGAACTATTGCACGAGCGCCTTACCAACGATAAATACAGCAAAAAACGCTTTTTTGTTTTCTCGAATACCTGTACCACTGTAAACTATTACAAAACCAACGACCCACACGGTTGGATGGGGGTTAAGTTTCAAACACAACCGGGCGGAGAGCCCAACGAGGTTATCATACATGTGCGCTTAAAGGGCGGCGATAGCCTTTACCAACAACGCACCATTGGAGGCATAGGCACCAATCTGTTGTTTGCCTGCTATTGGTATCATGATCAAATTGATGATTTCATAGAGTCTCTGCTGGATAATCTTTCAACCGACCAGGCCGAGATTGATATGATACGCATGAAGGGGCCTGATTTTGCCAATGTAGATAACCGTTTACTGGCCCTTAAGTTAGTGCGCAAGCAGTTTACTGACGGCACCATATTTGGCCCCAATAAGGAAGTTTACCAGCCCAAGGATGTGTTGTATAAGAAGGATGTATTGTGTTTGCGCGGCAGATTCAGGCCCGTTACCAAAGTGAACGAGGACATGATGAGTTGCGCTTTGGATTTTTATAAAACACAGGTTACCGACCCTGAAAATGTAATGGTGTTATCGGAAATTACCTTGAACAACCTGGCCGGCGACGGGGAGTTTGATAATAAAGATTTTTTAGACCGGGCCGATATACTGTGCAGCTTAGGGCATACGGTAATGATTAGTAATTGCCACAAGCATGATGTGCTGGTAAATTACCTTGACCGTTGCAAACCGAAGAGCATAGGAATTATATTGGGCATACTCAATATTGTAGAGCTATTCAATGAGAAGTATTACAAAAATGCTTCGGGAGAATTGCTGCATTACTTTGGTGAGATATTTATGCGTCATACCAAAATGCTGGTGTATCCGTACCAGCCTGAGAGGGGAGGACCTGTGATTACCACCTCTAACCTTGATGTGCCCGAGCAATTGCGCTTTTTGTTTGAACACCTTAAGCTTAACGGCTTTTTGATTGATTTAAAGGGTTATGATGAAAACGTGTTGCAGATATTCAGCACACGTGTTATACAAATGATTAAGAGTGGCGAGGCCGGTTGGGAAGAGATGGTACCGGATACGGTTGCCGATATTGTAAAGGAGAATTGTTTGTTTGATTTCCCTTGCGAAGTGCCTATTGCAAAAAATGAGCAGCGAGAAGTTAAGATTGGATAAATACCTGTGGGCCATAAGGCTGTTTAAAACCCGTAGCCAGGCACAGCAAGCCATTGATGCGGGTAAGGTGAAGTCAAACGGCGCGGATGTTAAGCCAAGCAAACAGGTTAGCATAGCCGACCGTTACGAGGTTAAAACAGAAGCCCGCAAATGGACAATAGAAGTAACAGGTTTGCTGGACCATAGGGTTCAATATGCCGAGGCCATTAAGTTTTATATAGACCATACGCCACAGGATGAAGTGGCGAAGAAACAGAAGTCATCATTTGTTGAATACACCGGCAAGCGCCAAAGCAAACAAGGCAGACCTACTAAGAAGAACCGCCGCGAAATGGGGGATACCTTTGGTTGGTAGCCCTTTACCTTAAAATTCGAACTCCTGGTTTTCTATTTTGATTTTAGCGCGATTGCGTAGCTAACATTAATCGTAAATAGCTTGTGGCAGCTATTTCTATATTTGCCGCTCAAAATTTTAGAGTATGAGCTTACAGTGCGGTATAGTTGGCCTGCCAAACGTTGGAAAATCAACCCTTTTTAATGCCTTATCATCTGCCAAGGCGCAAGCGGCTAATTTCCCTTTTTGCACTATTGACCCTAACGTAGGTATAGTAACCGTGCCTGATGCACGCTTGAAGAAACTGGAAGAATTGGTAGTGCCTCAGCGCGTAGTACCAACAACAATTGAGTTTGTGGATATAGCCGGACTTGTAAAGGGCGCCAGCAAGGGAGAAGGGTTGGGAAACCAGTTTTTAGGTAACATCCGTGCTGTAGATGCCATTATACACGTGGTTCGCTGTTTTGAGAATGAGAATATCATACATGTGGATGGTTCAGTTAACCCCGTGCGCGACAAGGAAATTATTGATACCGAGTTGCAGTTAAAGGACCTGGACAGCGTAGATAAGAAGATTGATAAGCTGAAAAAGCTGGCCAAAAGCAACGATAAGGAAGTGCTGCGCGGGTTGGAAGTGTTGGATGTTTATAAAAAGCATTTAGAAAGCGGGCAAAGCGCCAGAACAGCTAGCGTATCAGTTGAAGACAAGCGCTTTATTGAGGATATACAATTGCTTACTGCTAAGCCTGTAATTTATTGCTGCAATGTAGAAGAGGGCAGTGTTACTACCGGTAACAAGTATGTGGAAGAAATACGTAAGGCGGTGGCGGGGGAGAACGCCGAAGTGGTGATAATAAGCGCAGCTATTGAGGCCGATATTGCCGTAATGGAAACGGCTGAAGAAAGAGAGATGTTCTTAAATGAGTTGGGACTAAAAGAATCGGGACTTAACCGATTGATAAGCGCTGCATACCACCTGTTAAACCTGCAAACCTATTTTACAGCGGGAGTTAAAGAAGTGCGCGCCTGGACCATTCACAAAGGCGATAAAGCGCCACAGGCAGCCGGTGTAATCCACTCAGACTTTGAGCGCGGATTTATACGTGCAGAGGTGATGTCGTATGATGATTTTGTACACTACAAATCAGAAGCGGCCTGCAGGGCTGCGGGCAAACTTCGCTCAGAAGGCAAGGAATACATTGTGCATGACGGAGACATTATGCACTTCCTGTTCAACGTATAGGAAATATTTTCATTTAACAAGTGGTTAATAAAATGTAGCCCTCACAGAGCTGTGAGTGGGGTGGGTTTTATATATTCACCTGCAAAACCAAAACCCTGTAAATGAAAAAAAGATTTTTACCCCTGCTGATTGCTGTGCTTGCACTTTCAGTAAACAGCCTGTTTGCCCAATATTGCGGCAACTCCGGCAGCGGCATATGCACGCCCGGCGGACCTTACCCGCAATTGGGCTTTTATCCTTCTTATGATAGTATGGCTTGTGCCGTAATCGGCCAGCCTTTCGATCAAAAGATTGATATGCAGATACCGCCAACAACTACCTTTAACGGCCAAACTGTTACCATTAACAGCATAAAAATTGACAGTATCAATAACCTGCCATGCAGTTTGTGCTGGGCAACTAATTCTGCCAACAATACGTTTGCAGGAAACAGCACAGGATGCGTGCGTGTAACCGGTACTACCTTTGATGCTGTTGGCCAATACAACCTTCGTATCAAAATAAGTATATCCGCCTCGCTTGGCGGTTTCCCGGTTACTTTGAGTAATCAGGATGCCGGCCAGTACGGTGTTAAGTATTTTATACGCGTTCAGGTGCCCAATGGCGCCTGCGCCGCAGTAGATACAGCTGCTGCCGGAAGAACGGCTTCAACGCCCGGCGCAATAGCTCCGGCCTCAATTGGTGGGCCTTCATCTTTGTGCAGCGGCCAAAACGGTACATTATCGGCAACTGGTGGAACGTATGATACTTACATATGGAGCACAGGTGCATTAACTTCATCCATCAATATTTCTAACCCGGGCACTTATACTGTAACGGTTTATGATAACTGTTCATCGGCAACTGCCAGTAAAACTGTAACCGGTGGTAGCGCGGATGCTACGATTACCCCAAGCGGTCCGCTTACATTTTGTACCGGGGGCAGTGTAACATTAACTGCTGCTGCGGGTCAAACTGCCTATGCATGGAGCAATTCTTCAAGTAGCCAGGCTATTACCGTTAGCACATCAGGAACTTATACTGTTACCGCCACTAACGGTAGCTGTACGGCCACTTCAAGCGCTACAGTAAACGTTACCGGTAGCTCACTTTCACCAACGGTTACCCCTTCAGTTAGCAATATCTGCCCCGGCGGCGATGCTACGCTTGATGCAGGTTCAGGATATACTACCTATGCCTGGAGTAATGCCGGCAACACGCAAGCTATTACCGTAAATACAGCAGGCACCTATACTGTTACGGTAACCCAGGGCGGTTGCACCGGTACTTCGTCGGCAACGGTTAACGTGGGCAATTTCCCTGTGGCGGTAAATGTTACCCCTGCCGGCCCTATTACAGCCTGCGATGGCGACCAGGTAACACTGGATGCCGGAGGCGGCTATGATGCCTATAGCTGGAGCGGTGGTGGATTAAACCAAACTGTAAACATTACCACCAGTGGTAGCTATGTGGTAACCGTACAGGATAATGGTTGTGTAGGAAGAGATACGGTAGAGGTGACCTTTAACCCAATACCTTCTGCCGCTATAACACCTTCAAGCCCTGTAAACATTTGCAGCGGACAAACAGCTACGCTTGACGCGGGTTCAGGTTTCAGCAGTTACTTATGGACAAACGGTTCAACCACCCAAAGCATAGTGGTAAGCAATGCAGGAACGTATGACGTTACTGTTACGCAAAACGGCTGCACAGGTGGTTCAACCGGTGCCATAACCGTGAACGTTACACAAACGCCAGATGCCAGCATTACCGTTGGCAGCGGTAATGTTTTAACTACTGCGGGCGGTGCCGGCAATTACCAATGGTACCACAACCAAACTTTGATTAATAACGCTACCGATTCAATGTACACCGTGCCAAGTGGTCAAAGCGGCTTATACTCCGTAATAGCCAGCAATGGTGCATGTGCCGACACCGGAACCGTTACCATTTCGGGTATCGAGAATATTTTTGACGTTGCTAACTTCAGCCTGTTGCCGAATCCGGCTAACGATAATGTAAACGTTACCTATAGCATTGTAAGTGCTACCCGTTTACAGGTGGTTTTACTGGATGTAACCGGTAAAATGGTAAGCGAATTGTTAAACGATAACAAGGCTGCCGGTAAGCATAGCTTTAACTTTAGTGTAGAAAGTTTGCCGGCTGGTGTTTATCTGTTAAATTTCAGGACAGAAGCAGGAAGTTTCAATACAAAATTTGTAAAGCAATAATTCCTGTTGGAACCGGGATTATTCTTTGGGCGGAAGCTTTGCTTCCGCCTTTTTTATTAAATAAGCATTGATTACTATGTGTTTAGCAGAGGGCTGTAGAATTTGTTAAGCAATTAACAATTGCCTACAATAATTTACAGTGATACCCACAAGGGTTTGAAAAATATCTATTGGCGTTAATTCGTTGATGTAATTTAGATGCCGGTTTAAAAAGGCTTAATAAACTGTAAATGATTAGTGCTATTTGCCGTATAAATTAATTTAGCGACTAACCCTTAAATTGACTATGCCAGTGAAAAAAATGAGAAGTTTAGCGGTTCTGCTGTTGGGCCTGCTGCTATGGAAGCCGGGTAATGCTTTCTATCACTACTATAACGATTCTACGGCTACATGCGATATTGACCCTGTTATTGTGCAACTGGACAGCATGTCGTACTCCCTGTTTACGCGCGATAAGTTTTTTGTAAGCGGCGATGAACTGCTTGCTAGCATTAATATGCCTTATGATATCATCCCCAAATACAGCGAGGCTGAAATTAAGGAGAGGATGAAGCTTATACCGGCCGAAGTGCCAATGGCTTATAACGGTTATGTAAAGCAGTTTATTGAAATGTTTGCCTACCGTAAGCGTGGTTTAATGACGCGCTGCCTGGCTAATTCGCAGATTTACTTCCCGGTGTTTGAGGAGATTTTAGACAAGAAGGGAATACCGCTGGAGTTTAAATACCTGCCTATAGTGGAGTCTGCTTTTAACCCGGTGGCGGTATCTAAAGCCGGTGCAACAGGTTTGTGGCAGTTGATGTATGGTACCGGTAGTATGCTGGGCCTGCAAATCAATTCTTACATTGACGAAAGACGCGACCCCATTAAGAGTACTGAGGCTGCGGCTGATTACCTGAAGAAGTTGTATGACATTTACGGGGATTGGCATTTGGTATTGGCAGCTTACAATAGTGGTCCCGGCAACGTAAATAAGGCTATTGCCCGTGCAGGCGGCAGCAAGAATTTTTGGGCAATTATGAATTACCTGCCTGCTGAAACCCGCAGCTACGTGCCTTGCTACATAGCTGCCGTTTATGTAATGGAGCACGCCAAGGACTTTAAACTGATGAGCGCTGAACCTAAGCGCGAATTGTATGCTGTAGATACCGTGCTTATAACCTCAAAAGTTAGCCTGCACCATATATCTACTACCCTGGGTATAGGCGAAGATGAGTTGCAGTTTTTAAACCCCTCAATCAAGAAGGGTGTAATACCTTACACGCAAAGCGGTTTTCCGTTAAATTTACCTGTAAACTACTTTGCCCTGTTTGAAGCCAAGAAAGATGTTGTTATGCGCGATACTACGCAGGACATGCAAAATACCGAAGTATTGATTGCTGCCGCGCCTAAGTGGGTTTACCATAAGGTTCAAAAGAACCAAAGCCTTAGCGCTATTGCCAGCAAGTATGGTGTTTCTTCCTCTTCTATTAAGAAATGGAATGGGTTAAAGAACTCCTATATCTACCCCGGCCAAAAGCTGAAGATATATACTACGCCTGCAGCTACTGCCTCAACATCAGGCACCACGGCTAAATATGATCAGGTGTTTTCATCAAACAAAGTGTTGAACAGCGCTACTGCTGATAGTCTTGCGAAAGCGAACGCCCCTGCGGTGGCAGCTAAAACCACCACTCAGCCAACGGATAGTGTTACAGTGGCTAAGGCAAAGACAGGCAGTAAGTGCATTTACCATGTGGTGCAACCCGGAGATACCCTATGGAACATAAGCCAGAAATATGAAGGCCTGACTATTGAAAAGATAAAGGCTGATAATAAGGAGATACAAAACCGCCCTATTAAAGTGGGTGATGTGTTGAAGATTATGATTTAAGTGCCTTGAAGAGTTTTTACAAAGCCCCTTGAGCAATCGAGGGGCTTTTTTATTGAGACAGGCCTTAAACCGACGCAATAAAAAAGCCTCCGAAAGGGAGGCTTTAGCTTTTATAAAGGTTGAGATGTTATCTCTGCTTGATACTTAAGTTAGATGAGGTAAGGTAGGTGCCTTTGCCGGTATAAACCTTTATCTTATAGGTTCCGGGGTCGAAGAACACTACTTCTTTCCAGGCGTAGTTCCAGGCTGATTCTACTTTTTGCGGCATACGGGTTACTTCCTCCTCTTTGCCGGAATCATTTATATAGAATATGCGGAACTCCATTTGCTCCGTATTGAACTTATCATCAGCCTTAACCAAAAACTTGAGCACGCCGCCGCTTTGGTCAACCATAAAGGAGTTAGAGGCCATTTGGGGTTTGCCCTCCTGGTTAACATCCTCGCAGAAGGTTAAAGAATATTGAGCCTTACCGAGGTAAACTGCTGAAAAGAATACTGCACTTAAAAAAAGCTTTCTCATGTTGAGATAGTTTTACACGTTCAAAAATAGTTGAGAGGCAGGGCTCCCGGGTCCACGGTTGTACACAAAAAGTGTAGATAAGTGTTTGGTGCTCCTTTTTACACTACACTATTGTGGTTTTACAATGTACACTACGTAAAAAACAGGCTAAGGTTTCAAAAAAAAGAACAGCCACCCTGTTACAGGTGGCTGCGTCTTCACATTAACCCACACAAAACTTTATTTATTGCCCGTCCTTTTTAAAATCGAGCGAGATTGAATTTACACAGTAGCGCATACCGGTTTCGGTAGGGCCATCGTCGAACAGGTGGCCGAGGTGCGAACCACACTTGCCGCACATAATTTCGGTGCGAACCATGCCATGCGAGGTATCTACCTGCGTTTTAATTTTTCCGCCGGCTATTTCTTTGTCAAAACTTGGCCAACCGCAGTGCGAATCGAATTTCATGTCAGAAGTAAACAACTCATTACCGCAGGCGGCGCATACGTAAACACCCCTTTCCTTATTTAGGTAGTATTTGCCGGTAAAGGGCGCTTCGGTACCTTTTTGCCTTAAAACATAATATTGTTCGGGGGTAAGGCTTTCCTGCCATTCTTTTTCGGTTTTTTCAATTTTGCCGGTATCGTTGCTCATAGTTTGTTGATTGTTTTTTGAGGCTTTTGAATCGCCAGGGTTATTTTGCCCACAAGAAGTAAGCATTATAAATAAGCCTGCCGTAACAAGAATAGGTAATTTCATACATTGTGTTTTGATAGCTATTTGACGGGCATGAGTCACCTGCCTTACAACCACCTTATAGTTAACAGATAATTAACGAAGTTGTTTTAATACTATAAATACATACGGCAAAAATGATAAACAGGATTTCGGAGTACTTATGGAGTATGGCAGGCAGAAAGTGGTTTTTTATTGCCCTTGTTGGCTACCTGCTAATGGGGGCAGTAGTTATGCCTTTATGCGCCAAGTGGATTAGCGATGTTGCAGGTAAGCCTACCGAGATACTGGACCTGCAGTTTGGCGGGTATACTACCGAAAAGGCTCATAACATTATAGCAGTTTACGGCGATGAAGGCCGGGCCCTGGTAGTTAAGGTAAGCGCCATAGCTGATAGTATTTACCCCATTGCCTATACCTTCTTTTTTGTGATAACCATTGCCTGGATTTATAAGGCCGGTAACCGCCATGGTGTGGTGTATAATCATTTGCACTTGTTCCCTTTTCTAATCATGGTGGTTGATTATTGCGAAAACTTTTTTCTCATCAGGATGATAGGGGAGTTCCCTAACCTATCGGAACGAACGGTGCTTATTGCATCGTTTTTCACCAATGTAAAGTGGAGCATGGTTGTTATTCTGCTGCTTATGTTTTTTGGTGGATTAGGCCTTTTGTTAGCTGATAAACTGAAAAACCGGCGCAATAGTGCTTAGTGATTGCTGCACAGCAGCCCAGGCTGTGGTAAGCTAATTTGTATAGGAGGCAAAATTCGTTTAGGTTTGGCGCTATCGCGCTGCGGTGTAGTTGCTTATGAGGAGATTTTTACTGCTTACTGTTACGGCCCTTTTAAGCCTTGGCTCATTTGCCCAGGGCACCTATATTCCGCTTGGCTCGGATGCTTATTACCAGGTTGACCGCCTGGATATAAAATACAGCAGGATTTTACCCATCATCCATACACAAGACAAGGGTTACCACCGCGGGGATGTAGCTAAGGTGGCTGAAACTCTGTTGCTATCCAACATGCGCTTTAACAAGGTGCAACAATACAACCTGCAATGGCTGGTTGATGAGGATGCTGAATGGCTGGATAGCCTGACGAGTGTTAACCGCAGGCCTTTATGGAAAGCCCTTTACCGCGAACCCGCCAGTTTTTTGCATTACAGTTCTAAAAAGAAAGGCCTGTTTGATATACGTGTAAACCCGGTGTTTGACCTTCGTTTGGGTGGAGAATCAAACGGCCGTTTTGTGTTTTCGAGCGCCCGGGGTGTAGAAGTAAGAGGCAACATAAAGAAGGTGTTCAGCTTTTACTTTAATGTTTTGGGTAACGCCGCAAGGCCTTATAGTTATGTAGCTGACGAAATACGGGTAGGCTCCACCAATGCCGGCACGGGTATGAAGTACACCTATGTGCCGGGCCAGGCATACTGGAAAGATTACGAATCGAAGATCTTTAAATTTAAAGATGGTATAGATTACTTTGATGCCCGCGGCTATGTCAATGTAAACGTGCTGAAATACCTGAACATCTCCTTAGGCCGCGATAAGTTCTTCATTGGTGATGGACAGCGTTCCTTATTCCTGTCGGATAATGCAGCGCCTTATCTTTTCCTGAAGTTTGATTTACAGTTTTGGCGCATACGCTACCAAAGCATATTGGCAGAGTTAACCGCCCAATACCCGCGCGGCGGCGATATACTGTTACCAAAGAAATACCTTGCTGCGCACCACCTTACCTTTAAGCCATGGCATGGCTTAACCATAGGCTTTTACGAAGGTGTTGTTATGCAGCGCAGCAACCACTTTGAACTACAATATCTTAACCCTATTATTTTCTACAGGGCGGTGGAACACTCTATAGGCAGCCCTGATAATGTATTGTTGGGCGCTGATTTTAAGTTGAACCTGTTTAACCACCTTTCGCTATACGGCCAGTTAATGTTGGATGAGTTTAACTTTAAGTACTTCTTTAAAGGCAACGGATGGTGGGCAAATAAGTTTGGCGTGCAGGCAGGGGTTAAATACATTGACCTTGCACCAAACCTTGATGCACAACTGGAGTTTAACTACGTTAGGCCGTTTACCTACAGCCACGGAGGCACTATAAACTTTACACACTACAACCAGCCGCTGGCGCACCCGCTTGGCGCTAACTTCTATGAAGTTATTATGCAGTTGCATTACCAGCCAATTAAGGAACTTGCCTTAAACGCCAAGCTATCTATTGCCCGCGTAGGTGATGATACCCTTAACCTGGATAACACCTGGACCAACTTTGGCGGCGATATATTGCAGAACTCTAACGGCGGAACCACCGTATCGCGCGAGTTTGGAAACAAAATGGGACAGGGCGCTAAAGGAACTATAACCTACTTTCAGTTAACAGGCACCTACCAGCCATGGCACAATATTTACATTGATGCGCAGGTGCTTTACCGCGCTAAAACAGGCACTAAAACCACAAACAATACCATTAACGAACTGCTGCTTTACAAGTCTGCCTTTATTTTTGATATAGGCATGCGCATGAATATAGGTATGAAGCGGTATGAGTTTTAAGGCCCCTGTGGTTTTTGCCCTAGCCGTATTCGGGGTTTTGATGGTGGGCACTATTGCCTTTTTCGCAAGCAGTATAGATTTTACATTAAAGGGTGATAAGGAGCCTGTGGCACTCTTCTTTCTTCTTATCGCTGTTGTGTATGCCTCAGTTTATTTCCGCTTGTGTTGGGCCTGCTACAAGAATGAAGGAAGGGGTGTTGTAGTTGTTACTTTGCTGATAGGAATGGCCTACACCGGTTTTTGCATTTGGACTTTATTTCAATAGGGCTTATTCAGCACCTTTTAAAAGTATCTCGCCGTTATCAGTGATAGTCAAGTCAGAATCCGGAAAATCCTGTTTAGTCAGATACTTTAGAAGAGTAATGGCCCGCTTGTCGGGATCGTAATGCACGTAGGTGTGCGACAGTTGATAGCAAGGAATAACCTGCCCTTTAATGAACTCGCCTTTTTTGTTGGCAAACACCTTAAAAATGGGAGCCAGGCCGTTTACTCCATTAACGCTCATGCCTCCATAAGTGCAAAAGTTACCGGCACTATAGGATATAAAGCGCTTGTTGTAAACTTCTACTGCGCGGAGCACATGAGGCCCTTGCCCGAAGATAACATCGGCCCCGGCATCAACCAGCAAATGGGCAAACTCGTACACGTTGCCGCGGTCCTCGCCATGAAAAAGTTCATGCTTTTTAGGTACGTTTTGGTAAGCGGCGCCCTCGGCACCGCCGTGGAAGGAAACTATAACCACATCTACCAATGAGTCCAACTGTTTTACAATAGCAATGGCCTGTGCCGTATCGTTTACACTAATGCAATTGTTGTTGGGGGAGAAGGCCGTAAAGCCATATTTTACCCCATTCTTGTAAAAGATAGCTACCTGTTTTTGTAATTGCCCGGCATATTCAAGGCCTGTGCTATCCAATGTGCGCATGGTGCTTTGGCGGCCTGCATCACCAAAATCGCCTGCGTGGTTGTTGGCTACACTTACCACATCAAAGCCTGCATCCACTAAAAGCTTGGCATAACGCTGGGGGCTGCGGAATACATAACATACGCTGGGGTCCTTACAGGTTTTAGAGGGGCCGTTTTTGTCCATCAGCACACCTTCTAAATTGCCGAAGGTTACGTCAGCATCCTTCAGAAAGGTATCCACCTCTTCATACAAGTGTATGCCATCATCAGGAGGCAGTTCGGGCTCAGGATACAGCGTGCCCATCATAATATCGCCAACGCCAATCAAGGTAATGGTATCTTCATTTACCCCGGTGCTATCCACAATTTGGCTATAGCCAAGCGTAACACAAAAGCCCAAAACGATTAATGAGAGTAGTTTTTTCATGAGGAGGGGACAGCGGTTATTTATCTAACTGCTCTTTTAGTTCAGTAAGAAAGCCGCGCACTTCTTTCAACTTCTCAATCAGCAGCAGCTTCTTTTTTTCGCCGTCAAACTTCATTTTCAGTTGTTGCTTGGCCCCTTCAAGGGTGTAGCCTTTATCTTTTACCAAATGGTGTATCAGCTTGATGTTTTCAATATCGGCTTTTGTGAAAAAGCGATCGCCTTTGGCGTTCTTCTTAGGCCGCAGAATGTCGAACTCTTTCTCCCAATATCGTAACAGAGAAGTATTTACCGACAGCATTTCGGCCACTTCGCCAATGCTGTAGTATAGTTTCTCTATTTCCTTTTCCTTGTATGACATCAATTCGGATTTCAGATTGCAGAATTCGGAATTAATACAAACCTGGTTCTACCTTCCTTTAGAAGTGTTTAGCGAGGTTACAAAAATTCTAACTAATTCATCGGCCTTTGCTATTAGCAAGTGTTGCTCTCATTCAACAATCTTAACTCAAACCTCCGCCTTGCCTCTAATCCAGCGTTTGGCCGGGGTTGGTAGAAAGCTCCAGCATCTTTTCAAAGTCAGCGTCCTTAAGGTCGTTATAGTAAAAGTAAACGGGGTTAAGCGCATTGCCATTCTTTATCACCTCGTAATGCAGGTGTGGCCCGGTTGACTTACCCGTGCTACCGGTAAAGGCAATTACCTCGCCACGCGTTACCTTTTGGCCCGGTGTAGCCTTAAAACGCGAAAGGTGTGCATAACGGGTACGGTAACCATAACCGTGGTTCACTATAATCTCGTTGCCGTAGCCGTTAAAGGAGTAATTAACGGTTTCTACCACACCATCGCCGGTAACGTGCACTTCTGTGCCTACAGGGCAGGTAAAATCCATTCCCTCGTGGAATTTCTGAATTTTGTAAACAGGGTCAATGCGCCAGCCATAGCCTGAAGCCATACGCTCCAGCTTTTTGTTTGGTATGGGTTGTATGGATGGGATAGAACTCAGCATCTTTTGCTGATTCTTAATCATCTCGGCAATTTCATCGTAGCTTTTGCTCTGTATCACCATCTGCTTTTTAAGCTTGTCCACCTTCATGGCTACATCCTTAATAATTTCGCCATTGTCGTATTTATCAAGTCCGCGATATTTGTTTACACCGCCTGAGCCTGCTTCCCATACATCGTTGTTTATAGGGTCAGCTTCAAATAGTACGCGGTAAATATTGCCATCGCGGTAATGCAGGTCCGATAAAACCTCAGAAAGGCGTTGGGTTTCCTGGTTAAGGATGGCGTATTGGTCCTTCATTTCATTTAACTCGGCCTTCAGAATCTTCTCCTTGGGCGAATCGAAGAACTTGTAATAAATGGTGGAGATACCCAGCGAAAACACCAAAGCGGCAACCATAAAGCCCAAAAAGCGAAGGATGCGGGCCGTCCAGCTAACTACGGCTTTTTCGTAGCTTAGGGTTTGGGTATTAAATATGTATTTCTGTTTCTTTCTGAAAAGGGCCATACCAGAATCCTCATCTAAATCCTTCCACTAACCGGAAGGACTTTAATGCACCCGGTTCCAGGAGTGCGATTATTTAATGTCTTCTCTTATTTTCGTGCCTCCCCCGCCGGGCTTGCCTGCCGGGAGTTCCAAATTTATTAAGAACAAGTTATTGTTAAAACAAAAAGAGTTAACAGGGCAAATATGAGGTCGGCAGAGATACGGAAGGCATTTTTAGATTTTTTTGAGAGCAAAGGGCATAAGATTGTGCCTTCGGCCCCTATTGTGGTTAAAAACGACCCTACCCTGATGTTCATTAACAGCGGTATGGCGCCCTTTAAGGATATATTTTTAGGCAACCAGCCTATTAAATATGCCCGTGTAGCCGATACCCAAAAGTGCCTGCGCGTAAGCGGCAAACATAACGACCTGGAAGAAGTAGGGGTTGATACCTACCACCACACCATGTTTGAGATGCTGGGCAACTGGAGCTTTGGTGATTATTTTAAGAAGGATGCACTTACCTGGAGTTGGGAGCTTTTAACCGAGGTTTACAAACTGGATAAAGACCGCCTTTATGTAACGGTGTTTGAAGGCGATGATAAAGAGGGGTTGGCTTTTGACCAGGAGTCGTATGACTTGTGGAAGGGACTAATAGGTGATGAAAGCCGTATACTTAGAGGGAATAAGAAAGACAACTTTTGGGAGATGGGCGATACAGGACCATGCGGCCCCTGTAGCGAGATACATATAGACCTGCGCAGTGATGAGGAGCGCAAAAAGCTGGATGGTAAAGACCTGGTTAACGCCAGCCACCCACAGGTGATTGAAATTTGGAACAATGTGTTTATGGAGTTTGAGCGCAAGGCTGATAAGAGCCTGGTAAAACTGCCTAAACAGCATGTGGATACAGGCATGGGCTTTGAGCGCCTTTGCGTTGCTATACAAAAGAAAACGAGTAACTACGATACGGACGTTTTTCAACCCATTATACAGCAAATTGGCGCTTTAACCAATAAGCAATACGGTAAGGATGAGAAGATTGACATTGCCATGCGGGTTGTGGCCGACCATATACGTGCTATTACATTTACCATTGCCGATGGACAAATGCTTAGTAACACCGGTGCCGGTTATGTAATACGCCGTATTCTGCGACGGGCTGTAAGGTATTACTACACTTATCTGGATTGTGATACACCCTTATTATATAAGCTGGTGAATGTACTTTGCACCGAGATGGGTGATTTCTTCCCTGAAATTGTGAAGCAAAAGGAGTTTATTGAAACGGTGATTAAAGAGGAGGAGAATAGCTTTTTAAAGACACTTTCCAATGGTATACGCCGCTTTGCAACCATTGAGGAAGAAATGGGAAAGACCAATTCTAAAACAGTTGCCGGTGCAGTTGCATTTGAACTTTTTGATACCTATGGTTTTCCTTTGGACCTTACACGTTTAATGGCTTCGGAAAAAGGATATGCTATTGATGAAGCCGGTTTTGATAAGGAAATGACAGCCCAAAAAGACCGCGCCCGCAACGCACAGGCCACCGAGCAAGGCGATTGGGTAAATGTGGAAGCTGATACCAAAACTGATTTTGTAGGTTACGATTACGACGAGGCTGATGCACATGTGGTAAAATACCGCAGTGTTAAGCAGAAAGATAAGGAACTGTTTCAGGTAGTATTGGATAAAACGCCTTTTTACGCAGAGAGCGGTGGGCAGATTGGTGATACCGGCTACCTGGATTTTGGCGGCGAGAAAATTGATGTGCTGGATACCAAAAAAGAGAATGACCTTATTGTGCACTGGGTAAAGAAACTACCCGCTAAGCCTGAAGGTAAGGTACACGCTAAAATTAATGAGCGCCGCAGGAATGATATTCGTAAAAACCACTCAGCCACGCACTTATTACAGAGCGCTTTACGCACTGTGCTGGGTAACCATGTGCAGCAGAAAGGCTCATTAGTGCACCCTGATTATTTGCGTTTTGACTTTGCACACTTTGCTAAGCTGAGCGATGAGGAGATTGCTAAAGTAGAACAGATAGTAAATGACCGCATAATGGAGAACATTGTCCTTGACGAAAAGCGCAATGTGCCTATTAAGGAGGCTGAGAAGTTAGGCGCCACTATGCTGTTTGGTGAGAAGTACGGTGAGTTTGTTCGGGTAATAACCTTTGATGAAAAGTTCAGTCGCGAATTGTGTGGAGGCACGCATGTGCGCAGCACGGGTGAGATCGGCTTGTTCAAAATAGTTTCGGAGAGTTCAATTAGCGCAGGTGTGCGCCGTATTGAGGCGGTAACCGGGCGCAAAGCGCTGGAATACGTTGATGCCAAAGTTAACGAGCTAAATCAGATTACGGAGTTGTTTAAAGGCGCTAAGAATGTGGTGCAAAGTGTAAAGAACCTGCAGGAGCAAAGCGCACAATTGCAAAAGGAGAATGAGCAACTGCAGGATAAATTGGTAAGTGGACTGATAAAGCAATATGCTGAAAAGGTTGAAGCCAAAGGCAATGTGAAATTATTAACTGCTAAAGTTGGTGAAGTAAGCAGCGCTGATGCTTTGCGCAAGCTGGGTATTGGCCTGGTTAACGAAGCTAAAGATGGCTACGTTTTTCTGCTTTCAACCACAGCTAATGGCAAGCAGGTTGTTCATTTGCGTGTAGCTCCGTCGTTAGGTATTAAGGCCGGCGATTTACTGAAGGAACTTTCCACTACAATAAAAGGCGGCGGCCCTGCTGATTTTGTGCAGGCCAGTGCCGGAAGTGTGAGTGAGGTAGATGAGTTAAGTGCAAAGTTGAAGGCTAAGTTTTCGAACTAATTTTGAAATAAAGAATCACAAAGCTGAAGATTGCCGCGGAACGAGAAGCTGATTGCTTATATGTGAATGTTCTGGCAACGATAATTTGTTTACACCACAGGTGCAATTAACGAAAGCATCTACGATAAATATGCAGAACACAGGATTCGGTAGGTTATCTTTTCGCCAAGGCTTGTTTCTGCTCCTGCTCTTTGTAGCTTTAATTTTACTGCTTTTTGTTCGCCTTAGATATATACACCAGCCCCTTGAAAGAGACGAGGGTGAATATGCCTATGCCGGCAGCCTGATTTTACACGGCAAGCTGCCCTACAAGGATGCTTACAATATGAAATTCCCCGGTACGTATTTCATGTATTCTTTGCTAATGGCAATAGGCAGCGAATGTATAGAGGCTATTCGATATGGTGTTTTCGTTATAGTAATGCTAACCGCATTTGGCGTATATGGTATTGTTCGCTTAATGCATAAGAACACCGTAGCTGCAAATGTAGCTTCACTAACTTTTGTTGCCCTTGTTGGTACTATGGAGGGTGAAGGGTTGATGGCTAATTCGGAGCATTTTGTTAACCTGTTTGCGGTATGGGGTATATGGGCGCTAATGCGTTATAGGGCCGGAAAAAAGGTATTGTTTGTTATTGCCGGTGGCGCTTTGCTGGCAATGGCTGTAGTTATGAAGCAGCATGGCTATGCGTTTACCGTGTTTGGCATGCTGTTATTGTTGCATACAATTTACAATTACAGAATAGCTGCAAAACTGCGCGTGTTGGCCGCATTTGCAGTAGGGTACCTGTTTGTTTTAGCAATATTGGCTTTATGGGTGTTTGGAAATGGTTTGGGTGATAAGTTCGTTTTTCTAACCGTTAAGTATGCCTATGCTTACCTGGGCCTTTCCAGGGCCGGCGTGCCCGGTAAGGTAATTCAGTTAACTAGCGGTGCACCGGCGATTTGGGCATTAACAGCGCTTTGTTTGCTAATCGTTTTTTTAAAGTTTCGGAAAAACGTAATGGTTATAACGTGGTTAGCGTTTTCAATTGTGGCGCTTAGTACGGGTTTCTACTTCAGGTTACATTATTTTATTCTGGCATATCCGGCCTTGGCTGCAATTGCAGGCTGCGGTTACTTTTACGCTGCCCGATTTAGAGAAGATGTAGCCTCATTGACAGTTGCTTTTTGCTTTGCTGTATTCTTTATAGCTCAAAGAGATGTGTTGTTTATGGACAAGCCTGAAAATGCTTTATCGAAACACTATAAATGGGGAATGTTTAAAGAAATGCCCGCGGTGGGCAACTATGTCCGCAACCTTATACCCCAAACAGAGAGGTTAAGTATATTCAGTAATGAACCGGAGTTGTTGTTTTATGCGAATCGTGTTTCCGCCTCCGGATATATTTACAATTATCCATTGTTTGAATGCCAACCCTATGGCCCGGCTATGGTAGAAGAGTATAAGCAGCAAATTATGGCAAACCCCTCAAAACTGTTTGTTTATCAATCCGGCGATTTACAAATTTGTAACCAACCGGAATTTGAGAGATTTGAATGTTGGCGCCTTGCATTTTTAAATGACTACAGGCTAGTATCAGTTTACCGGGCGGTTACGGAGGATTCTGCATCCTTTATTTCTGAAAGTGAAATAGCCGCCGGGACATGGAGACGTACCCCTCACATAGAATTTTGGATGAGAGACAAATAGGCTTGCTCAACGGGCAGACACTGCTCTAAATTCATTATGTTTGCCGCCTTAATTTACGCATGGATATCTACGATAAATATGAAGTTATAGTTGGTTTGGAAGTGCATGCGCAGCTTTCAACCAAAAGCAAAATGTATTGTGCTGACGCTACGGATTTCGGCGAATCACCCAATACCCAGGTTAGCCCTCTTTCATTAGGCCACCCGGGCACTTTACCCATGGTTAATGAAACTGCCATTGAATACGCGGTTAAAGTTGGTTTGGCAACACATAGTGTTATCCGACATGAAAATCAGTTTGCGCGTAAGAACTATTTCTATGCCGACTTGCCAAAGGGCTACCAGATAACACAGGATAAAACACCAATATGTACCGAAGGTGTTATTGAGTTTGAGTTAAACGGCGAGAAGAAAAAGGTGCGTTTAACGCGCATACATATGGAAGAAGATGCGGGCAAAAGTACGCATGATATGGACCCCTATTTTACCCTGGTGGACTTGAACCGTGCCGGTGTACCCCTTATTGAAATTGTGAGCGAACCGGATATACGCAGTGGTGACGAGGCTATGGCTTACCTGGCTGAAGTGCGCAAACTTGTGCGCTACCTGGATATATGCGACGGCGATATGGAGAACGGCAATATGCGTTGCGATGCTAATATATCAGTAAGGTTAAAAGGCACAACCGCTTACAACCCGCGCAGCGAGGTAAAGAACATGAACAGCATGCGCAATGTAAAGCGCGCTATTGAGTTTGAGTTTAAACGCCAGGTGGATGCCATTGAAGCAGGAGAGAAGTTAACGCAGGAAACCCGTGGCTTTGATGCGGTTAAGGGCATTACCTTAACACAGCGCAGTAAGGAACATGCGCATGATTACCGCTACTTCCCTGAGCCGGATTTGCCACCGGTGATATTGACGGATGAATATATTGCCAATGTTAAGGCTCACATGCCTAAGCTTTCGGCAGAGTTGAAGGAAGAATATGTAACAAAATACGGTTTACCGGAATACGATGCGCGCCTGATAAGTGATGATAAGTTTACCGCACAGTATTTTAATACGCTGATAGCAAGCACAAAAAATTACAAGGCAGCCAGCAACTGGATGATAGGCCCGATTAAGAGTTACCTGAACGAAAACGGGCTGGAGATTCAGGAGTTTAAAGTGGCCCCTGAAAAGATAGCTGCTATGATTGCCCTTATTGATGAGGGTAAAACCAACTTTTCAGTAGCTTCTACCAAAATCTTCCCTGTATTGATTGAAAGCCCTGCTAAAGAACCGCTGAAGATTGCCGAGGAGCTAAACCTGTTGCAAAACAGTGACGAGGGCCTGATTAAGCAATTGGTAGAGGAGGTAGTTGCCAAATATCCTGAAAAGGTGGCTGAATACAAGGGAGGTAAAAAAGGTTTGCTAGGTTTGTTTGTTGGGGAGGTTATGAAAGCCAGCAAAGGTAAGGCTGACCCTAAGGTGACCAATAAACTGATGATTGAAAAGCTTGAGAATTAAGCGCTAATTTTAAGATTATGATGAAAAGAATTTACAGCGTTATACTGTTGCTTGTTGTGTTTACTGCCTGTAATCGTGGCGCTTCCAATAACGATAAGTACAGCATACAGGGCACCATTAAAAACTATAATGCCGGCTCGGTATTGTTGGAGAAGCTTTCCCTTCAGCAGGTTACTGTAATCGATTCGGCCAAAGTTGACCCGCAAGGCAATTTCAAGCTGGAAGGCGTTTCGGAGAAAGGGTACTACCGCATTAAACTAAGCGACCAGATTTTTTGGTTGTTTCTATTAGAGCCAACTGCCTACAAAATGGATATTGATTTAGCAAGGCCTGATGCATTTAAAGTAACAGGCTCGGCAGAGAATGATGAATTTCAAACAGCTATTAAAACCGTTAACGAAACACAGCGCAACCTGAACACGCTAAAGAATACCTACTATGCTTATCAGCAAATGGGTATGAGTGCCGATTCGCTTGCTATGGTAGCAAATGCGTTAAACCAGGCAGGTGCTGCTTACGAAAAGCAACTACGCGATGGCTTTACGAATGCCAAGAGCCCTTTTGTAGCGCTGTTTTATGTAACCAATGCGCCGCCTGATAAGTTTTTGAAAGAGAACAAAGCGGTGGCCGACCGCCTGGATAAAGAGTTGCCTAACTCTTCTTACTCTAAAGAGTTTCGTTCCATAGTTAACCAAATGAGCCAGCAGGCACAGGCCCAACAGGCAGCGCTGGACGCTGCTGAGGCCGTTAAGGTGGGCAAAATAGCTCCTGAGATTGATCTTCCAAATCCTGAAGGTAAAAACATCAAGTTGTCGTCGCTGCGCGGTAAGGTGGTTTTAATTGATTTCTGGGCATCGTGGTGCGGGCCCTGCCGTATGGAAATGCCTAACGTAGTGGCTGCTTACAATAAGTATAAAAACAAAGGCTTTACCATTTACAGCGTATCGTTAGATAAAGAAGCCGGCGCCTGGAAAAACAGCATTAAGAACCTGAATATGCAGTGGGAGAACCAGGTAAGCGATTTGAAATACTGGCAAAGTGAGGCAGCTATGAAATACGGCGTGCAAGGCATACCGGCTACTTTTCTGTTAGATAAAGAAGGTAAGATTGTTGCCACTAATCTTCGTGGCCCGGCATTAGATCAAAAGTTAGCCGAACTGCTGCAATAATGTTTACGGCAATGAAACAGCTTGCACTGGTTTCATTACTTCTTGTTTTATGTATTTGCGCCCGGGCACAGGTAAAGGACAGTACCGGTTTTCAGGGTTTTAAAACACCCCGCTTTGCGGAAAGGGATAATATTGTAAAGTGGAGTTCCTTTAGTTACATAACCGGCCAGATTATTTTATGTGGTGAGATTAGATTGAGCTATGAGCGTATGTTGGCTTACAATCACTCCCTAACAGTTACCGGCTCCTACAATTATCCCAACCCTATTTTGATTGTGGATGCCTTGCTTAGGCCAAAGAGCTCCTTTCTTTCGCAATACAGCATAAGGGGCGGGCGCATTGCAGTAGGCTATCGCTTTTACCCCTTAAAGGGGTTTAGGGCACCGGAAGGATTGTTTATAGGCCCTTATGTTTCTTACAACATTGTTAAGGTAAAAGAGCGGAACGGCAATGGCGATTACCTTACAATTAATAACTTTAACGCCAACGCTATTGTTGGTTATCAATTTCAGATGGGCGACCATTGGTACGTAGAAGTTTTCAGCGGGCTGGGTTACAAAAACAGTTTTATGATTAACTACGACGCTGCTAATAACAAGAGTTCCCGGTCTCCGTATTATTTAATAAAACCTTTGCGCCATTTTAACTTGTGCGGACAGTTAAACATTGGCTATGCTTTTTGATATATGAAAAACGCGTTAAACGTTATTTTGCCAATTGCCATGGTGGTAGCCCTTGCCGGTTTTTTGTTTAAAATATTGCACTGGCCCGGCGCTAACATTATGCTTATCTGCGGCCTTTTAACAGTGGGCATTGCTGCTGCCATAAGGTTGGGTTCCGAAGAGGGAATTACCTCCAAAGTAAGCGCAACAGCAGCATTTCTGCTTGCTGTTGGCGTATTGTTTAAGATGTTACATTGGCAGTACGGCCAGGAAATAGTGTTAGTAGCCCTCGCACTGGGGTTTATAGTGCTGGTTATTTATACTGTTAATCGCGACTCAAACTAGAGGTTGAAAATTTCCATTTTCTTTTTGCAACGCTCAATGCTATCCTTAGCAGTATCAATCTGCTTATTATCAAAGCTGTTGGCTATATAATTCTTGTAAGCATCAATAGCCTCTTTATATTTTTGGCGGGCCTCAAACATTATAGCGTACTCATTGTAAATAGTGCCCTTGTTTATGCCGGGCACTGTTAGGGCTTTATCCAATAAAGCCTGCAGGTCATCCCATTTTTGCAGGGTGCTTAACACAATGGCATAGTTATAATAACCGGCGTGGTAATCGGGTGCGTACTCAATAGCCTGTTTATAGTTCTTTTCTGCGTTAGGATAGTCTTTATACTTGGTTTCGTAAATCCATCCGATGTGGTTGTATGCCTTGCCGAAGTTTGGCATTTCCTGCACAATGCCGGTTAGCTTGTTAAAAGCTTCACCTATTTTCTGTTCACTGATAAGGCGGTCAGCCTCCTGGAAGATGTCTTCCATTCTTATTCTAAGATTATCGTTCATGTTTGCGATTTGTAGAGTAACAAACGTAAAAAATTAAATGATTGGCTGTTAAACTTTGTGCCTTTTTAAGCCATCCGGTAGATAAAAACAAGCCTCTTTTTGAATTTAAAATCAGTTGAGTGTGAACAACTAATAAAAGTTGGCATATGTTAATGGATGTAAAATGTCGGTATTTTAGCGTTAATTTTAAAATGCGATAACCTATTTCTTAACCAAAATTTTATGTATGAAGCAATTCAACAAAGCAATTGTTTTATTGGTTCTTGTGCTGTGTATAGGCAACCTGTACGCCCAACGCAGCATAAACGGGGTGGTACTATCCGGCAGTGATGGGCAACCACTTATAGGAGCCAATGTGGTGGAAGAAAATACCACCAACGGAACCGTAACCGATATTGACGGAAAATACAGCTTAACTGTAAGTGACAGCGCTAAAAACCTGCTGATAAGCTACATAGGCTTTAAAAAGAAGGTAGTACCTGTTGGAACGCAGCCGACTATAAATGTTGTTTTGGAAACGGATAACACCACCTTTGATGAAGTGGTAGTTACCGCCCTTGCCATACAGCGTGAAAAACGCTCTTTGGGCTACGGAACTACTACGGTAAAGGATGAAGACCTTAACCGCGTAAGCCAAAGCAGCGCTCTTAACGCCCTTCAGGGTAAAGTAGCGGGCGCACAAATAAGCAACTCCACCGGTGCGCCGGGTGGTTCAACCCGCATTGTATTGCGTGGTGGTTCCTCATTTACAGGCGATAATAACGCCCTTATAGTGGTTGACGGTGTGCCTATTGATAACTCTAACTTCGGGTTTGAGGATGTTTTAAACAACCAATACGATGCAGGCAACCGCGGTAATGACATTAACCCGCAGGATATTGAAGCGATAACAGTGTTGAAAGGCGCTGCAGCAGTTGCCCTTTACGGTCAACGTGGGGCGAACGGTGCAGTACTGATAACCACCAAGAAGGGTGCAAGTGGCCCGGGTGGAAATGGCCGCAAGTTTATGGTTTCCGTTAACTCGCAAACCTCTTTTCATACTCCTTTAAAGTTGCCTGAAGAGCAAAACGAGTATGGCCAGGGGGGCGAAAAACTACCTGACAGCCGCGAAAACTTTAGCTGGGGCCCTAAGTTTGATGGTGTAATGCGCCCCTGGGGGCAGGAGGTTGATGGGGAGCAACGCATAAAGCCTTACTCTGGGCTGCCTAATAACCACCGCGCCTTTTTTGAGGTTGGCAAGTCGTTGAATAATAACATCTCAATTTCAGGTGCTACCAAGGGTACGTCGTATTACCTATCCTACAACAACTTTAAGTATGAGGGGGTGTTTCCCGGCACAGGTTACATGCGTAACTCCATACGCACTAATGTTACGCACGACTTTGGCGGCAAATTGCTTTCTACTATAACCTTTAACTACAACAAAACCGAAGGCGATTTAATGGTTCAGGGACAGAGTGATTTCTCTCCTTATTTCCATGTGTTGAACATACCACGCGATATTTCGGTATTAGAGCAAAAGGACCTGAACAATAAGTTCAATACACCGGAAAACTACTTCGGCGCTTATTACCAAAACCCTTATTGGTTGATAGCAAACCAGAAGAACACCAATAACGTTGACCGGTTTAATACCAATATCACCCTTGATTATAAGCCTATTGACTGGTTTACTTTAACCGGCAGGTTAGGTGCCGATGTTTATACCGACTCACGCTACCAGAAATGGAGAAAGTATTCCTTTATCAACCAGGACCTGGAGAAGGTTTACATTGGCCGTTACAGCGAAGACGTTTACCAGGTTAACGAGATTAACGCGGATGTAATAGCCCGTTTTGCCAAAACCTTTAAGGATAAATATTCGATTTCTGCCCTGGTAGGAACGAACATTTACACCAGAAAGGTAAAAAGAACTTACGGTGAAACTGCCGGCCTGGCTATAGAGGACTTATATAGTTTTGAAAACAGCGCAGGACGCCCAACTTTAAAAAATGAGCTAATAAACCGCCGTATAGCCGGCGTTTATTTTGACGTTAACTTTGGCTACAAGAATTTATTCTTCTTGGATGTTACCGGCAGAAATGACTGGAGCAGTACCTTGCCAACTAATAACCGCTCTTACTTTTATCCGGGTGTAAGTTCATCATTTGTGTTCAGCGAATTGTTTAACGCTAACCCAATGATATTGAGCTATGGTAAAATACGCGCCAGCTTTGCACAGGTTGGTAAGGATGCAGAACCTTACAGCATTAAGAACGTGTTTGTATCAAGCGGAGTGGGTGATGGTTACCAGGATTCTGAAATACACTCACCTTATACCTCTGCGGACGGCTCAAGCGTATTAGGTTTTACGGTAAGCGACCGTTTGCGCAACGATAAAATTAAACCGGAAATATCCACTACCTGGGAAGTGGGAACGGAGTTGTCCTTCCTTAAGGACCGTTTAGGAATTGATTTTACTTACTATTGGAAACGCACCCGTAATGAGATTATGGCGGTGCCCGCTGCACCAAGCACCGGTTTTACCGAGCGTATAATCAATGCCGGTATATTATCAAACAATGGTGTTGAGTTGTCTTTCCGCGGCACACCGGTAAGCCTTGATAACGGCTTTAAATGGGAGATTTACGGAACCTTCACTAAAAACTTCAGCAAGGTTATTAAAGTAGCTGATAATGCTGACCAGATAGTTATAGGCGGTTTATCATCAATGGCCATTGTAATTCAGAAAGGCCAACCTTACGGCTCTTTCTATGCCATTACATCCGAAAGGGATGACAAAGGCAACCCTGTTGTGGACCCTGCTACCGGTGCGCCGGTTATGACCAGCACCCCGCAGATTGTGGGCACCTTTGCCCCAAAGTGGTTAGGAAGTTTAGGAACAGCCTTATCATATAAAGGCTTGCGCGTAAGCGTGTTGTTTGATACACGCGTTGGCGGCCAGTTTTACAGTGCTACCCGCGACCTACAGCAGTTTATAGGTACCGATCCTTTGACGCTGTATAACGACCGCGAAGACTTTGTTATACCAAACAGCGTTTACAGGGCGAGCGATGGAAGTTACCAGCCTAATACCACCCCGGTACATTACCAGGACTACTGGACAAACTTTATACGTCAGGATTACGCCAATAACTTAGTTACTGCCACTTATGTAAAACTACGCGAGGTGGCCATTAGCTATTCTTTTCCTAAAAAGTGGCTTGCACCAACTAAATACATAAGCAACATTGAGCTTAACGTGTTTGGTAACAATCTTTGGATTTGGACTCCGAAGACAAACACTTATGCAGACCCTGAAGTGAACGCCTACGGTGCTGCTAACGCTCAAGGATTTGAGTTTTACAATTTGCCAAGCCTGCGCACAATGGGCTTTGGTGTTAAAGTAGACTTTTAATGGTGTAACCTAAATTGAAAAGTTATGAAATCGATAATAAAAAATATTACCATATGTTTTTCTCTTGCATCCCTGCTTTTGATAGGGGCGTGCAAGAAGGAATTCCTTAACGTAAACAATAACCCTACAACGCCGGAACATGTAGACGTTTCTTTTGCTTTGCCCTCTGCCCAGGCTTACCTGGGTTATACTATGGGTAATCAACTTGCGCTTGCGGGTGGCTTTTGGGGGCAATACTGGACGCAAGGACCAAACGCTAACCAATACGCGGCATTAGACCAATACGTTTACAATTCGGCTGAAAGTGACGACCCCTGGGCTGCATTATATGCAGGCACGTTAAAGGACCTTCAGTTTATTTATGAAACTGCACAGAAAGATAGCACCAAGAAAAATTATGGAGCTATTGCCCGCATACTGCAAGCTTACACTTACCAGGTAATTACTGATGCATGGGGGAAAGCCCCTTTTACCGAAGCGTTAAAAGGCGACCAGGATAATTTTGCCCCGCACTATGACAGTGAGGAACAGATTTACGATGGCATATTAAGCATGGTAAATGAAGGCTTGGGTATGCTGGATGATGGCTATGCCACACCGGGCAGTGATGACCTTATTTACAACGGCGATTTGTTTTTGTGGTACGAGTTCGGGAATACGCTTAAGCTGAAAATACTTATGCGCCAAAGCGAAATTCGCCCGGCAATTGCACAGCAAGGTATAAGCGAGATGTTTGCAAATGGCGAACCCTTCCTTACTATAGGTGAGGATGCCCGTTTGTCTTATTCTGACCAGAAGTTTCAGCAAAGCCCGTTGTTTACTACGGCTCAGGCGTTGGGCACTAATTCCAACATTTTTGGCAGTGCAACCTTAATTGATTACATGAATGCTACTGCCGATCCACGTGTTGATGATTACTTTGACCCTAACGGCGCCGGAGTAATAGCAGGTTTAGAGCAAGGCAGCGGAAAACTGCTGGGCCCTAACCAAAGCGATGGAAGCTGGAGCAAGCCGAGTGAACAGATAATGGGGCCTCTATCCTTTACTTATCTGCTGAGTGCTTCTGAAAGCTACTTTTTGCAGGCTGAGGCCATTGCCCGTGGTTATGCTTCAGGCGATGAACAGGCAGCCTATGAAAGCGGTATTGAAGCAAGCTGGAGTATATGGACAAATGCAGCAGCCGGTGATTTGCCAACGTTTTTGGCAAGCGATTCTATTGTTTATCCTGCAGCAGGCAGCCTGTCGGAAAAGTTGAAAGCTATACTAACACAAAAGTGGGTAGCCCTTGCTGGCAGCCAGAATTTTGAAGGCTGGACCGAATGGAGAAGAACAGGTATACCTGTGTTCCAAACTTCTGCATCCACAGCCTTAGGTCCGGGTGTATTCCCTGCACGCCTGGTATACCCAAGCGATGAAGTTACTTCCAATACGAACTTCCCGGGATTGAAACAGGTGCAGGACCACGTATGGTGGGATGTAAATTAATTATGGTTAAACGCTAATTGAATAACAATGAAAAACCAAATAATAAAACCGATATTAATTGCTACCGCCCTTGTGCTGATGGTTGCAGGGTGTAAAAAGGAGGACCAGTTTCCTTCAAAAACGGTGCAGGTTACTTATCCCGGTATTGAATTAAAAGGAGACTCTATAGTATCGATAACAGTTGGCACAGCTTATACTGATGCAGGTGCCACACTTATTGATGACATTACAGGTGCCTCTTCTGACCTTGAAGCCAGCGATAACCCCGTAGATGTAAACACACCGGGATTGTATATGGTTACCTACGAAGCAAGCAACGCAAACGGTTTTACAACCGTAAAGCAAAGGCCGGTACTGGTTACCAATATTGACCCCAGTTGGGACTTGACGGGTGTGTACCAGCGCACTTCAAACGGTGTGGATGTAAACGTTACCGAAGTTGCTAATGGGCTGTATGTTATTGATAATGTTGGCGGCGTGGTAGCTTCAAGCCCGCAATTTATCTTTCCTGTATATATGGGCCAGCTTGATGACAGCACCATGACAATACCGGCGCAGTACATTGCAGATAAAACTGTGTTGGATGCTGATGAAGAAACACTAACAGTGCTACCCGGCGATACTTCTTACTCCTATGTTGTACTCAATCCAAGCTTTGGAGAATCTGTAAGAACATTTGTTAAGCAGTAAACAGATTTTTCCTTAAATAAAAAAACGCCCCGCATGTGCAGGGCGTTTTTTATTTAAGGTATTGCTTTATCTATTTCGCATTGCAATGGTTCGCGGGCATTTCGGCAATCCATTGGGTTAACAGTGCAAGGCCCTCGGTATGTACCATTACCCGGCCCAATTCAGGCATTTTAACCGCAGGGTCTGTTGATGCTACGCGGTGTATCAGTATTGAGCTATCAGGATATGCAGGCATGATATCAAAATTTAAACCACCGGTTGCTTTTCCTGCAGCTACAGGTACTTTACAAATCCCAAGATTATCAGGAACCTGATTGCCTACGTTAAGGAACAAGCCGGAGGTATAAGCAGGGCCGTTGGGGTTGTGGCAATGGCCGCAGTTCATTTCAAGGTATGCGCGGGCTCTTTCATTTATGGTGTAATGAGCGCTGTCCTTCCAATCGGCAAGGCGAGGCGCTTGTTCGGGTGCAGGGGCATTGGTTAAAAAGCCCATCTTGGTCCAGCGGCTAATCTGGTTTTCGGTGCCATCGGCATAAGCGTAATCGCGGTTAAGGTTACGGATTTTAGGGCCGATGGGGGAGAAGGATTTATCATTCCTCCAATGGCAGCTTTTACATTGGTTTTTGTTAGGGATAACGTATTCAATTTCTTTTTTACTACCGTCAAAGTGGGTCCAGCTTACTTTTTTAATGCCGCCTGTATTTTCGAGTAAGGCTTCAGTTTGGTCTTCGTTCCAGATATAATCCAGGTTGTCCCAGCCTTCTTCGCGGTGTATAAGCAGGCGTGTTTCAATAATACGCCTTTCTCCTTCGGGCTTTCTGAAGTCCTCAGGGTAATAAAAGTTTTTGATAAGGCAGGTGCCAACCGGAAACTGAAGCACCTGGCCGGTATCGTAACTTACTGATTTACCTTCGGGCATATAAACAAACCTTGCTTTAAAAGCATAGTCAGTAAACAGCGGGGTTACAAGATCGTATGGCAATACCCGGGTATTGGGCTTTAACTCATTTAGCGTACCCGTAAAAAAGTTGTAGTCGGATAATTTTTCAAATGGATTGGCGGCAACATCCAGCATTACGTTGGCTGGCTTTTTGGTATTGCAGCTTATGCCATAAAAAACAATAGCTGCCGGAAGGCACAGCAGAAGGGCGTATCGAATTGCTTTTTTCATCACTTTACTTAAAGAGCCTCAAAAATGATTAAAACAACGCAATGCCCAATTATAAGTTCGTAAAATTTAAAGAATTGAAGTAAAGCCGGTGTTAACGGGTGCAAGATTTTTAAGCCAGCTTTTACCGTAGGTAGTTTGCCAGGTGGTTTGCAGTTGTTGTTTGGTACTAACCAGGTTGTTAAAAACAATGGTCTCCTCCGTAACTTTTCCTTCATCTACCAGTTTCTCAAAATCGGCACGGTTGCAGCTAAGCACCTTATCGCCTTGCAGGTAAGCTATATTCCAGCGGTCGAAGAAGTTGAGGCCGTAATCTCTTTCCAGACCTTTGATAAAATGAACGGAGGAGTCTATAGAGCAACCTCCCAGTTTTACCTTTTCTTCATCTGCCATAAGCACAATGAAACGATTGTAGAGTATGGCTCCGTCGCCTTCAACACCCACTTTGTGCGAGGTCCACTGCTTAACAAAATCCTTAAGCCTCAAATCAATTTCGGCCATTTCCTGTTCGGCAAAGGCCCTGTTACTCTGGTAAATCCATACTCTTGCGTTCGCGGGCAAACTATTAGAAATCATGCTATAAAATTTAAAAAATGACAGAATTATGACACGCTGACAACCCTGCTTTAGGTGCTAATGCCGCACCTTTGCGCAAAATTACGCAATTATGTTAAGGTGGGTACTCTGTGTGTTTACGGTAAGCATATTTACAAATATTTATTCTCAGGTAACGGCTAATGATTCAGTTTCGTTAAATACAGGCACAAGCGATATGGTTTTTTATGATCTTAGCTCAGGCCAAAAAACGGTAACCTCTAATACCGATTGGGATATAGCCTTAAGCGTTCGCCCAACCCAGTTCCCAAACGCCCCCCTGGGCGGCACCACTATCCGCATAAATGAAGCAAACGGTGTAAAAGTTTATTACGTTCCTAATGCCGATGCTGCCTCCTTTAATACACTTGATACTACCGGGTACCACAGCTGGAGGCAGTTACATGATTCAGACAGCACTATGGATGAGGGTGCTTTAAATTCAAACCGCAACAAAGGCAACTTTTTTGATTTCGGCTGGGGCGTTTACAGCCAGGTAACGCACAATGTTACCGGCGATTCTCTTTACCTTTTTGAATTGCCTAATGGCCAAGTGAAGAAGTTTATTGTAGAGAACCTGGTGTACGATACTGCTTACAACCTGAAATACTCAAACATCGATAACTCGGGCCTGCAGAACATTTACCTGAAGAAGAGGGATTACCTGGGACGGAACTTTGCTTACCTGAACTTAAGTAACAACCAACTAATAAATAAAGAACCGCTTGCCAGCACCTGGCAATTGCTATTTACCCGTTATGCGGCTACCAATGTTATACCTGATACTACTTACCCGGTGGTTGGTGTGCTTGGCAATACAGGAACTATGGTTGCAGCGCGTAATGGGGTACCAACCGCATCTAATGATGATAGCGGCCTTATTTCATCCGGCAACTTTAACTCCGTAGGTTGGGCCTGGAAATACTTTGATTTCCCGAGCAGCAGCTATAACATTGTTGACTCCCTATCCTACTTTGTTGAAACAGCTTATGCGGGTTATTACAAACTGGTGTTTACCGGTTACAATAGTTCAACCGGTGTGGTTTCTTTTTACAAGGAAACCCTTGCAACTACCGATGTTAACGAGGTTAAGCCTAACCTCATAAGCAGCGTATATCCTAACCCTTGCAGCGATGTGATTAAAGCCGTGTTTAGCAGTAGTGAGGAGCACACCATTGAAATTTACAACCTGCAGGGCAGCCTGCTTTCGTCGGAGGTGCAAGCCGGTAGCAGTGCTCAAATTTCAGTAAGTAATTTGGCCAGTGGCAGTTACCTGTTGCGTGTAACTACTGCAGGATTAAGCAGCACTCAGCGCTTTATAATTAGCCGTTAAACGGGCTCCTGATTTTTATCATTTGGATATTATCCTTTTATGGGATAATATGACAATTCCATGACAATTCTCACATAAGTAAGGGGCTGAATAGCAGTAACTTTGCCGTGTCATTTTCATGAGTGCAGCGATTGGTAAATATTGGCTTTTGTTGTGTGCTTTTGCAAGCTTCGGTTTGCCGCTATTTGTAAGCGCTGCCGAACCGGATAATTCATCGGTAAAAGTTGTACGCGAAGATAACGGGCAGGCCCTTCAGGATGCTATTGTGCATATAGTGCCTTTAAATGCCGAGAAGCAGAAATCGAAGTTTACCGCCGGCTTAACGGATGCCTTCGGTAATTTCTTCTTCAATTTTTCTGACCCCTCCATACTGCGCATCTCCTTTTTAGGATTTACTACCATTGTTGATACTATTTACACACCTGATACCCGCACCTATTTTATAAAGCCGGTTGCCCAAAACATGAACGATGTTGTTGTTACGGGCCAATATTCGCCAAACAGTGTAAAAAAATCAGTGTACCAGGTTAAGGTTATTACGGCAGACCAGTTGAAGACTAAAGGCGCTAACAACTTACGTGAGGCGCTGCAGAGCGAACTGAATATTGATTTGGGGCAGGATGCGGTTTTTGGAAGCAGCCTGGGTATAAATGGTATTTCGGGAGAAGGGGTGAAAATAATGGTGGATGGAGTGCCTATTGTTGGCCGCCTTGATGGTAAGCTGGACCTAAGCCAGATTAACACCAATAACATTGAACGTATTGAAATAGTAGAAGGCCCGCTATCGGTAATTTACGGCAGCGATGCTATGGGCGGTGTTATAAATGTAATAACCAAGAACTTTCAGAAAGAGAAGGTGAACGTAAGCCTTAAAGCTTTTTACGAAACGGTAGGCCAGTATAACATTGAAGTTAACGGCGGCTTTGCCTTTAAGAAAAACCAGGTTTACTTAAGTGCGGGCCGCAATTTTTTTGATGGCTTTACAACGCTTGATACTGTGCGCCGTTACCAGGAATGGAAACCGAGGGAACAATACTTTGCGGATGCCAAATACATTTATACCGGTAACCGTTTCAGGGTTAGTGTGTTGGGCTCATTTTTTAGAGAATTGATGTTGGACCGCAGCGCACCTCACCAGGCGCTTAACTATGATAATGGCGATACCAGCTTAACTTACATAGGTAACGATTACCACTACCTTACTTACCGCCCGCGGTTTTCAACTTCGTTTATGTACCGCTTTAGCGATAACAACCAATTGGAAGTGTTGCTGGCTTATTCAGGTTTTATACGTTACACCAACAAGTATGTAAAAAACCTTGTTACACTAAATGAACAATTGGTACCCAGCGATGTTGACCAGGATACAGCTTATTACCACCAGGTATTGTTCAGGCCAACTTACACCTTCCCGGTTTGGAGAAACAAATTGCAGTTTCAGTTTGGGGGCGAGATAAGCAAGGAATACATAGTGCAGCACCGTATTGATAAAGGCAAACAGGATATGACCGACTTTGCTTTTTTCGGTTGTATGAAATTTAATCCGGTTGAGGGCCTTGATGTGCAACCTGCCATCCGTATTATTTATAACACCCGTTTCCCGGCACCGCTAATACCAAGCATCAATTTTAAATACAATTACAAGAACATAATGGTGGCCCGCTTATCGTATAGTCGTGGATTCAGGGCTCCATCACTTAAGGAAATGTATCTCGACTTTTACAACAGCGACCATAACATTAAAGGAAACCCGGATTTAAAGGCTGAAACCAGCCATTGCGTAAACGGCAATGTTGAATACACGCAACCAATTAACCACCATAGCCTGACTATTAATGTGGCAGGTTTCTTCAACTACATTACTAACAAGATAGATTTAGTGCAGGTATTTTCTCCAACTTCAACGCTTAAGTTTGAGTACTTTAATATTAAGAAGTACCTCACTTATGGCGCTAATACTACCCTAACTTACCGTTGGGACCGCCTTATGTTGAACACTTCGGGCATGTTTACCTTTTACGATCTAAGCAATACCAATACAGGCAACGATAAAGTAAAAACGCTAAGCCCTGATGTAAGTGCAGGCGGAACCTATACTATACCTAAAGCGGAGGTAAGCATTAACGTTACTTATAAATACAATGGGGTAAAGCCTTTGTTTAGTGTAAACAGCGGCATACAGGCCGGTACGCGTTCGGCCTACCATATGATTGATGTATCGCTTTCCCGCAATTTCTGGAAGGACCGCATACAACTGGTGGTAGGTGGTAAAAACCTTGCCGGTGTTACCAACGTGGCCACCCAAAACGTTAGCGCTGTTGGCCATAGCGTTAACCCGGACCGTGTAAACATTGGCTGGGGCCGCACCTTTTTCACTTCTTTAATTTTGCATTTTTCTAAATAATGGGCACAGTTGTTAAACATACTATCCTGAAACTTCGGTTGCCTGTAAGCGCAATGCTGGCGTTTGTGCTGTTTTCCTTAAGCAGTTGTTTTAAAGAGAAGCCCATTGCGCCCCCCAACAACCAGGGTATTGGTCAAACCTTTGTTGTGCCTATGGGCCCTGATTATAACGACCAGTTTTTTTACAGCCTGGAGAGCAACAGCATAATCAGCCAAAACGATAGGCTTGCTTACGATTTACTTTTTGAGTGTAAGGATAACAGCTATTACATATGGCTTAACACATCAAAGTTTATGAGTGTTACCAAAACCAATAAAACGGAACTGAAGGATGTAAGCAGTGCAGATACCTTAGGCGCTGATTGGAAGTATGAGTTAGGCGAGTTTAATGGAGATAGCAATGCCATTGGCCAATGGTGGCTGCCCCAAGGCGGCCTGCCGGTTTCGGAAGGTAAGGTGTATGTTATAAACCTTGGTTACGATAATGAGTTAAATCCGCTGGGTTGTATTAAGATGAAGGTGGGCGATTTTACGGGTAGTTCGTACGCAATAACCTACGAGCGCCTTGACTATGACACCTTAAAGAAGACGAAGATTATTACCAAGGATGGCAGCCGCAATTATTGCTATTTCTCCTTTTCAGGCAGCGGCACGGTGGTTAACAATATTGAACCGGATAAAAGCATGTGGGACTTTTGTTTTACGCGTTATTCCGTAGTGTTTTACGATCCATACTACCTGCCTTATGAGGTTACAGGGGTGTTGCATAACCCATCGCGGGTATCAGCCTATATGGATTCTACCGTAAACTTTGACAGCGTTGATATTGCTGACTTTGACATAAGCCGCCTCCAGAGTAAACGTGATGCGGTGGGCTATGACTGGAAGCGGTACGAGTTAGGCACCTATACCCCAAAAACCTGGTATGTTTACTTTGTAAAGGTGGATGACGACAAATTTTATAAACTCCGTTTTCTTGACTTTAACAAGGATGGCGTAAAAGGGTATCCCACTTTTGAGTATTTCCGATTGTAGCTACCGGGTTCCCTCGCCTGTTTTTTCAGCATAAATTCCGAAAAACCGTTTGATTACTAAATGGTTATACGTAACACTTTGCCATAGTAAGTGTGGATAAACAAATTTTCTCTGATATATGAGGAAGTTTATCTTTATCCTAAACCACACACTTAGTCGTAACAAAGTTTGGGCTGACAACCCCCTGCTTTTAGCTAAGCAATTTATGATTTACTAAAGCCGCAGTGCTTAACCTGCCGGGATAGCTGAAAACCGATAAGAGTAGGCATCAACCCAAAACCCAATATTATGGATCAAACACCTCAACTACCTACCGGAGTAATAGTATTCTACTTAATCGTTGTTATTCTGTTAATTGCTTCCATGTGGAAGATTTACACCAAAGCCGGCAAACCGGGCTGGGCGGCTATTGTGCCTATCTATAATTACGTAGTGCTTTTAGATATAGTTGGCAAACCGGTTTGGTGGATTGTATTACTGTTTATACCACTGGTTAACTTCATAGTTGCTATTATGGTAATCAACCTGCTGTCGAAATCGTTTGGCAAGGGCGTTGGTTTTACAATAGGTATGATTTTCCTGCCTTTTATATTTATACCAATGTTAGCTTTTGGCGACGCACAGTACGTTGGCCCCGGTGGCAACGCTGCTGCGGCTGCTTAATAGCTAAATTCAAGGATAATGGGAAGCCTGTGCTTAAAGCACAGGCTTTTTTTTGCTACAGCCGAACAATGTCAATCAATTCGGGGTGTTCGTTCATTTCATGCAAAATATGGCCTGCATCCGTGTCTGTAAGGAACACCTGTCCGAAGTCTGGGTTAGAAATAAGCTGGATGAGCTGGCGGCTGCGGTCAGGGTCAAGCTTATCAAAAATGTCATCTATCAAAAGCAGTGGCTTTTTGCCGGTAGCGTTGCGAATAAATTGGTATTCCGCAAACTTAAGGGAGATGATAAAGCTCTTTTGTTGGCCCTGCGAACCGAACTTTTTGATTTTGATGTCCTCCATGTTATCCTCAGCTCTAGCGGCTATGTAAAACTCCACATCGTCCTTATGTATACCCCATTCGGTGCGCTGCAGGGCCAGGTCCTTATCCAGGCCTTCTTCCAGCAATATGTCCAGGGGTTTTTCGTGCAGTTGCGATTCGTAACGGAAGTTTACGGTATCACGCTCCAAACTCAGTTGGCCGTAATACTGCTTAAATATGGGTTGAAGCAGGTTGATACTTACCCGTCGTGCCTCGTAAATCCTGCTGCCTAATTCAGCCAGTTTAATGTTATAGCTTTCCAGCAGGGTTTTATCCACCTTCCGTTTTTCGGCAAAGTCCTTAAGGGCTGAGTTGCGCTGCGCCAGGTGTTTGTTGTATAAAATGAGGTTTTCCAGGTACTCGCGGTTAACCTGCGATATGGTGCTATCCAGAAATTTGCGCCGCTCATCGCTGCCTCCTAATATGAGCTGGTTATCATCCGGCGCAATCATAACCGCCGGGAAGTGGCCGATATGGTGGCTAAGCTTGGTTACAGGGGCCTCGTTAACGGCCAGGTCCTTTTTGCGGCCTGATTGAACTTTGTAAACAATATTGAAAACCTGTTGATTTACAGTTAGTTCCCCGTCTAACCTAAAGTATTCCTTTCCGAAAAGGATGTTCTGCTGATCGCTGCTATTGAAGTAGCTTTTGGTAAGGCACAGGTAGTAGATGCCATCTAATAAGTTGGTCTTTCCCAAGCCGTTATTGCCGATAAAGCAATTGATTTTCTTACCGAAGTTAAGCGCTCTTTGGGGGTGGTTTTTAAAATTAAGGACTGTAAGTTTTCGGAGAAACACTATTTTTGACCGCTTTTGATATAAAGGATGGCGGTAAAAGTAACTAAAGAGACCTATTTATATTGGTACGAATTGATGCTGCGTTTGCGCAGATTCGAGGAGAGGGCAGGTATGCTGTACGGACAACAGAAAATCCGGGGCTTTTGCCATTTATATATAGGCCAGGAGGCTGTTGCTGCCGGTATAATGAGCGGCATGCGGCAAGATGACCGTGTTATAACTGCTTACCGCGACCACGGCCTGGCGATAGCCAAAGGCATTAGCTGTAACGCCGCTATGGCCGAACTTTTTGGTAAAGCCACGGGCTGCACCAAAGGCAAGGGCGGCTCAATGCACTTTTTTAGCAAGGAGCATAACTTTTATGGTGGCCACGGTATAGTAGGGGCTCAAATTGGCCTTGGCGCCGGTATTGCCTTTGCTGATAAATACCTTGAGAAGGACAATGTAACTATATGCCTTTTTGGCGACGGCGCTGCCCGCCAGGGTATACTGCACGAAACCTTTAACATGGCCATGACCTGGAAACTGCCGGTGATTTTTGCTGTGGAAAACAACGGTTACGCCATGGGCACCTCCGTTGGCCGTTCATCCAACGTTACTAAGATATCTACCCTTGGCGAGGCTTATGATATGCCATCCCTATCAGTTGATGCTATGAAGTGCGAAACGGTGCATGATGCAGTGGCCGAAGCTACTGAACGCGCCCGTACGGGTGGTGGGCCAACCTTTCTGGAACTTTGCACCTACCGCTACAAGGGCCACAGCATGAGCGACCCTCAGAAATACCGCACCAAGGAAGAAGTGGAGGAATACAAGAAACTGGACCCAATTGAAACAACCGCAGCCACTATACTGAAGAAGAAGTATGCTACCCAAAAGGAACTGGATGAAATAAGCGCCCGCATTGATAAGGAGATTGACGAATGCGTGGAGTTTGCGGAAAACAGCCCGCTGCCTGATGATAGTGAGCTTTACAAGGATATTTACGCTGAGGAGAATTATCCCTTTATGACCGAATAATTTTTCTTAAAATCGCACCCTAATTTAAAATTCGAATGGCTGAAGAAATTGAAAACGAAGTAACAACCGGTGGTTTTGACCTTGAAACCTTTATAGAGGATAAGAAGAAGCCCCTTATGATTGGCGGGGGTATACTGGCTGTAGTGCTTATAGCAGTAATTTACATTTTCGGTAAATGGATGCCGGATCGTGAATTGAAAGCGCAGAACGACATTTACATGGCTCAGTTCGCTTTTGATAAGGACTCTTTCAATATTGCGTTGAACGGTGGCAAAACATCTGAAGGCAAGCCTTTTAAAGGCTTTTTAGCTGTAGCTAATGATTATGGTATGACCCATACCGCAAAATTGGCTAACCTTTATGCCGGTATCTGCTACCTTAACCTTAAGAAATACCAGGAGGCAGTTACCTACCTTGACAAAGGCAATGTAAGCGACCCGGTTTTAGGCGCCATTCGTTTAAACGATATGGGCGATGCTTACTCTGAAATGGGCAAAATGGACGATGCCATTGGCTACTATGAAAAAGCTGCTGCTTATTCAGATAATGAAAAGTTTGCCCCACTGTTTTTATTAAAAGCTGGTATGGCTTACGAAAAGCAAAAGAAGTTAGCTGATGCCAAGAAGACCTACGAAAAAATACGCGACCAATATCCTAACAGTGATGAAGGCCGCGATATTGAAAAATACATTATCCGCGTAAGTGCCGGATCTTAAGTTAAAGCAGAAAGAGGAAAAGAAATTTTCCTCTTTTTTTTGCTCGGCGCTTAGCTACGGGTTCTTTATACCAGTAACTACATTTTTGCATTCGTAAGCGCGGCTGCCTCGTTTAATGATTGATAATCTCCTTAATTTGCGCTCATGTCTTCAGCATTAAAAAACCTTTCGGCCGGTAAAGACGTGCCGGTTAAAATTACCGAAGAATATGCCATTGGCATTGTTGTATCGGAATACTATAGCGAAATAACCTATAAACTGCGCGATGCCTGCATGGAAACCCTGAAGCAGCACGGCATAGCAGAGGAACATATTATTGTGGAATATGCCCCCGGCGCTTTTGAATTGCCATTGGCTGCCCAGTGGCTGTTTGACAGCAGTGATGTGGATGCAGTGATTTGCCTTGGTTGCGTTATAAAAGGCGAAACTTCGCATGATGTTTATATAAACACTGCAGTAGCAAATGAACTTATGCGCTTGAGTATTGAAACGGATGCGCCCTTTGTTTTCGGGGTGCTTACGCCTGATACGCGCGAGCAGGCTGAAGACAGGGCAGGAGGTAAGCACGGTAACAAGGGTACGGAGTGTGCTATGGCGGCTTTAAAGATGCTGAGCCTGAAGGAAAGACTGGAAGAAGAATAAACTGCTATGAAGTTACATACCATTGATACGGGCTTTTTTAAACTGGATGGCGGCGCCATGTTTGGCGTAGTGCCCAAAACTATGTGGCAAAAGCTTAACGCGCCCGATGCCAATAACCTTTGCACCTGGGCTATGCGCTGCCTGTTGATTGAGGATGGCAAGCAACTGATACTTATTGACTGCGGCCTTGGCGATAAGCAGGATGCCAAATTTTTCAGCTATTACGAGCCGCATGGCGAAGCAACACTTGAAAAATCGCTGAAAAAGCTTGGTTTTAGCTTTGATGATGTAACGGATGTTATCCTTTCGCACCTGCATTTTGACCACTGCGGGGGCGCTATAAAGCGCAACAGCGAAGGTGGTTATTACCCCGCGTTTAAAAATGCTACCTATTGGAGCAACCCACAGCACTGGGAGTGGGCCACCAAACCCAATGCGCGCGAAAAGGCGTCTTTTTTGAAAGAGAACATTTTACCCATACAGGAGAGCGGCCAGCTTAAGATGGTGGAGAGCGGAAGCACCGCTGTTAACCCTAACATAAAGCTTAATACCGTTAGCGGCCATACGGAAAGTATGTTTACGCCTTACATTACTACAGGCGGTAAAACCATAATTTATTGTGCGGACCTTTTCCCCAGCATGGCGCACATACCACTGCCTTATGTAATGGCCTACGATACCCGCCCCTTGCTTACCCTGGACGAGAAAAAGCGCGTGCTGGATGATGCTGTGGCTAACAACTATTACCTGTTTTTTGAGCACGACAGGGTTAACGAACTTTGCAGCCTGCAGCAAACCGAACGAGGGGTAAGAGAAAAGGATGTGTTGAAGCTTTCCGAGCTGGGGTAAACTGCTATGGCCTTAATCAATTTAGGTGCCTAAGAAGCAAAGCTGAAAAGGAGTTACCAAATTTCGCGAAAGAGAATATATTTGCGCTCCCTTTTGGCGAGGTAGCTCAGTTGGCTAGAGCGCAGCACTCATAATGCTGAGGTCCGGAGTTCGAGCCTCCGCCTCGCTACCATAAGCAGTCTTTTCAGGCTGCTTTTTTGTTTCCCGCCGGCTGCGCCTTTCCATTTCTATTAAAATCCGATATTTGACCCTTTCGAAAAGCAGCATAATGAGAAAAATACGATTTCGTGAAGCCTTACGCGAGGCCATGAGTGAAGAGATGAGAAGAGATGCATCCGTTTTTTTAATGGGTGAAGAGGTGGCCGAATATGATGGCGCCTATAAAGTAAGCCAGGGTATGCTGGCTGAGTTTGGCGCCAAGAGAGTTATTGATACCCCTATTTCTGAACTTGGTTTTGCCGGTATAGCTGTTGGTGCAGCCATGAACGGCACCCGCCCGATTGTTGAGTTTATGACCTGGAACTTTGCCATACTGGCTTTTGACCAGATTATAAACGGTGCGGCTAAAATGCGGGCTATGAGCGCCGGTGAGTTTGGCAACCCTATAGTTTTCAGAGGGCCACACGGCAGCGCCGGCCAATTAGGGGCGCAGCACAGCCAAATGCTTACCAATATGATGGCCTCGGTGCCCGGACTTAAGGTTATTTCGCCGAGTAACCCTTACGATGCTAAGGGGCTTTTAAAAAGCGCCATACGCGATGAGAACCCCGTTATTTTTATGGAGAGCGAGGTAATGTATTCCGACGTGGGAGAAGTGCCTGAGGAAGAATACCTGATTGAAATAGGCAAAGCAGATATTAAGCGCGAAGGCACTGATGTTACCCTGGTTAGCTACAACAAAATGATGAAAGTGGCCCTTAAAGCTGCTGAAGAGTTAGAGAAGGAAGGCATAAGCGCAGAGGTTATTGACCTGCGCACTATCCGTCCATTGGATGTGGACACAATCGTAAATTCTGTGAAGAAAACCAACCGCCTGATAATAATTGACGAAAGCTGGCCGTTTACCTCTATAGCGTCGGAAATAACCTTTCAGGTACAGCGCCTTGCTTTTGATTACCTTGATGCACCGGTGCGCCGTGTTTGCGGTGCCGATTCATCAATGCACTACGCCGGCAACCTGGTAGAAGCCTATCTGCCTTCGGTGGCAAAGGTGTTAGAAGCTGTTAAGGCCGTTACTTATAAATAGGAACGGTTGTTGCACTCCACCATCAGGCTATATTTGCGCCCTTAATTTCTCTTTACGCATGAATGATAATCGTGACTTAATTTCTTATCGCCAAAAGCACCAGCAGCAACGCAATCCTTTTGGCCCGCTTACCTATGCCCTTATACTAGGCCTTGGCGTTATGCTGGGCTACATCATAAACTCATTGGTAGTTGGCAAGCAAAGCCCGTTTATGGGAGGCGGAAGCTATGACAAAGTGCAGGATGTGCTGAACTACGTTAACCTGAAGTACGTGGATAGCACGGATAAGGAAGAGTTAACCAATTCAGCCATTGATAAGTTGCTTTCCGGCTTAGATCCCCACAGCGTTTACATACCTGCCAAGGACCTTGCTGAAATGAATGAATCTTTAGAAGGTAATTTTGAGGGCGTAGGTATCGAATTCTTTATAGTACAGGATACCATTACCGTGGTAACGGCTATTTCCGGCGGTCCTTCAGAATCTGTTGGTATGAAGGCCGGCGACCGCATCGTAAAAATCAATGATTCTGTTGTTGCAGGTGTGCACATTTCAGAAACCGATGTAAAGAAACACCTGCGTGGGCCTAAGGGAACCAAGGTTAAAGTTAGCGTAATGCGCAGCGGGGCAAAAAACCTTATCAACTTTGATATTACGCGCGATAAAATTCCTTTATACAGTATTGATGCCTCCTTTATGCTTTCGCAGGATGTAGGTTACATACGCATAAACAACTTTAGCGCCACCACGCACGAGGAGTTTATGGATAAAATGTACACGCTGAAGGAGAAGGGGATGAAGAAGTTGGTGATTGACCTGCGCGGTAATCCCGGTGGTTACTTGCAGTCAGCCACTTCCATTGCTGATGAACTGATAAGTGGCAGCAAACTTTTGGTGTACACCAAGGGTAAAGCTTACGAGCGTATTGACTATAAGGCCAGCAAGGATGGCCTTTTTGAACGCGGACCGGTATGTGTGCTTATTGACCAGGGAAGCGCTTCCGCAAGCGAGATTCTTTCCGGCGCTATACAGGATTGGGACCGTGGCACTGTTATTGGCCGCACCTCTTTCGGTAAGGGTTTAGTGCAGGAACAGTTTGAGTTAAAAGATGGCTCGGCACTGCGTTTAACGGTGGCGCGCTATTACACGCCCTCCGGCCGTTGTATACAACGCCCTTATGACAAAGGCGCTGATGCCTATTACAGCGAAGTATATGAGCGCTACATGCGCGGTGAATTTGTGCATGAAGACTCTATTGTAAGCCTTGATACCACCTTATACAAAACGCTGGTAAAAGGCCGCCGCGTTTATGGCGGTGGCGGTATACGCCCCGATGTATTTGTGCCTATGGATACCAGCGCAGACAACGAATACTTTTTTGCTGTGCGTAGCTTTGTGCCGGAGTTTATTTACAAATACTCGTCCGACCATCCGCAGTTTATGGAGAAGTACAAAACCATGGAAGAGTTCAATAATGGTTTTGCAGTATCGCAGCAAATGCTGGATGAGTTTTATGCTTACGCTATTGCAGCAGGCTTAAAGGAGCAAAAAGCCCGCAACCCACGCATTGCAGAACGTGTTAAGTTAAACCTGAAGGCCTTTTTAGCCAAGCAGGTGTGGCGTATGGACGGCTACTACTTTGTAACCAACCAGGACGATAACGTTATTAAAACCGCCCTGCAAACCTTAAGCAAGGAGCAGTAGTAAGTGCCTTAACGGGTAATTTGAAACTTGCGCACCAGGCTGTTATTGCCGGCTGTAAAGCGGATGAAATAAATGCCTGAAGGCTGGGCCGATAAGTCAAGCACTTTAGTTAACTGGCTAACGCTTCCCTCAGCAGTAATGCGTTGACCCATGGCGTTCAGTACTTCGTAGCTGTAGTCTTTCCCATTCTTTAAATAAGCAGAGAATTGAACGATGCCTGTTGTTGGGTTAGGATACAGGTAAACGTTACCGAAATCCTGCGCAGTTTGTGCTATACCTGTTTCTACAACTACCTGTGCAATTCCTTTTCTAGATGTTTGCAGCATAGCATGCATAATGCTGATTTGCTCCTGCGTAAACATATTCAGGCAGCGGTCATCACTATAGTCCATAAAGTTTTCAATCATGTCAGGGTAATCAACCGGGGCATCAACACAGGAGTTATCTGTGGTATCGCAGGTTTGCTGGTGCGCATCGGCATGTTTAGGCGTATCGCTTATGCCATCACCATCTTGTTTGTTGCAGCCTGTGGTATCGCCCCAAATGTGGCGCAGGCCAAGGTAGTGGCCAATTTCGTGCGTAGCACTGCGGCCACCTGCTACGGTGGCATCAATAGGCTGAGGGAAAATTCTACCCACGCAAGGGTAGTGTAGCACCACGCCTTGAGAAGCCGAATCCGTAGCTGAGCCGGTAGGCCAGTTCGGAGCATTATCCGGCGGGAAGGCATAGCCTAACACGCCAAGCCCGTTAAGGATGTTGCATACCCAGATGTTTAGGTAGCGGTCAGTTGGCCATGCCGCTTTACCTTCAGCAGCCAGTTTTACATTATCCTGAAAAGGATTAAAACCTAAAATACCGGGGGTGCCCTGCGTACGGGTTATACCGTTTGTAGGGTTGCCGTCAGGGTCGGTAGTAGCTAAATAAAATTCAATATGCGCATCGCCGGCAACCGGCTTAAACACGTCGCGGGTTTTAAAGGTATCGGCATTTAAGCGGCGGTAATCTTCGTTCAGTACTTCAATTTGCGAGAAGATGTTGGAGTCGGCAATGTTTTCGGCAGCAGTTGTGTAAACCACATGAAACACTACCTGAATACGGTAGGTGGTATCTCCTAAAGCACGGTTGGCTTTATTGGCTTCCGCAATTTGTTTGGCATACTCAAAGGCAGCGTTTACCTGGTTTAAGTAGCCGGGGTTTTGCTGTTCGCGCTGTTGCATTACATCGTAAGTGCCGCAACGTTTTTGAAAGGTTTGTGAATAGCTTAAAGAATGCACTGCCAGCAGCAGTGTTATCAGGTAAAGGTTTTTCATTTTAGGGTATTGGTTATAGCCCCAAATATGGGTTTTTGCACTAAAGTTGCAAAACCGCTTTATACAGTTTGTTATGCGTTAAGGCCGCAGGCTTACTTAACAATCAACAACCTTTCGGTTTGCTGGTTGGTGTTGCCCTGTAAATGGATAAAGTAAAGGCCTGCGCTGAAGTTACTTACATCTAAAGTAATACGGTTAGCGCTAAGGTTGCTCTTTAATACCAGCTCGCCCAGGTTATTGTAAACGGCAATTTTATTAAACGGATGGCCGGCCGGTAGCTGAATAGCTACTTTGTCTTTTGCCGGGTTAGGCATTAGCTGCACGCTTACTTTTGATAACTCAGTTACAGCAAGGCCCGCATTGTTTTGCAGGTTGATGTTATCAAGGTAAAGCACATTGCCCCAACCGGTAACGTTTTCAAACTTTAAGGAAACTTTTGCCTGGCCGGCTGCCACCGGCATAGGCACGCTAACAGTTTTCCACTCGCTTGCCGCAGGCACAAACTTAGAAGCTACGTCAGCAGCGGTAGCCAGGTCAGTACCCTGTTGGTTCCAAATCCTCGTCCAGTTACTGCCGCAGTCAAGGCTGTAATACACGTTAAGCGAGTCGTATCTTGTAGCATCGCGGCGCGCGTAGGCAACGTCAAACTTAAGTTCGGGGTAAGTGGTGGCCGATAAGTCGTAAACATCGGTTATCAATGCATCTTTACGCTTGTTGGGGTTGGTTAGGTAGCTGAAGTTATCAATTGCAGCACTTGTATTGCTTAACCCATATGCGCCAAAAAAGGATTGGTCCCAGGTGGCATCGCTATTGGTGTTCACTAGTGTCCAGTTCACTTGAGGGAAATTTCCTTCAAAGCCTTCGGTTAAAGGCAAAGAGGCTGACGAACCGCCATCATAAGCATAAAAGTTTACAGTAGCATCATCGTTAAGTGTGTTGTCATCGGCGGCTATGCCGTTTGCATTGCCTACAGTTACGCTTAAAGAATGGTCGCCATCAATGGTGGTTATCTGCGGTAGTGTAATTTCAATTTCTTCCTGCAGGTTTAAGTTGCCAGTCCAGTTATAAATCTGGATGGGGTCAAAATCTGTTTGGTAATAAATTTTAGCTGAGGTAAGCGGGGTTAATCCTTCATTTTTTAAGGTGATTACCGGCTTAAAGTTTAAGGAACAAATGGTGTCCACCGGCATTTTGATGGTTACCAGTGCGGCATCCAAACTATAGAAACACTGCGTAGCAACATTTTTAAGCGATGCGCGCGAGCCGTTAATGGTGTTCAGCATATTGGTAACCTGGCCTACGGTAAACATGTTGCGGCAGGCATCATCGGTATAGTCCATGTAGTTCATAAACATGTCGCCGTTAGGGGCAGAGGCATTGCATGAAACATGTGGGAATGCAGGACAACCGAAATTGGCCTGGTCCTGCAAAGGGGTGTCGCCAACAAAGTCGCTACCGCCAAAACCTGTTGAACAGCCGCCACTGGTACCCCATGGGTGTAACAAGCCAAACCAGTGGCCAGCTTCGTGGGTGATGGTTTTGCCGCTTTCGTAGCCCTGCAAAATAGCGCCTGTGGTGCCTATGCAGTTATAGCGCGATACTATTCCGTCCTCATCAGCAGAGCCGAAGCCCGGGAAAGTTGAGTAAGCCAATACGCCCTCGCTGGTAAGAGTACCGCCGAAACGGCAGCTCCATATGTTGAGGTAACGGTTACGGTCCCAAATGGTAGCGGGTTTCAGGTAGTTGTCAATCAGCGAGTCGGTATTCCATGTAGCAAACTGAAATTGTTCGCGAATAATACCTGTGGTAGGGTTACCGTTGGGGTCGAATTTAGCTAAGCAGAAATGAAAGTGAGGGGTGCTAACCAAACCGGCAAAAGCAGAGGGCACATTTACCACATCCGGGTCAAGGCCGTTGTAGTCGCGGTTAAGTGCGTCAATTTGCGAAAGTATCTGAGCATCGCTAATGTTTTCGCCGGTTCCTTCAGCATCGCCATTGTGGATGATGTGGAACACTACCGGTATATAAATTACATCCTCGTTTGTAGCACGGTTATTCTGCAGGTTACTCTGCTGCAAAAAGTTGAGGAAGTTATCGTAATCGGCTTGCAGCGCAGGGTTTTGAGCAATCTGCTTTTGTACGCGCTCCATGGTTCCGCACCAGCCATGCTGTGCTTTGGTAAATAATGTAAACGCAACTAAGGCAAACAGTAGGGGGATTCTTTTCATACGGCTGGCAAAAGTAGCCGAAAACGTTAGAGGCCAAAATACGGGCAGGGGGAGGTGGATAAATTGCTAATTGTAACGGTTTTCGCCTCCCTCATCGTTAAAAAAGGCGTCCTCAATATGGTAGATGTCAAAGCCTTTATCCCTCATGGTAATAGCTATAACATCAAAGCGTATTTCGCTGTTAATATTGTGGGTAAGCAGGTATTCCTCAGCCGCTTTTTTCATAAGCGTGCGCTTCTTTTGGTTTACGAACTCTTCAGGGTGGCCAAAGGCTGAACTGCTCCTTAACTTAACTTCAGTAAAAACGGTAAAACGCTTATAGCTGGAGATGATATCTACTTCAGCCTTTTGGTAGCGGTAGTTTTGCGCTAAAATGGTGTGGCCCGCCTTTTTAAGGTGTTCAATGGCGGCTTCCTCGCCTTGCCTGCCCAATTCATTGTGTTCGGCCATTGCTGTCAGCTTTATGGGCTTATCCTTCTTTTTGATTCACCACTGCTACTGTTAAACGGCTGATGCATACCATTTTGCCGGCATCGTCGGTAATGCGTATGTCCCAAACATGTGTGGTGCGGCCTAAGTGTATGGGCTTAACCGTGCCGTGCACAAAGCCTGATTTTGCAGGCCTCAGGTGGTTGGCGTTAATTTCTAAACCCACTGCAATTTGTTTGGGGAAATCAATACAAAAGGTGGAGGCAATGCTACCCAGGGTTTCGGCCAACACGCAACTGGCCCCGCCATGCAGTATGCCAAAAGGCTGAACGGTGCGTTCATCTACCGGCATTTTGCCGCTCATAAAATCATCGCCTACTTCGGTTAATACTATGCCCAGGTGGTCAGCCATGTTTTTATTAGGCTGGTTATGTATAAAATCAATAGAGGGCTTCACTTTCCAAATCATCCGCTTTTTGTTTGAAGTAAAAATATGTTTTACCACTAAGAACACGAAGATTAAAAATGAACGGAAATTGGGGTGATTTCACAGATTAAATACATTGGATTACACTGCTAAAAGGTGTAGGAATACAGTTACATTGATGGATTAGTGCAAATACTTGAAACTGATTTCTGTTTCTCTGAGTTCTGACATCTAATCTCTATTATTGCCCTATGCGCAGCATTTTGATTTTAGGGGCGGGCAAGTCATCCATAGCGTTGATTGATTACCTGGTGGAAAAGAGCCGCGAACAGCAGTGGGAAGTAACCGTTGCTGATGTAACGGAGGAAAACGCCCTGCAGAAAACAAAAGGAAGAGAGAATACAAAAGCCATAGGCGTTGATTTAACGAATGTAGATGAACGCATAGCGCTGCTTCAATCGGCGGATATTGTAGTTTCAATGCTGCCTGCCATGCTGCATTACGGGGTGGCAAAGGATTGTTTGGCGCTAAAGAAAAACCTGGTTACGCCATCTTATATATCGGACGCCATGCGCGAAATGCATGCGGATGTAGAGAGGACAGGTTTAGTATTTATGAATGAAATGGGGCTTGACCCCGGCATAGACCACATGAGCGCTATGCAGATATTGGACCACCTGAAGGCATCAAACAAAACGATAACAGGTTTTAAATCGCATTGCGGTGGGTTGGTAGCGCCGGAGAGCGATGATAACCCCTGGCACTATAAGTTTACCTGGAACCCTCGAAATGTGGTTTTAGCGGGGCAAGGCGAAGGCGGAATACATTACCTGAATAATGGCGCTAAGGTTGACCTGAAATACGAAGACCTGTTTGCCAGCGCTGCCAATTTATTGGTAGAAGGACAGCAGGTTTTTGAAACCTACCCTAACCGCGATTCACTGAAGTATGTAGCTGAATACGGCTTGCAGGATGTTCAAACAATGTACCGTGGTACCTTGCGTGTAGCGCCTTACTGCCGTGGCTGGAATTGCCTGGTGAAATTGGGCTTAACGCGCGAGGTAGATTCTCCTATAGCGGCAGTTTGGCGTAGTGAGGCAGATATGCTTCATTTTTTAGGTATAGCCGCGGATTCAGTAGAGGCTCAATTGCTGCGCTATTTGGATATACCCCTGCGCATAAATGCATTGGAAGCGAAGAGCATTGTGCCTTCTAAATTTCTGCAGAATATCCTGGAGGAAAAATGGGTAATGAAACCCGGCGATAAGGATATGGTGGTAATGGTGCATGAAATTGATTACCTGGATGCCGGTGTGCCGAAGCAGTTACAATCGAGCATGGTTTATATAGGTAAGGATGCTGAACACACCGCTATGGCCATAACAGTCGGTTTGCCTGTAGCCATGGTTACGCGCATGATCTTGAATGGCGAAATAAAACGACGCGGAGTATTAATGCCGAAATACCCCGAGATATATAACCCGCTATTGATGGAATTGGGCTTGTATGGGGTGGTTTTTAAGGAAGCGGTGAGAGGATAACTTGCGGCAATTGTGTTAAGCATAATGCCGGTAAAATATTATTGTTGCACAGCAATAGCAAAGCATGAAAGAGCAGATAGAAAGACTGAATAAAAAGAAAGAGCAGTCGCTGTTAGGCGGTGGCCAAAAGCGTATTGACGACCAGCATAAAAAAGGCAAGTTGACTGCGCGCGAGCGTATTGACCTTTTAATGGATGCCGGTAGCTTTGAGGAAATAGGGGCTTTAGTGGAGCACCGTGGCCGCGACTTTGGTATTGATAAAGAGGTTTACCCCGGCGATGGTGTAGTAACCGGTTACGGTACTATCAATGGACGTATTGTGTATGTCTTCAGTCAGGATTTTACAGTGTTTGGCGGTTCGTTATCAGAAACGCATGCTGAGAAGATATGCAAGATAATGGACCTTGCCATGAAGAATGGCGCACCGGTAATTGGCTTAAACGATTCAGGTGGCGCTCGTATACAGGAAGGGGTAGTATCGCTGGGTGGTTATGCCGATATTTTCTACCGCAATACGGTAGCAAGTGGCGTTATTCCTCAAATATCGGCCATACTTGGCCCTTGTGCCGGTGGCGCGGTTTACTCGCCTGCTATTACCGATTTTATAATGATGGTGGAGCACACTTCTTACATGTTTGTTACCGGCCCTAACGTGGTTAAAACCGTAACGCATGAAGATGTAACCAGTGAGGAGTTGGGCGGTGCGCAGGCGCATGCTTCAAAGTCGGGCGTAACGCATTTTACCTATGCTAACGAAGTGGAATGTATTAACGGCATTAAAAAGCTGCTGAGCTATATGCCGCAGAACTGTGATGAACAAGCGCCTGTTTATGATTACAATGAGGCTAACGAACTGCGCCCTAAGCTTAACGACATTATACCCGCCAACCCTAACCAGCCCTACGACATACGCGAAATAATTACCGAAGTAGTAGATGGCGATAGCTTTTTTGAAGTGCATAAGGACTATGCTGAAAACATAGTTGTTGGCTTTGCGCGCATTGGCGGCCGCAGCATTGGCGTGGTGGCTAACCAGCCTGCTGTATTAGCCGGTGTATTGGATATAAACAGCAGCAAGAAAGGTGCGCGCTTTGTGCGCTTTTGCGATTGCTTTAACATACCACTACTAACCTTTGTAGATGTACCGGGCTTTTTGCCGGGCACCGACCAGGAGTGGCATGGCATAATTACCAATGGCGCTAAACTGTTGTATGCCTTTAGCGAGGCTACCGTACCTAAACTTACCGTTATAGTTCGCAAGGCCTATGGCGGCGCTTATGACGTAATGAACAGCAAGCATATTGGCGCAGATATGAATTACGCATGGCCTAATGCAGAGATTGCCGTAGTAGGAGCGAAGGGCGCAGCTGAAATCATCTTCCGTAAGGAGATTGCCGCTGCACCGGACCCTGAAGCCAAAATGAAAGAAGTGATTGACAGCTACGCTGAGAACTTTGCCCACCCTTACAAAGCCGCAGCCCGTGGTTTTGTAGATGAGGTAATAGAGCCTTCACAAACACGCACCAAGTTGCTACGCGCCTTTAAAATGACGGAAAACAAAGCCGTAAAACTACCAAGGAAGAAGCACGGGAATATTCCTTTGTAGGTTTAAAGTTTAATAAGTCAAAACTTCTCATACATTCTTACTTTATTGGTAAGTTTTCCAAGAAAGGAGATACCTGAATTCGGGTATTGACTACTTGTTGAAAATAGATTTTCTTGGCAGCTTAAAATACCAACATGCGCCTAATGACTATCCTTGGCTTAACCATATGTCTACTGCATTTATCTGCACAAGAAACCTTAAGTATTTCTGCTGATACCATTTTTAAAAATGAGGTGCTTCGGATGTTAGCTAATGATCAATTATTGAGTAAAGGGAAATATCAAAAGAGATTTTTATCAAACATCAACATTGCTTCGCCACAAGAGGTTATTGGTAAGTTTGTGCCACAAAATTTAATATTTGAAGATAGATGCCTTCCTTGGTTAGGAAGTATTCTTATTACAGATAAGAAGTTAGAATGTCTAAGAAAAACTACCGACCCACAGTTGCCGGTGCTTAATAGTTACAATCAAGTATTTACATTACCATCGGCAAATGCATCCAATTATTACTTAAATTATACTTCTCATCATTTTATCAATGAAGAGTTTTTGCATAGTGGGAGAGGGGGATATGGTTCGTGGATTACTGGTCAATATAAATTATACCAAAGCAAACAATTAGATAAAAAGTTTGCGCTCGATATGGCTGCAGGGGTTTTTAAAACGGGAATTACAGTACTGTTTGATGAATGCAAGACCGCTCCACAAGTAAAACATGCCCCATTGTTATTGGCTACTTGGAGTGCATACGCCAACAACCGCATAAAAGAAGGGGATTCAATCATAAAGTCTTTTGAAGGAATTGTTCTTCATTCACATGAGGGTGCTGTTGCCCAAGACAAACTAACTTTTGAGGCTACTATTAAAGCGCAAATTGCTGTTCCTTTTTTTAACTCAGATTTAGCTTTGAATACTGATATAGGTATTGAAAAAAATCTGAAAAGTGAAAACAATAGATTTTCTGTTTATATGTATCATGAACCAGAATTCCTCACAATTCCATCCCCGAGATTTATCAAAGCCAGGTGGCAAGAGTTGGCAGCTGTTTGCAAAGTCCTTACTGATAAGGTTCCTATATCTTTAAATCAAAAAAAATGTGGCTATTCATTAACTTTTGGTCCGGTGCCGCTTAATAATTTAAGTAAAATTGAATTTGATAAACAATTTGCCTTTAACTCTATATCTGCATATGACTCGAACTACACAAGTCTACTGAAGCAGTTTATTAGTGATTTTGTTTTTGACAACATGAATCCAATGAACCTTTCTGGTAATGGGTATCACAAGTTTAAACTTGAACTAATTCCGGATGGTGTTATATTGGGCGCAGAGGATCTGCCCCAAGATGTAATTAATGGCAGCATAGCATTTAAAATTTTGTACAAGGATACCGTACAGGGACAGGTTTTAGAAATTATATACGATAAAATTCCTATATCTATTGAACGTATGCCAAGACCCGTACCTCTTAGTCCTGCAGTCAATTTTGTCAGAGATGCTAATAATAAACTTAAGCTTACTGCTCAAATAAAATTTGTTTCATCATCATCCTTGATGGGTGCGCCTACTTTAAATATTGAAGATTGCGAAAAGTGTAATACCAATGTTAATGTAAGCGAATTGAGGAGTATTCTAAATAATGCAAGTAGACGTACTTGGAAACCAATAGAAGGAATTCCTAATGTATATCAATTAGAATTTATTATAGATTCCACTTCAAAGCTTTTTCCGGATATTATCAAGGATGACCATGCCGATATAACTTTGAGTTTTGGTATTTTAACTGAGGATCAGCCTATGACACAATTGCGTAAGGCAAAACTATCTTTAGATATACCTGCACAATTTATTAATCGGGACCGAACCGAATATACACGGTATTCGAACTGGGATTCGCTTATAGCTAACGTGCCTGATGATACTTATCTTCCAAATGGAGTAAGCTGGAAGGCTATGAAAAGAGAATATACCATAAATGGAGTGTTTTTTAGAAATGACTTTATCCAAGCTGCTCAGGCTCTCGACTTCGCAGGGAATGACTATGCCGGCTTGCCCCAAATAAAAACTAGTGATTTATCGAGAACTCGAAAAAGTTTTGAATCTGTAACTTATACTAAAAACAGTGACGTTGATATTCCTTTCAGTCCTTTTAAGGTCTTTCGAATGAATTTTGATTAAGTAAAGGTTAAACTTGTTTGAGTTCTGGACGGGTATTTTGCATCATTTTTGCCTTATAAAGTTTAGCGATAAAACTGCTCGGGGTCCAGGCCGCGCTTATCCTCTACGGTGAGACCTCGAGGGGACGCAAGTTTAAAGTTTCGAGTTTAGGGTTGAGAGTTTGAAGAAGGAATCTATTGAAATTACTTTTTATCTATAGAAAGATAAACAGCGACATAGAATACGAAACAGGACTCGAATTAAAAAAGAAATTAATTTAGTATTAAAATATTTATCATGCGTTTCTTTTTTACCTTTTGCGTCGTGTGCTTATTAAGTTTAAATCTTTTTTCGCAAAAACTCTCATCGAAACTTTTATGTTCTTCTGTACAGATAAAGGCAAAAGGTATGAGTGGCTCAGGTATTTTTGTTAGTGATTCATTTTTTGTGTACTTTATAACAGCTTCACATGTTATGGCACAGCAAATTGATACCCTAACTAGGCTAACTACAGACTTTTGGTATCTGACTACATATCCTGACAATTCCATAAATGATACTCCTGCCATCTCGACTTTTAATGCGCTTAAGGCTATTTCAGATAGTTACTTGGAATTTCATCCGACACAAGATATAGCGGTTGCAATAGTGGGACGAATAGCGCCGGATAGTAGCGCTAATGGGGGGTGGGTAATAAACTATCCATTTTTTTCTACTAATAGAAAAACTGTTTTGCAGGATTGGTCTTATTATCAGATGAGGAGTTATAATACCGCAAATATTGGTGCAGATGTTTTCGTTTTTGGATATCCAAGTTCCATTGGAATGAAGGAAATCCCTCAGTTTGACTACGATAGGCCTTTACTGCGAAAGGGTACAATCGCTGGGCGTTATGATACTCGCAAATCTATCATTATAGATTGCCCAGTTTATCATGGGAACAGCGGAGGACCAGTTTTTATCATTGAGGAACAGGGATTTGATAAAATGGTTTATTTAGTGGGAATAGCTACAGAATATATTCCTGTTGTTGAAGAGTATAAGAGTAGCAGTGGTCTTTTCCCACTTAATTTAGTAAGTAATTCTGGATATGGAGTTGTGGTTTCTATGGATTATGCTGCGGAACTGATCAGGAATCTGCGTAATAGACATCAAAGAGAATCCTTTGTGAAATGACAGTGACGTTTAGAACCGACTACTTTAAATTTTAAGTCCGCACAGGATCTCTGCATAACCAATAGCGGGGAGCGACCTTGTGAAAGTTTAGGGATAAAACTGCCCGGGGTTCACGCGTGCTTATCCTCTACGGTAAGAGGACGCAAATAAACCACCTCGCCCTTCGGGCACTCCTCCTTAAAAAAAGGAGGAGAACCTAATGAGCAAGTGCAGTGATTGTGCCCTTGTTGGTGTGAGGACACTGACAGCGGCGGAGTTTTTAGTTGGGAGTTTAGAGTTTGAAGTTTTAAGAAAGCCACCTTACACGCAACAAATTTACATAATCGTAAGCAGTGCTTAAGACCTACCGCTTATAACCTATAACCGCTTTGTTTACTTCCCCTGCAAGGTAAAGTAGAAACTGCTGCCAAAGCCGGGGAGAGATTCTACCCACAGTTCGCCGCCATGCATTTCAACTATTTTTTTGGCTATAGCCAGGCCCAAGCCATTGCCGGGGTATTCGTCTACCCGGTTAAGGCGCTCGAATAGTTCAAATATCTTCTGCTGGTATTTTTTGGGTATGCCTATGCCATTATCGCGCACGCAGAAAACCACTTTGCCATCGTATTTATCAAAGCCAATATCAATTACCGGCTTCTTATTCTTCTTATGGAATTTAATGCCGTTATCTACCAATACGCCAATCAGCTTTTCAACCAATTCGCGGTCGGCGGTTACGTCGGGCAATTCTGCAATGCTAACTTCCGCCTCCGATTCCTGTAGCCTTGTTTTCAGCGTCTTAAGGGCATCGGCTACGGCCAGTTTCATACTTACCTTGCCACTGGCAAAGCGGTGAGTGTTAAGGCTGATGTACGCTTTAAGGTCAGTAAGCAGTTTTTCCATACGGGCGGCAGCACTTTGGGCAAATTGCGCGTATTCGGTTGCTTCCTCGTAATCGTGCTTCTCCAGTTTATCGGCAATAAGTTGCACGTAGTTCAATATAGTGCGCACGGGCTCGCGTAAATCGTGCGAGGCAAGGTGTAACACGCTCTCGCTATTCAACACCTCTTCATCGCTACGTTGTGCAGGCATTCGTTCTTCATCCCGCTTTTCTACCTCGCTAAACGTAAGCAGGTGGAAAAACTCATCATCCAGGTTAAGCGGCTTGAGCGTAAACTGCACTTCGCGTTCTTCGCCCTGGCTTTTAATTATGCCTTCGCTTTGTTTATCTTCTAAAAACGATTGCAATGAAATACCCGGCAACAGCGGCAGCTTGCTTTCAAACAGATCTGCCAGTGTTTTTTGCTTCAGTTCGCCCGCTTTAAGTTTAAGGGCCTTTAAGGCTGCCTTGTTGGCAAACACCACTTTATCGCCTTTAAGCAGCAACATCTTTTCGCTTAAAGAATTGATAAGCGCATCAAAGGAATCGTTGTGCAACAGTAAATCGCTGCCCTTGTTTTCAATGGCGTGGCGAGATATAACGAACAGGTTAGCCTTTTCACCATTCCAGGTTAAATCGCTTATGCGTATGCTTATGCGCCACTTTTTGTTTGGCGAAAACTCTACCACTTCCTCATCATCCACCTCGCGGTAGCTCATGTAATCTGCCAGGTGCTTCTTTAACCCCTGCTCGCCCAAAATGCTGTATGCTTTGGCATTGGCGTAACGCAAGGCGTTTTGTGTATTAATTACCATAACACCTTCTTCAAGGCGGTTAAACATCTTGTAAAACGATTCATGCAGGGTCATGTAATCGTTAAAGGTGTTATCCAACTTGGTTTCAGCTTCGTTAAGGCGCAGGGCGTTAACAATGGCCTTTTGCAGGTGAAAGAGGTTGATTTTGTTTTTTACCAGGTAATCAGTCGCCCCGCTGGCTTGTGCCTGCTTTTGGGCATCGGCGCTGCTGTTATCCGATAGCAGTATGGTTGGTATCTTATCGCGCTCGGCCAGGTTGCGGAAGGAGATGAACTCCTTTTTGGAGGCCAGGTCGGCATCCAGCAAAACAAGGTCCGGTTTGCGGTTTTTAAGGTAGTTAATACCCTCGTTAAGGTCGGCGGCATGGCTAATGCTGAAAGTATAAGCACTCACCTTCAGGAAACGCTGAATATCCTGTGCGCTTTGCTCATCACTTTCTAACAGTAGTATGCTGCGGGTTGTGTCCATACCAAAGTGCGCAAAGTAAAAGGTATTTGCCAAAAGGGCAAGGCGGGTTTTAAACAGCGGCTATAAGGCAAAAAAAAGCCGGTACCTTGCGGCACCGGTTGTTTCGGCCAATACCCCTGACCGAAACCTCTATTAACTCTTGGCTATGAGAATGAGAGGTTGTTTGGATTATGTGGCAAATGTTCCGGAAAGATGTTGCAACTTCTAAAAATTGCGGAGTAAGCCTGTTCTTTTGCGGTAAACTGAGTATGGCTTAAATAAAAAAGGCCGGTGTTACCCACACCGACCCTTTAATTTTACCGGGGCAATTAGAAAACTCACTTACCCAGCACATGAACCCCGATAAAACTCTGCACTAAATCAACTGCACATAAAAAGTCCCTTACGGGAGAATCAGCTTTTGCGCTTGCTAACCACATTAAGCACATTACTTATGCGCAAATATTGCGAGTGTAATTAGCTTCCAAAAATTATTGCGGTAAACTGCCGTTCTTATGCGGCTAATGGGCTTTTTACCGGTTACACCTGGGCACTTATGTGGCTGAAACGGTGTAAAGTAAGTGACAGTGCTGTTTAGCTCATTTCGCTGTAGGGGCATATTTATTACATTCGCCACCGTGAGAAAAATACCCACCCTTGCTCTGCTACTACTGCTATGTACAGCCCTGTTTGCCCAAAAGGAATTGAAGCCCAAACTATTGGCGGGCCCGGTTGTTGGTTCCGTAACTTCCAACTCGGCTAAAATTTGGATTGCTTACCGCGGTAAAGGCCAAAATGCCCTTATACTGGGAGATACATCGGAGCAGCGCGTGTATTACCCAACCTCCTACAGTTATATCAATAACAAGAAGGGGGAGATTGCCCTTACCATGGAGTTTACCGGCTTAAAACCAAACCACACGTACAACATTTTAATAAACATTGACGGCTGGGGAGCACATGCTAAGTACTCATTTAAAACGCAGAGCGATTCTGCCCTGCGCGATTTCAACTTTATGCTGGGCTCCTGCAATTTGTTGATGACCGACGTTACCCGTGGCTTGTTCCCCGGAGGTTCTAACTGGATTTTCTACCGTATGCGGAAGAAGAAGGGCGACTTTATGCTTTGGCTGGGTGATAACGTTTATTACCTGTGGAGGCGGCAGTACAGCAGTTACGAAAATATGTTTAACCGCCAGCTTAAAATACGTAAGGTATATAACCGCAAATACCGCGACTTTTTAGCTGCTCAACCTAACTATGCTATTTGGGACGACCACGATTTTGGCCCTAATGATTCCGACAAAAATTGGCCATTAAGAGATAGCGCGTTGGCTGTATTTAAAGGCTTTTGGCCCAATACTTACCCTGAGCATCCTTCTTTTAACGGCAACTACTTCAACTTCCGTTGGAGTGATGCAGAATTCTTTATGCTGGACGACCGCTATTACCGCGATCCCGAAGGTGATACCGCAGGCGCTTTTTTAGGCGAAAAGCAAATGATATGGTTGAAGAACAAATTGCAACTTAGCGATGCTACTTTTAAGTTTATATGTATAGGCAGCCAGGTGTTGAACGATAACCACTTTGGTGAGTCGTACGCTGCCTACCCGCGCGAAAGGAATGAACTGCTGGACTACATTGCACAGAATAACATTAAAGGGGTTGTGTTTTTAACAGGCGATAAGCACTACAGCGAAATTTGCCGCCGCGATTGGAAGGGATATCCCATGTATGATTTTACCGCTTCGCCTTTAACCGCACCACCGCTTCCACGCCGTATTTTTGGGGCGTATCATAATTCTTACAGGGTTAAAGGTACGGACTATGGCCGCAAAAACTTTGGCAAAATATGGGTAAGCGGCCCTGAGGGTAAACGTGAACTTAAACTTGAAATTTATGGCCGTGCAGGCGGCAAGCGGCGCGAATTCACCATCCCTCAACAGGAGCTACAGCGCAAGCCCGAAACAACGAATAAATGATAACTTGCCGCCGTTAGCAAGCTAATGGTGTACTATCTGGTTGTTCCATTTTTGTATTTACTTTCCTGGCTGCCGTTTGGCGCGTTGTATGTTTTAGCCGATGGAATTGCCTTTGTGCTTAGGGTGGCAATAGGCTACCGTCGTAAAGTAGTTTTTGAAAACCTGCGTAAGTCCTTTCCTGAAAAAACTGAAGCAGAAATAAAAGCCATTGCGAAAGAGTTTTACCGCAACCTTGCCGATAGAATGGTGGAGGGAGTTAAGTGCATTAGCATTAGCAGAGAGGAAATTTTAAAACGCTGCCCGGTAGAGAACTACGAAATAGTAGAGAGTTACTGCAAACAGGGCAGGAGCGTGGTGGCGGTTTTAGGCCATTGCGGCTCATGGGAAATGGCCTGCCTTAGTTCAAGCATTTACATTGATAAGTACACCAAGTATTCTATTTACACAGCGGGGCGTAACAAACAATTTGATGATTTTTTAAGGCGCACACGCGGCCGTTTCGGTATGCAGCTGATTTCCATGCAGCAAACACCGCATTACCTGCGTCATGGTTTTAGTGGGGTGTCGGTGGGTATGTATCTGGCTGACCAAAATCATTCTAATCCTAAACGTGCCTATTGGACCAACTTTCTGCACCAGGATACGCCCTTTATGACGGGGGCTGCACGTTTTGCTAAAGCGCACAACAGTGTTTTCCTCTTTGTAAAAGTTAAGCAACTAAAGCGTGGTTACTACAGTATTGAAAACATAACGCTGGAAGAGAACCCCAACAACTTTACCGAGCATCAGTTGACGGAAAAGTTTGTAAAAGCCTTAGAGCAACAGATACAGGAAAGGCCTGCTGATTGGCTATGGAGCCACAAGCGCTGGAAACACAAACGATAGAAAATTCTATATTGCATTTTATCACCCTAAATTGTAAATACAAAACCTATAACTCCTTATGGAATTCATAAAAGTTAATCCTCAGGTAGAAAAACATATTGCCTTAATAGAGTTAAACCGCCCCAAGGAATTAAATGCGCTTAACCGCCAACTGATGTTGGAAATACGCGATACCCTGCGCGAGTTAGACGAGGACGATAATGTGCGTGTAGTGATTTTAACCGGCGGCCCTAAGGTATTCGCAGCAGGCGCTGACATCAAGCAGATGGCCGATGCTACCGCCATTGATATGCTAAACATTGACCAGTTCAGCACATGGGACCAGATAAAGAAAACGCGCAAGCCTATTATAGCTGCTGTTAGTGGTTTTGCCTTAGGCGGCGGCTGCGAGCTGGCCATGACCTGTGATATGATTATTGCCAGTGAAACTGCCCGCTTTGGTCAGCCCGAAATTAAAATAGGCACCATGCCCGGTGCAGGTGGCACACAGCGTTTAACCCGCGCTGTGGGCAAAGTAATGGCTATGGAACTGGTACTTACCGGCAAGTTTATATCGGCTGAAGAAGCGCTAAACGCAGGGCTTATTAACCGTATTGTACCGGTGGAACTGCTTATGGATGAAACCCTTAGTCTTGCACGTGAGATAGCCAAACAATCACCCGTAGCTATCAAACTGGCTAAGGAGTCAGTAAATAACGCCTTTAACTCCACCCTGGATGAGGGCCTGCTTTTTGAGCGCAAAAATTTCTACCTCACCTTTGCCTCTAAGGACCAAAAGGAGGGGATGGCTGCCTTTGTAGAAAAACGAAATCCTGAGTTTACAGGAAAGTAATATATTAGAGTCCTTAGCACTAACGTGAGGACCCTGACCCTTACCCTTTTTCTGGCTGTTAATTGCCTTTTTGTTATGGCAACACAGCAAATAACGGTTACTGCCGTAGGCGCCAATAAAATGATTTATGGCGAGGCATCAACCCTTGCCGTTAAGTACAGCTTATTGTTAAAGCAATCGTATAACGAATTGGTAAAGGCCGGCGATAGCACTGAAGCTTACATGGTAGAAGTGCGGTTAAAGGATAGTAACGGTAAGTTTGTTAAAGCGGCTAAAGGCTATGGCGCTTACAGCGATGAACAAGGCCTGGCAAGTTCTACTTTTTTACTGCTGCTTAGCTATAACGTAAAGCTATATGCCGATCAGATGCTCTACCTTCCTTTAGCATCCTTAGATGTGCAGGAAGGCATGCAAACCCTGCAGCCGGTATTGCGCGTAACGGATAAATGGGGGCGCATAGTTATGGCCGATTATAACTGCGCCGCAGAGGTTTTCGAAATTCCGCAGCGGGTGCATTTAAACCTTGCAGTAAGAACTATTGAGGTAGCAGAAACCAACCTTAAAAACCAAACCTGGGACTATAAACTTAACCCTGATGAAGAAAAGCCTGAGGTTTGCTGGGCACTTTTGCTGGGAAACAAACGCCTTTCATTATCACCTTACCGCAGCAATAGCTATCAGTTTGTTGATACATCAGGCAAAAGCGACTTTGAATTCATTATTTCTAAAGGCGATATTTTTATAATTAACGTAATGGACTACGACCTTGCTTCTTACAGCGATAAAATAGGATTTATGAAGGTGGACATGGCCGACATGCAGAAGTTTTCCGGAAGCAACTTCACATCGCGTTTTGGAAAGGTTTTAAAGATGGATTTTGTGGTAACTATACTGTAACTGGCCGCTAAAGTTTATTTTTACCGCTAACACAAGCTACTATGGGGAAAAAGAAAGAACTGAAAAAGCTGAAGAAAAGGCTAAAGGCGCTGGAGTCGGATTTATCATCGTATCAAAGCAAGGCTGATAAGCAGTTCCGGCAATTGGAAAGCCTGCTATCCGATTTCAACGAAAAGCTTACCGATATACTCACCATTCGAAAAAAGTCAGAGAATGGTGTAGCGCACAAAAAGGCGGTTAAGAAGAAACCCTGATTACAGATGATACCTTGCCAACGGCTCTGCGCTTTGGTTGGTAAACTCTCCTTTTAAATATTTATGGTAAGCGGTTATGGCAATCATGGCTGCATTATCAGTGCAGTACTCAAATTTGGGGATGTGCGCTTTCCATCCGTTTTTATCGCCCAACTCAGCAAACCTGCGGCGTAATTCACTATTGGCAGATACACCACCTGCCAAAGCAATTTCCTTTACCCCTGTTTTTATTGCGGCCTTCTCCAGTTTCTTAAGCAATATATCTACTATGGTTTTTTGCACCCCGGCACACAGGTCATAAATGTTCTCCTTTACAAAGTCGGGGTTTAAGCGAGTTTGTTTCTGTAAAAAGTAAAGAATAGAGGTTTTAACGCCGCTAAAGCTAAAATCTAGCTCCGCTATCTGTGGCTCAGGAAAGGGGAATTTTGAGGCATCGCCTTTTTGGGCGTATTCGTCAATCAATGGTCCACCGGGGTACGGTAAGCCTAACAGTTTAGCGCTTTTATCAAAAGCCTCGCCTGCGGCATCATCCAGGGTTTCCCCAATCACTTCCATTTCTAAAAAATCCTTAACAAGCACTATTTGTGTATGGCCTCCGCTAACGGTTAAACATAAAAACGGGAAGGTGGGGGTAGCATCAATAAAATGCGCCAATATGTGCGCCTGCATATGGTTAACCTCTATAAGCGGTATGTTTTTGGCCAGTGCAAAAGCCTTGGCAAAGCTTACGCCCACCAGCAAACTGCCTATTAAACCGGGGCCGCGTGTAAAAGCCACGGCATTTATTTCATCGGGGTGTATGCCGGCTTTTTTAATGGCGGCGTCCACCACAGGCACAATATTTTGCTGATGTGCACGTGAAGCTAATTCAGGAACTACACCACCCCATTGTTGATGAACCGTTTGGTTTGCAACAAGGTTGGCAAGAATTTTGGCATTTTTACAGATTGCAGCCGAAGTATCGTCGCAGGAGGATTCTATCCCAAGAATGACTATGCTCACCGTGCGAAAATATAGATTAAGTGGTTGATTTGGGTTTTAAATACGGGTTTTGAAAAAACGGGCTCTTAAAATACTTTTTTGGTTTCTGGCGGTGCTGCTGCTGTTGAGCGGTATTTTCCTCATCATAATCCGTTTGCCTTCCGTACAAACTTACCTGGCCCAAAGGGCTACGGATGCCCTTTCATCAAAGTTGGGAACAAAAGTAAGTATAGAAAGGGTTAAGATTTCCTTTTTCCACGAGGCTGACCTGGTGAACTTTTATATGGAGGATTTGCAACATGATACCATGATTTATGCTAACGAGTTGCAGGTGTCGTTTGATGTGTTTGACCTGTTTAACAAGGAAGTTACTGTGCATGGAATTACGCTGCAGGGTGCTAAGGTATTTATGCACCGCGATAGCAGCGGTAAGCATATGAATATGGCAGAAGTGTTCAGCCGGCTTGCCAGTAAGGATACAACTGCCCCCGCTAAACCGGCAAAGTTTGCGTGGAAAATTGACCTTAATTATACTGCCCTGGAGAATACCTCTTTTCGCTACCTGGATGAAAAGGGGCACATGGATTTAAAGGTGTATGTGCCGTTATGCGAAATAGATTTAAAAACCTTTGACCTTCAGAAGAAGCTTATAGCCATCGAATCGGCTGAGATAAAAAGTGCGGATGTTTCTATTGATATCCTGAAACATGTGAAGGTCCCTAATCTTGATACTAACCACATCATTCACTTTTTGCCTGCGGATATGCAAATTGCCTATGAAGATGTGAGTATGTCCGAATCGCGCTTTAGGTTTACCGACCACGGAACGGATACCATTTTGCCCAAAGGCATGGACTTTAAGCATCTGGATATTACGGGCATAAATCTGGAAGTGGATAAGGGCGCTGTTATAGCCGATACAGTGTTCGCCAATATTCAGAACCTTTCGGCAAAGGATCGTTCAGGTTTTACTGTTTCGCAGTTAAAAACCAATGCCCGGGTATCTGTAAACGATATTACACTCAATAATCTTTACCTCAAGACCCCTGAAAGTGAAATCAAAAACTTCCTGAGTTTTAAGTATCAGTATTTTTTCAGCTTTAAAGATTTTGCAAACGGCGTTAGGATAGATGCCAATCTTAATGGCACTAAAATGTCTCTTCGCGATCTTAACTACTTTGTACGCAAGTTAGATGTAGTGGAGCATAACCGTTTTTCTGTAAACGGAGAATTACACGGGCCTATCAGCAATTTAAAGGGTAAGAATATTGAGATAAGCACAGGCACCGTAACTGCTTTTAAAGGGGATTTTGCCGCTCGCGGATTGCCTAAAATTTTCGAAACATCCTTGAACCTTCGTGTTGCGCGTCTTTCTACATCAATGGATGATATCAGGCGCATTTACCCTGCCTTGAAGATACCGGAGAATCTAAACAGCCTGGGTACTGTTAACTACCAGGGTGCCTTCGACGGCTTTATTACCGACTTTGTTAGTACAGGTAAACTGGTTACTTCTGTTGGCTATGCTACCACCGACTTAAACTTTAAATACGATAAGGAAAGGAACAAAAGTGCATATAGCGGGGCATTGGCCTTAATTGATTTTGACCTTGGCCGGTTTTTCCGCGATGAACGCAACCTGGGCAAGGTATCAATGAATACCAAAATTAAAGGCGGAGGTTTGACTTTGGAGAGTTTAAAGGCCGACCTTAATGGAAACGTTTCAAGTATTGTGCTGAAGAACTACAATTATAAGGATATTAAGATTGACGGTACGGTTAAGGGTAAATCCTTTACCGGTAGTTTAAAAATAGATGACCCGCACCTTAAAATGGATTTTGTTGGCGCTATTGACGCTACTAAGAAAATACCTGCTTTCCGTTTCTCTTCAAAAGTTTACCGGGCCGAGTTACAGGCCCTTAACCTTATAGAGAAAAATATCGTTATTTCAGGCCAGTTGTCGTCCGATTTTAGCGGAGACAAGATTGACAACTTCGTTGGCTCAGTTTCGCTTAACGATGTAAACGTAACGCGTGATGACAGTATTGAAGCATCTTTCGGCAACATGCGTTTAGAGGCCCGCCTGCTATCCGCCGAAACCAAAAAAATAAGGTTGATATCCGACTTTGCCGAGGGCGAAATTGAGGGAGATTTTACTATAAAAGATTTGCCTAAGGCTTTATACTCCTTTGCTAAGGCTACTTTTACTACCGATTTTGTGGACACCGCAAACTATGGTAAACAGGATTTTACCGTTAACCTGCGCATTAACAATCCGGTAAATATTACCCGTGTTATCTCGCCACAGTTTTACGGTATTCGCAATGCCCAAATCAAGGCTGACTTCAGCAGCTCGGCGCATCACTTAAATGCTACGGGAGAGATAGGGGAAGTGCGTTATGGCAATTTCAGGTTTAAAGATGTTAACCTGTTTACGAATGCCGTTAATGGCGGGCTTGATGTAAGAACCTATATTGACAAGGTTTATAATGGCGATAGTTTGATGCTGGATACAGCCCGTGTTTTAACAGAAACTACTGCTAACCGCGATTTTCGTTTCGATGTTTTGCTGGCAGATAAGTACAAGAAAAACTACGTGGACTTAACGGCTTTTCTGACGCCGCGTAAAGGGTTAGCCGTTTTAAGGCTTGAACCTTCTGACGTTAAGCTGGCCAACTATCACTGGCATTTTGACCCTAACAACTACATCTATATAGCAGGTAAGAAGATTACCACTCAAAACCTTGTGTTCCGCAGTGCAGAGCAAACTGTTTATATAAGTAGTTATTTAAAAGGAGATACAGCCACCTCTTTCAAACTTACGCTGGACAACACCAGTATATCTGACTTTACAGGGATTTTTACCACCAAGGTTCGCGATATGCGCGGTAACGTAAACGGTAAGCTGGAGGTCCAGGATGTGTTCTATAAGCCTAAGGTATTTGCCGATTTTGTAGTAGATCAATTCAGCCTTGGCCAGGAGTTGATAGGTGACGTAAACATTGAATCAAGCCTAGATAGCACCAACAACCGTATTTTAATCAACATGTCGGTTAAAAGCGCTAACTACTTTGCCGATTACCGGAACAATGTAGAGGCTAAGGGATACATCCAATTGGGCAAAAATCCTTATATAGATATAGATATTAATGCATCAAAACTTGGTTTAAACTTCCTCAACTACAAATTCTTTGAGCGTTATGTAAAGAACGTAAAAGGCTATGCCGTCATCCGAAACGGTAAGCTGTCGGGCCCTACCAACAAACCTATTTTAACCGGCGATGTGGAATTGGTGAACGATACAGTAACGGTATCGTTTTTGAATACTACCTACACCTTGCGTAACCAGCACGTTAAGCTGGATGAATACGGCTTTAACTTTGGTGATAGGCTGGAAGCCTATGATGCGCGAGGCAAATTGCTTATTGGCAGTGGCCGCATACGCCACCAGAGCTTTAAAAAGTTTGCTTTGGATTGTGCGGTATCTACTGACAACGGACAGTTTATGAATACAACTGCTAAGGAGAGTCCCTTCTTTTACGGCGTAGCCTATGGCAGAGGCATTGTCAAATTTTCGGGGCCTATTGGCAGCCCTGTCATCAGCGCATCAGCCACTACCTTACCCGGCACTTATTGCAAAATGCCGATTACCTCTACTTACGAAACAAACCGCTATACCTTTTATAAGTTTGTTACGCCCGGTAAGGATACCGTTAAAACGTTTATCCCCTTAAAGCTCAACGGGGTTGATTTCAGCCTTACTGTTTTTGTTACGCCTGATGCACGGCTTGATATTATACTTGACCCTGTATCGGGCGATATACTTACCTGTTACGGTACAGCCAACCCTTTGCAAATACATATCCCTAAGGTGGGTAACATGACCATACGTGGTGAATATGTACTTGACCGTGGCGAGTACCTGTTTACATTGCAGAATATCATCAACAAGCGTTTCGAAATTACGAGAGGCAGCACCGTAAACTTTGCAGGTGATGCCTACAAAGCCGCCCTTAACGTAACAGCCTCGTACCAGGTAAAAAGTACTGTGTCCGATTTAATTCAGGAGTATATTGACCCCAGCGGTAGTGGCTCGCTGCCCGCAACTGCCCGCAGCCGGGTTAATGTAAAATTGCTGATGAACCTTACCGGCATTTTGGAGAAACCCAATATTGCTTTTGAGGTGCAGGTGCCGGATGTTGACCCTACCCTGCGCAGCTATGTTGATCAAAAACTTGCATGGCTGAAGACCAATGATGCCGAAATGAATAAGCAGGCCTTCGGGCTATTGGTAATGAACCGTTTTCTGCCATTAAGCAGTACCACAGGTAGTGTATTGGCACAAGGTAACTCCTATGGTGGCACGGCTGCCAATACAGTTAGTGAGTTCCTTTCATCGCAATTATCAAACTATTTAAGCGGATTGTTGGAATTGGGCGGGGTTAAAAACCTGGATGTAAACATCAACTACCGGCAGTACGACCAGCTAAGCAGCCTTGGGGTTATAGGGCCTTCCGGAAGTCAGTCATCAGCTGAGGTGCGTAGGGAACTGCAATTGGCCTTGCAGCAACGCCTTTTAAATGACCGCCTAACTATCAGTGCGGGTGGTAACCTGGATTTTGGCAACTCTACCGCAGTATCTTCCACCGGCCAGGAGACAAAGGCGGTTATACCAACCGGCGATTTTCAGATTGAATACGCCCTAACACCTGATGGCCGATGGAAGGCGAAAGCCTTTAACCGCACTAATTACGATTATTACAACTCGCGCAACTACAACCGCACGGGTATAGGGCTTTCCTACAGCAAGGAGTTTGATAAACCTTCAGAACTGTTTCAAAAACGGAAACAGAAGAAGAAGGATAAGCAGGCTGAAAAAAATACGCCACCTGCCAAAACCGAGGAGAAGCAGCCTGCTGTTGCTCCGGACGATAAGCAAACAGAGCCAGCAAAGTAGTAAAGCGGCCCCGGCATTTTTAAATGTTCGGCGTTCTAAGTATGTTTACGCCTGTAACTTATATTTATAATTATTTTAATTTTTAATCAGTTTTTAAGATGGAAAGAGTATTATCTGCCATTCAACCCACCAGCGAAATGCATTTAGGCAACTATTTTGGTGCGGTTAAGAATTGGGTAGACCTTCAGGAGCGTTATGATTGTTTTTTCGGGGTGGTTGACTATCATGCTATGACCATGCCTTATGAACCCAAACAACTGTACGCAAATACCTGGCAGATGTGCATTGACCTTGTTGCCTGCGGGGTAGATCCTTCCAAGTGCAAATTCTTTATACAAAGTTTGGTGCCTGAGCATGCCGAGTTAAGCTGGATATTGAGCTGCTTTACCAGCTATGGCGAGTTAGGCCGTATGACCCAGTTTAAGGATAAGTCAGAAAGTGAGAAAGTTCAGGAGGAGGGTGCTATTGTAAGCGCCGGCCTGTATACCTATCCTATTCTGCAGGCTGCCGATATTCTTATTTACCGCGCCAAATATGTGCCGGTGGGTAAAGATCAGGAGCAGCATCTGGAACTATCTCGCAACATTGTAGCCCGTTTCAATTCAAAGCACGGCGAGTTTTTCCCCGAGCCAAAGGCTTTGTTTACACAAACTCCCAAACTGCTTTCATTGGCTGATCCGGAAAAGAAGATGAGCAAAAGCCTTGGGGACAAGCACGTGGTGCGTCTTTTTGAGGAAGCCGATAGCGTACGTAAAAAAGTAAAGAGCGCGGTTACAGATACAGGCAATACTCCTAAGGGCGAAATGAGCCCCGGTGTTGCCAACCTGTTTGAGTTGCTGAAGGCCTGCAATAAAATGGATGATTACAACAACCTGATGAATGACTATACCGCAGGCGGCTTACGCTACGTTTCGTTAAAGGAAAAAGTAGGCGATGCCCTGGTTGAACTGACCTCGGGTTTTATTGAGCGCCGTAAAGCTTTAATGGCTGACCGTAAAAATGTAGAAGACCAGATTTATGCCAGCAGCGAAAGGGCCCGTGCTGTAGCTAAAGAAAACATACGCCTGGTAAGGGAACTTACAGGTTTACCTCATAGAAGGGATTAACCAATAAGGCGGGCAACACCCGCCTTATTTATTTGCTTTTAGCATACGTTGCTTGCCGCTAAGGTCGGTGCGCAACTCCACATTATGCCATCCGCTATCTTCCAGCATGGTTTTAACTTTAATGGCGGTGTCGGCATTTAGCTCAAAATACAAAGTGCCTCCACTTTTTAAAGCCGTTTGAGCTTTTGCCGCAATTACCCGGTAAAAGTGTATCGCATCCTCCCTTGGGGCAAAGAGCGCTAAATGGGGCTCAAAAAGCAGCACATTGGCGGCAAGCGTGTTTCGTTCGTCTTCGGTTACGTAGGGCGGGTTGCTTACGATAACATCATACCCCGCATCAGCTAAGGGCTGATTCAAAATATCCAGTAGTCTGAATGTTACAGAAACGTTATTAAGGCGGGCGTTTTCTGTGGCTACTGCTAACGCATCTTCGCTAACGTCTATTGCTTCTGTAACTGCCATAGGCAGGTGCGCGGCAAGGCTAACCGCAATACACCCGCTACCGGTTCCAATGTCCAAAATGTTTAGGGCACCCTTTTCCTTCTGATCCTTAATTATCCAGTCTACCAGTTCCTCTGTTTCCGGTCTGGGTATTAATACATGCCGGTTAACCTTAAAGGTGAGGCCGTAAAACGGTGCACTACCCAAAACCTGCTGCACGGGCTCCTGGTTTAGTAATCGCTCCAAAATGGCGGTCAAATCCTGCAATTGGTGGGCGGTTAATAGCCTGAACCGCTCAAAGGCAAGGGTTGGCCCGTTAACTTCCAAAACGTGCTCAAAAACGGTCCGGGCTATGGCTTTAGCCTCCCTTTGGCCATAAATAGGGCTTAGTTTATCGTGGTAGGTTTTCTGTAATTCCCCTAAAGTCATGGCTCAAAAATAAACAAGTATCAATGCTAAAAACTCAAAGTATAGTTTGGCTTTTTATCAAATAGCTTTGAGTTTTCGATACTTAGCTTTGTGCTTTTAGTAAAAGGGTTGGGCTTTTTAGAAAAGTAATTCACAGTTGTGAAAAAACACTTTGGTTTACTTTAGCTGCACTTTGTTTTTTTGGCAACTCTGTTTATTGACACACATCTACTGAAATATGTTACAACTGAACCTGAAAAGGATATTTAAAGCCCGGGCTATTGAACAGCCATACAAGTTTTTGGTGCAAAGCGGCTTTGTGCCGTTTACAGCGCATAAATACAAGAACGGCAAGGCCATGCATATACGAGTTGACCACATCGAGAAGCTCTGTATTCTGCTTAATTGTACACCTAACGACCTGTTTGAATGGGTGCCTGATGACCTGTTGGATGACCGTGCCGACCACCCCCTGCAGCAAATACGCAGGCGCGAAAAGAAGATTGAAATCAATAAATTGTTGGGTAAATTAAGCCTGGAAAAGCTGGAGGAAATACAGCAGATGATTGCCGCACAACAATAGTATGTTATGAAAATAGAAAGACCGCAAGCAGGGGAGTACCCCGTTTATTTTGAGGCTTACGTTAACCGGGTTGCCGGCTCAGACCTACTACCCGAGTTAGAGAAGGGAAAGAAGGGCATGCTGGATTTCTTCAGTTCTATACCGGATGATAAGCACAACTACCGGTATGCGGAAGGCAAATGGACAATCAAGGAGATACTAAGTCATGTTATTGACGCCGAGCGTATTTTTATTTACCGTGCGCTGCGCTTTTCGCGTAACGATTCCACGGCATTGCCCGGTTTTGATGAGGATGAATACGTGCCTCAATCAAATGCGGTAAACCGCACTATAGAGCACCTTTTAAAGGAGTATGCAGCAGTTAGAGAGGCAACCATTGCGTTTTTCGAAAGCCTGACGGAAGAAATGAGTTTACGACAGGGTAATTCCAATGGCAAAGCAGTTTCGGTAAGAGCCTTCGGTTATATGATTCAGGGGCATCAGCAGCACCATATTGATGTTATTAAGCAGCGGTATTTAGCTTAAACAGTTTCCTGGCAAGGTAGTGTTTAGTCAAAAAGACTCATTTGAGGGCCTTGGTTCATTTCCGCCAATACCTGCTTCTTTCGCTCATCAAACAGGCTGTAATCCGTGTCCGGCCATTCGCGGCCCGCTAAAAATTTGCTACGGGCAAGTTTAACCTGGGCATTGATCAAAGTCGAGAAGTTACCTTCCCCCTTCATACGCCGCCCCCATTCGGTATCGTTCAGTTTGCCGCCGTGCATGCTTTTTATTTGGTTAAGCACCTTGTTAGCCCTGGCAGGAAAGTTTTTGGTTACCCAATCCTCAAACAGTTTGCCGTTATGCCCGTTTAGGCGCACCACTATGTAGCTTACGCTTAGTGCGCCTTTTTCTGCCACAGCCTTTGTAAGGTCAAATATTTCTTCATCATTAAGGGCCGGCACAATGGGCGCCATGTTTACGTTTACCGGTATGCCTGCCGCCGTTAACTTCCCTATGGTGCGTAAAACACTGTTCGCGGCTGAAGTCCTTGGTTCCATTATACGTTTCAGGTTTTCATCCAGCGTAGTAAGGCTTAGGGTTACACCAACCAGTTTAAGGCGCGCAAGTTCACTAAGCAAGTCAATATCGCGTTCAATAAGGCTGTTTTTGGTAATTATACCTACCGGATGTTGCAGATCCAGAAACACCTCCAAACAGGCCCTGGTAATGCCTAATTTACGTTCAGCCGGTTGATAGCAATCCGTATTGCCGGAGAGCATAACGGTAGATACTTGCCAGTTTTTGCTCAACAGCTTTTCCCTAAGTAACCGTGGGGCGTCTTTCTTCACCAATATGTTCTGTTCAAATTCAGCCCCGGCGCTATAACCCCAGTACTCGTGCGTATTGCGTGCGTAACAGTAAATGCAGCCATGTTCGCAGCCCTGGTAGGGGTTCATACTCCATTCAAGTCCTATATCAGGGCTATCTACCTTGTTAAGTATAGTTTTCGGAAAAACATCTATGTATTTGGTTTTAGGGTTTTTAAGTAATTCCTCCTCACGCTCTTCTTCGGTGGGTAAATCCTCCAGGTATTTCTCCCAGTGGTGTTTTAAAAACTTGTTGGCAGGGTTTAGCTGCGAACCCCTGCCTTTTACGTATGGTTCCATATAATCGCTCTTGATCAAAAGTAAAATAATTAGTATAGGCTAAAAATATTAGCATGTCGGTATTTTGTTAATATGCTCTGACTATTCTCAGCAAGCTTCGCCCGTCTAATTTCTATCTTGCCGCAGCTTAGTTTGAGCAAACAACTTTAAACCCGTAAAATGAAAAACTTAAAATGGATTCTGCCGCTGGTTGCTCTTGCGGTTTTTTTAGGCGGTTGCCCTTATGGCAGCGATGTGCCCATCGACCAACCTTCAAACAAAATTAACGAGCAGGTGCTCGGTAAATGGGAGGCTAAAAGCTCTTCTGACGAAACCTACAACATCACTAAAAAGGATGCTAATACCTACAAGATTGAAAAAAAGGGCTCCTCATCATCAACGCCTACGGTGTATTATGCTTTTGCCAGCACTGTTGGCACTGATACCTACCTGAATCTTTATGAAGAGAATGCTGACCCTAAAGTGTATTACCTGTATAAGTTAACGCTTAACAGCAGCGCTACTAAAATTACCCTTAGTGAGGTTACCGAAAACATTGATGAGAAGTTTAAGACTTCAGCAGAGTTAAAGGCCTTTATCGAAAAGTACAAGGGCCTGAGTTTCTTCTTCTCGAAAGATGAAACGGTACTTATAAAAGCTGACTAGATAAAATAAAAGTGCCGCATACAATGCGGCACTTTCCTATTGTTAGTGTGTGGGTAAGCTTTTCTAATCTTCCTCGTCATAATCTTCACCGTAGTGTCCGGTATCATCCTGGAAGTCGTCTATTTTAAAGTCCTGGCGGCGTTTAAACTCTTCCTGCTTTAGCTTAATCATATTAAGCCTGTCTAACCTGAATGAGCGGTAATCGTTACGCAGGTGGCACCAGGCCACTAAATGCCTTTTGCGATCCTTATAAACGATAGCCATGGGCTCAATAACCCTAATTGATATGCCCTTCTCACGGCTATCGTATTCAATAGCGGCAACTTTGCAGTTATCAATGGCGTTGTTAATTGTGCTCAGCAGGTTTGGGGAGTAGTGCATTTGCTTGCGCTGACTGGCACTCCGGGAGTAATTTTCGGTCATAGGGCGAAAGGGGTTATCAGGTATTTTGGGTTGACGAATATATAATTTCGATATCTTCTATGCCAAATAATCTTTAATAAATTTTTGGCGAAGTTTCCGCGAAATGCCCGCCTGTCAACGACTTAAGAAACTTCCTTCCTTTCATAAGTTTCCTAATGTGATGGCGTTTTCGGCTTCTATGAGCCCTAAGTAAAGTTTTATCTCACTCAGTTACAATAAGCAGGTTATTACTCCGGTACTCCGTACCTTATTCTTGTTCTTGATGTGGTTTTTTATTTTGTGCAGTATGTATTAAAAAAGGTGCAATACAAGCCGGATATTGAACTAAACATGCTACAATTGATAATAGTATCGGGAATAAGCAAAAGGATGGTTCGCTGCTTGTTAAGTGTAAAATCTTATTTATTTAATATTTAGGGCGAAAAAATTTGACATTGGGAACAATATTTGGTAATTTGCTCTGAAATAATCTGCACTATGACTCTAGCTCTACCTATCCCGGGTAACAGGGAACCTGTTTCTTCTAAATCCCTGAAATTGTCGCTTAAATTTTTTGTTTTTCTGGCTGCGCTTGCTGTTTGTAGCAGTATAAATG
>JBDHYB010000010.1:0-80348 GCA_039811145.1 Chitinophagales bacterium | reverse complement strand
CAAATAGGTTTGCGCCATTGCCCCTGCTTTAACTTCGCATGGCATACCCAGTATTAAATCAAAGCCGAAATCGAGCCAATGATCTTTTTGTACATACGGCTTAAGGGTTTGCCGCATGGTTTGGTTTGCGTTGAAAACGGATGAGTCAATTTTAATGCGGGTGCCTAATGTTTTAAAGAAAACATCGCGAGGGCGGGTGGCGCAATTATCCCAAAAAAAGTCGTAGTAGTATTCGCGGTTTTCGGGGGCAGCGTTAGTGGCTAAAAAATAAAAGATAGCCTGTTTATCATCGGGGGTTAAGCGCAATTGCTGTTCTTCTACCCGTCGTTTTTCATAAACATATTGTTCCCTGAACATGGGGAAGTCATCTACCGAAAGCATGTAGCGCATTTTGCCCCGCAGGAAGTTGGCTACAAAGCCGGGCTGATCGAAATCGAAGGTGCCATAATTAAACACCACATCAAACCCTTGCTTGTAATCGGTAACACGTATGCCGGTATGGCCGAAGTAGGAGTAGATTTCGTTGCCGGGCCAAACGGTTAGTAGTGTTATATTGCTGGAGTCAGACAACTGTTGCGAAAACAGTTGAGAAGATAGCAGCAGTAAAAAGGAGATAAGTGTTTTACGAAAGGTAGGGAGGAAGCCCATTTAGCGCTGGTTGTTAGTTGAGCATTGGGTTTTCAGGATAACCGGCCATAGTGTTATAAACGCCGCCCATCTCCTTCATTACATGCTTCCACAATTTGCCGTAATCGGAATGGAAGAGATGTTTATGGTTGGCCTGCGCAATAATCCAGGAGTTGTCTTTCAGTTCAGTTTCCAGTTGTGTTGGCGACCAGCCCGAATAACCCAGGTAAAAGTTTACTTCGTAAGGGGCAACCTGCCCGCTGGCTATCAACGATTTTAATTGCTCGAAGTTTCCACCCCAATACAATTTATCGGTAAGCTTTATGCTTCCTTCAATTTTATCGCCAAGGGCATGTATAAACTGAAGGGTATCGGTACCTACCGGTCCGCCTAAAAACAACTTGCCCTGGAAAGCCGGAAAATCCTCTACCACCTCTTGTAAGCGTAGGTCTATAGGTTTATTAACTATTATTCCAACGGTGCCGTTTTCTTCGGTATGCTCGCACACCAAAACAACCGTGCGGCGGAAGTTTTCATCAAACATAAAAGGCTCAGATAAAAGTAGAACCCCGGGCTTAATGTCCTTTTCCCTTTCAAATTCGTAATTCCAAAGCGTTTTTTCGCTATCCATCACCTGCTTTATTCAATGCTATAATACGTAAAAACAAAAATCTGCAAAGGCTGTACCAGTTGTTTTTATGAACGATTGTTTATAGTTACGTAAGGGGCAAAGAGGCGGTTTAGCTTTAATTTCCGACATTTGGCGTCCCAAACTCAGTTTACCATGAAAAAAAATCTGCTCTTATTGCTAATTAGTATAGTTAGCATGCCAGGCACTTTTGCCGCAATTACATCTGTAACTAATTCCGGCTTTACCTTTTCGCCTGCCAATATTACCATTACCCAGGGCGATACTGTTAGTTTTACTTTACAGGCCTCTCACAATGCTATTGAGGTAAGCCAAACAACCTATAATGCCAATGGAACAACACCGCTTGGTGGAGGTTTTTCTGTAGCTTTTGGAGCAAGCAATGCATTGGTTACCGGTTTATCAGTAGGGGTGCACTATTATGTATGTTCTAACCATGCCGGTTCAGGTATGAAGGGTACTATTACTGTAAATGCTGCAACGCCACCGGTTGTTATACCAAACGTTTGGATAAACGAGATTCACTACGACAATAGCGGAACAGATTCTTTAGAAGGTTACGAAATTGCAGGCCCTGCGGGTACTAACCTTGCGTGTTTTGAAGTATTGTTATATAACGGTGTTAACGGACAGCTATACAACACCGATACTTTAAGCGGTACTATACCAAACATCAGTTGCGGTTACGGCATGGTTTGGACAGGCCTTGCCCAGGATGAAGTGCAAAACGGAGCCCCTGATGGTATAGTATTATTGTATGCGCCACAGGCTACCGGTTGCGGCGTAAACAATGCCGATACTATTTTGCAGTTCCTTTCTTACGAAGGTAGCTTTACTGCCACCAATGGCCGCGCTAACGGTTTAACTTCAACGGATATTGGTGTTACTGAAAGTTCCTCAACGCCTTTTCAGGCATCACTGCAGTTAGGTGGTGTGGGTACTACTTACGGGCAGTTTACCTGGCAAAGTGCGCAGGCTAATACTTATAATGCCGTAAATACCAACCAGTATTTTTGCGGGGCACCATCAGCCTCATATCGTTTTGTGCCAACCTCCTTAACGGTGAGCGAGAGTGCGGGAACTATAGTTGCCGGGTACGTAAAAGCCTCAAACGTTTTCACCGTATCGCAAAGTATAAGCGTAGTGCTTAAATCAGGCACCGGTAATGCGCAGGATATAAACAACTACACCACACAAACGTTAACCTTTTCCCCTTTTGGTGTAGATTCTTTAGCCTTTAACCTTACTATCACTGATGATGCCTTAACCGAAGGCACTGAGAACATTGTATTTGCACTGCGCAATGCTACCAACGGTGGCAGCCCCGGCACTGATAGCCTGTTTACCTTAACTATTACTGATAACGATTTTGCAGTGCCTACCGTTCAGTTTGCAGCAACAACATCTTCAGTTAATGAAGGTACAGCAACAATAAACCTGGCGGTAAACATCGCCAACCCTAATGCCAACGCTACTTCGGTAGATGTTATGATTATGGGCGGCACTGCTACTAATGGCGTGGACTTTACTTTTGCGCCAACAACCATCACCTTCCCGGCTAACTCTTCTGCGGCGCAAAACTTAACTGTTACTATTAATAACGATGCTATTGTAGAAGGGAACGAGACCGTACAGTTTATGTTGACCAATGTTACCAACGGAGGTACAACCGGCACTAATGATATGAATACGCTTACGATTGTAGATAACGATGCGTTGCAGGTGTACATTTACCCGCCATCACTTAGCCAGTTTGAGAACATTGGTACCGTAAACATTGTGGCGCACCTTAACAATCCAAGTGTTAACCCCACCAGCGTTACCGTTAAAAAGGTAGCAGCAGGAAGCACCGCAACTGCCGGTGTTGACTACCTGTTTAATGATACAACCATTACCTGGCCGGCTAACAACGTGACCGATATATTGGTGCCTGTAGCTGTAGTGAATGATAACGTTTATGAGTTTGATGAGGTAGCTAACTTTAAGTTAGAAAGCCCAACCAATGGCGCTACGTTAACTGATTCCACCTTTACCCTTACCATTCAGAATAACGATGCATTGCCTTCAGGCGATTGCTCTGATCTATTCTTCAGCGAATACGTAGAAGGTTCAGCAAGCAATAAGGCTATTGAAATTTACAACCCTACCAATGCTGCGATAAACCTTGCCGACTACCGTGTGTTTAAATCAATTAATGGCGGCACTACAACAGCGGTGTTTCAGTTAAGCGGCACACTTGCTTCAAAAGATGTTTATGTAATGGTAGGCAACCAAAGCGATAGCATTTTGAAGTTAAAAGCTGATACACTAACCGGCTTCCTTAACTTTAATGGTAATGATGCACTGGCGCTGTTGCACCTTAACGATACTATAGATGTTATCGGCCAGATAGGTGTGGACCCCGGCAACAACGGTTGGACTGTTGATACCGGTACAACCACCAACTACACTTTAATCCGCGATTACTATAATTACGAAGGCGATAATAACTGGGCTACTGCCGCTACTACCTGGGATGCACACTCAATAGACCTTTTCGATTCATTAGGTTTCCATCACACTGCTCCTTGCGGCACACCTGCACCTGTGGTAAAGGCTTCTGTTTACTTTGTTGATGCTACCGATACTATTATAGAATCGAACACGGTTGTAAGAGTGATACTTGAAGTAAACAACCCAACAGGTCAAAACGTAACCTTTGTAGTGGATCGCGATAATGGTAACTCTACCGCAACTTATGTTACAGACTTTCAGTATACCAGCGTGGCTGAGAACTTTGGCCCCGGCATAAGCCGCGATACAGTAGATATTACCGTGTTTGACGATATGCTGGTGGAAACCCCTGAAGATATAGCTTTAACTTTCTACTCGCTATCAGCCAACCTGCAAAAGAGCGCAGACTCTATTTACCGATTGACTGTTATGGACACTGACCAGGTACAGGTATCATTCCTTGGTGCAGGTTTTGGTTATGTAGAAGATGCAGGCACTGTGCCGGTGAAAATTGTAATTAACAATGCCCACGGTGCTGTAAGCGCACAGATTTCACTTGCTGCCGGCAGCGCCACCCTGGGTGCAGATTTTACCTGGAACGATACTACTATTAATGTGCCGGCCGGTGGTATTGATACCGTGCAGGTATGGGTTACTATTATAGATGACAATGTTGATGAGATTAACGAGCAGATTAATTTTAATATGACCAATGTAACGGGTGCGCCAATTGTAGCCATCAATGCATTTACCTTAACCATTTTTGATAATGACGGCAATAGTATAAGCGAAGCAGGTTTTGATAAGGCAGTAAGCATTTACCCTAACCCGGCTATAAATACCCTGTTTATTAATACTGAGGTGGATTTAGCTGGCGTATTTATTACGGATATACTTGGTAACAACGTTGTTTCACTCGGAACCGTGTTCGCCGGTAAGAGCAACGTGGATATCAGCAATTTGGCGAGCGGTATGTATTTTGTAACTGTTAAAGATGAGAACCGTTTATTCAGCAAGCGTTTTATAAAAGCTGACTAAAACAACTTAAGGATTTATGAGCCCTGCCTGAAAAGGCGGGGCTTTTTATTTTCCAGGAAATAGTTTTGTAGCTTTGGGAAAACCTTTGATATGAAACACTTATTCATTCTGTTTGCACTAGTCAGTACAACTTGCCTTAGGGCACAAAGCACGTACACTTTTACAACAATACCTTACGTGCAGGATACTTTTACCGGAGGGTTTGATGTTACCAGCAGCGTGGATGATTTATACACGGCACCCATTGGTATTGGCTTTCCGTTCAGCTTCTACGGTAGCCAATACAACAGCCTGCTGATAGGAACAAATTGTGTGTTGAGTTTTGATTTAACGCTTGCCAACAGCATGTGTGCCTGGGATATGAGTGCCACTCAGCAATATTGGCCCAACAACAGTATTTTGTTTCCGTGGAACGATGTAGATATATCACTTGGTGGAAAAATACGCTACAGGCTTGATGGTGTAGCCCCTAACCGAAAATTCATAGTGTATTTTGATTCAGTACCTATGTATAACTCTGACAATGTTTTAAGCAATTGCTACGGCCTGCGTTTTAGTGGCCGGGTAGAACTTTTAGAAACTACCAACCAGATAGACGTTTATATGAAGAGTAAAACAGCTTGCACAAGTTGGAACAACGGTAATGCTCTTTTAGCTGTGCGCAATGCAGCAGGAACTGTAACTACCCAAATAAGCGGACATGATTTAAGCGCACCGTGGACTGCTACCAATGAAGCGTGGCGGTTTTGCCCGGCAGGCAATTGCGGCATTATGCCGATAGATTCAATGAACGTAATTAAAGGGCGCGTGTTTTATGATGGCGATAAAGATTGCCAATATGATAGTAATGGTGTTAATGTGGTTACACAGTTTGTTACACTTAATAATTCTATATATACCGCTACCGATTTAAACGGCAATTACTTTTTTTTCGTGGATACAGGAAGCTTTGAGGTTTCTATAGTTTCTGATAAATATAAGAGCTGCGGTGGCGATTCTGTTTACCACATAAATTTCACGCACCTTCAGGATAGTTCAGTAAATAACGACTTTGCCGATACCGTTTCCTCAGACTTCTGTGATATATTTTCTATATGTACCGGTACTTACTGGTTCAGGCAGTGCTCAGATAACAACTATATTAACTTTTGCCTGTGGCGTAAAAACCAAATTGCGGATACCGCCTTTATAACCGTAACGCTGCCGGACTCGGCATCCATAATTGGTGCTCCGTATCCTTACCATTTTGCGGGCAACAATCAATATGTTGTAAGTGTGCCCTATGCTTATGACCCCGATAGTGTTACCTGTTTTCTTGTGCAGATTCATGTCGGTTGTTTACCTGTAAATTCCACACTTTGCTGGTCGGCCAGCGTACATGGTGAGCAACTGCCTTGCGGACAATCGCAAAGCACCGGCTCCTGTGCAAACATTATTGCGTCATTTGATCCTAACGAAAAGCTGGTAGCCTCGCAGAGTTTTCAAACCAATGGCTATGTAAAGGAGGAAAATATAGCTGCCGGCGATTCGCTTAGCTACAAAATATTTTTCCAGAATACGGGAACGGATACTGCCTTTCACATCGTAGTTCGCGATACGCTTGATGGCCATTTAGATCCTGCAACCGCTGTTTTGAATGCCTTTAGCCATCCCGGCACTATGTCTGTATCGGGCAATGTGCTCGTGTTTGATTTTCCTTCTATTCTTTTACCCGATAGCAATACAAATGAGCCTGCAAGCCATGGCTGGCTCACTTTCAGCGTTAAACAAACCGCCGGCAATTTGCCCGGAACGGTTATTAAAAATACGGCAGCCATTTATTTTGATAATAATGCGCCTGTGCAAACGGATACAGTAACCAATACTATACCTGCGCCGATTTATCAGCATTTATTGGGGGATATCAATATCTGGCATTACTATAATAACAGTATTGTGTTTTTGGGTGAAGGAGAGCACGATTCACGCGCCACTACCTGTAACTATAATTTCTACTATAAAGACCTGGAGTTTACCCAGGGTGATACCCTTATAGGAAGCAAGTTGTATAAGCAGGATTACGTAGGAGAATGGCAAGCCTGCCTCTACGGATTTTTAAGAGAAGATACTTTATACCAGCGCGTTTATTTTAAAGATGTTGCCGGTAACCCTGAAATTGTTTTGTACGATTTCGGAATGAATATTGGCGACACTATGACCATTAACTTTTATAGTGCCGCGGGCTCGAACTATTATGTTAACGGTATCTACCGGATGGACTCCGTAACTCATAAACTTATTAAAGGGGTGAACCGTAAAGTGCTTTACCTTAATGCTATGGGCAATACATCAGGCCACACCCTTTGTTGGATAGAGGGTGTGGGCAGCAATATTGATGTAGTGTATCCTTACATGATCAATAATTCCATAGGTTCGATTCTTTATCCTTGCAGCGGCACACCTTATGATGCGCCAATATTGTTAACCTGCTTTGAGCATAGCACCAACGTTTACTTCGATAGTTGCATTCAGGTAGCCCATCAACTTGGATACATTCAAAAACTGGATAGCTGTAAATACTTTCCGTACGGTGGTATTGATGAAATGCCGGGATTGTCTTCTTTAAACCTTCAGCCTAACCCTGCCAACACCTTTCTGCAGGTTACTTTAGAAGTGGCGCAGCCCGGTGATTTTGAATTGAGCATTTTGGACATACAGGGAAGAAGAACTGGAGCACTACTGCCCGTTACCCATTTTGAAGGAGGTATGCAGGCAAGGGAAATGGACGTAAGCGGCCTGGCTAACGGATTATACTTGCTGGAGTGCCGGTCTGACAAAGGTGTGTTGTACCGCAAGCTGGCTATACAACGATAAGTCCTTCTTATTATCAATACATACACGAAGAATTAAGTGAGTCCGGCCCAAAGCCGGACTTTTGTTATTTTCATTGCCCTAAAACCAACACATGAAAAAGTTTTACTGCTTACTTTTTTCCTTTTCATTTTTAATAATGCTTAATGCCCAGCCTACTATAAACCTGGTGCAGGTGGGTACCGGTTTCAGCCGCCCGGTGGACATTAAAAACTGTGGTGATGGCCGCATTTTTATAGTAGAGAAAGTTGGCCGTATAAAGATAATGAGCAAAACCGGTGTGGTTAACAGTACTCCTTTTTTAGATATAACCACACGCGTGCAAAGCAGTGGTAATGAGCAGGGCTTGTTGGGCCTGGCTTTCAGCCCCAACTTTAAGCAGGATGGTTACTTCTATGTAAACTATATTAACGGCAGCGGTGCGCCTATACAAAACTATTTCAGGCAGATGCAGGATACTAACCTGGCTATTTGCGGGGCACACCTTCAAAAGCTTGATTCTGTTTATTATTTAGTTTTCGGGCACCGTTTTGATGGTTACTATGACCGCAGCGATACTACGGGTTTTCATGTGCAGATATACAGCAATGAGATCAGGAAGTTTCAAATAGCGGATGACGGCGTTAATCTATCTTTATATAATTACCATGCTGTGCGCGATACGGCTAACTTCCGCAGAAGAGATTACAACCTTATTCCATTTTACAACCCGTGGAAAGGCAATGGCCTGCTGGCATACAGCGGCGTGTTCCGCAAAGGAATTGACCTGCCTTATTTTAACCTGGTAGAAATTTACCCGGATACGTTTATTGTACGGAACGATTTTAATCAAACCCTTAGCCAATACCACAGTGCGGTGTGCCCTTTGTATGATTCTATTAATGCGATAAACCATGATGTTTTCTTCGGAGGGATGAGCATGTATTATGTGGACTCTGTGGGTGCTACTGTTACAGATTCAATGGTGCCTTTTGTTAGAACAATAAGCGATGTGGCGCGCGATGTGGATGAGAATTACCACGAGTTAAATGCAGGTATTACCATGCCGGCCTTGTTAGGCACCAATGCTTATTTCTTTATGGATGCTGCCGTGCCTACCTATAAAAGCTTTGTGCACGTTAATAAGTTGGGCAACCATACCCGCATTGGTTACATATGTGGTGGTATTGAAAGCCCCGATATGAATATTAACAGCACTGACCCAAGCCTGAGTTTTGCCAGTGCCAGGGTGTTTGAGGTATACACTAATAAAGCAACCGGCTTTGGTAAAGAAGTGGTTAACGATGTTCTAGACTTTTACTGTTATCCTAATCCTGCTACAAGGCAAAGTGAAGTATGCTTTGAGTTAAGCAAAGCGCAGATAGTTAATGTAAGCCTGTTTGATGTAAATGGCCGTTTGGTTACGGAAGTGTGCAATAAAGAGTTTGCCGCCGGAAAACAAAAACTCCTTTTGAATATGAGTGATTATCCAAAAGGAGTTTATAATGTGGCAATAACGGTTAACAACCGCTTAAAGTCTATTCGGTTGGTGCATCAGTAGCGCTTTGTTCTTGATCAGGCGTATGGCCAACTGAAGTGCCGTTTTCTTCTGTTACTTCTTTAGCTTCTGTTTTTTCAGTTCCGTTTTCGGGTTGCTCTTCTTTAGTAGCGCGGCTGGCCTGCTTTTGCAGTTTTTCTAAAGTAGCGCGTATATCTTTCAGCTTTTCTTCTTTTGAAGCTATAGCCTCATTAAGCATATTGCTTTTTACCTTGATCAACTGCAACTCAAGTGATTTTATGTTGGCGCTGTTAGTTTTCTTATCAAGGTATTCCAAATCCTTTTTATCGCGCGCTAAGGACGCTTCCATTTTTTGAACCACCTCGGTTAAGCCTTTAATACGGCTTGCAGTTTTATCGCTAAAGAAGTGATTGCGCTGGTCGTTAACATGCTGGAAGATAGAATCAAAAGCCTTGCGGATGCTGTTCTCATCACCTTTAGTGTAACGGTTTTTACGAGCAGCCTGTTGTAGAGCCTTTAGTTCTTCAATCAGGGCTTTAAAGTTGGCATTAGCATCGGCGCGTTTGCCTATCTCATCCAATTTGGCAATCAGTTCATCGCGCAGTTTAGCAGATGCGGCTTCAAACTCTGCACTCTCCGTTTTGCGGAATGTCTTCAGCTTTTCAAATATGGAATTAACGTCATCTTTTATTTTATCCAATCCTTCCTGGCTTATATCGCGCCCCTTGCGGTGTTCTAATACTCTTTCCCAAAAAGATTTTGCTTCATCAAACAACTGGCGATCGTACTGGGTTAACTCAGTAGCGCGTTTTTTAAGCTCCTCCAATTCATGCAGGTAGCTTTCCCAAAGTTTGGCGGTAAGCAGTTGGTAAGCCCATTCGTTTTGCTTGCTGCGTATTTTACCAGTTTCCTCTGAGCGGATATCGTCCGGCAGAATGGTCTCTGCATTCAGGTTAGGATTAATGGTGGAAGTTTCTTCCGGAAAGGTAAACTCTCCGCCTTCTACCCATTCTTTTTCAAGCTTAGCAATGTCTTCGGCAGACAGTGCCTTTTTAGGTGTAACATAAAGGTTAACCTTAAATTCATCCTCTTTCAATTCGTAGGCGAGGAGAACCTGTTTGTCATCAGCCGTGGTACCAACAGCAGTAAAACGTGATAGCATTTCGTTGTAGTTTAAGCGTGTGTCGTGTTTTGTAGGGGTGCCAAATATAATGATTCGGGGAATAAAATAAAGGCTGAAAGTTAAGCAGGATAAGGGTTGCGAAAGATTATGCCAAACGGATGCGATAAACCTCTTTGGTGTTAGCGGTTATTTTAAATCGCTCATCAATACGATGGCCTGCTACCCAAACTATTTTTTGGTTGCTTTCTATTACCCAGGCATTTTCTTTTTCGTGCAGCGCCACCTTTTCGTCCACAAAAAACTTTTTCAGTTTTTTCTTTTTCATCTTCATGCCAAAAGGGTAGAAGTAGTCGCCCTGTTTCCAGTTGCGCACTATTAATGGAAAATCCAGTTTAGCCTTATCCAGCAATGCAAGGTTTTTATCTGCTGTAATTTTAAGTTCGGTGGCGCTAACTGTAGAGAGTTGCAGTTGGGCGTTTGGCAGATTCATTTCACGGTACTCCGGCTCAATCAAGTGGATGGTTGAATCGGGACTTGCTTTGTGGGTGAGAATAAAAAAGCGGCGGTCTTTAATAATGCGCGCTCTGCCGCTCAAGTATTGTTTGCCGGCTTCAGCATCAACTCCTTGCAACATGTCCTTAACCTGTGCAGCGGTAAAGTCGAATGTTTTAAGGAATTCGAACAGCGCACTTTCAGCATGTTTTACCTTCTTCAGTTTTAAGATGGGGATATAGATATCGCCTTTGCGCGGTAAAAACAGTTGCTTCTCCTGCTTCTGTATTTCTTTCTCATACATCTCTTCCAACTCGCCGAACAGTTGAATTTTATTGCCCAGTGTATGTTCAAGTGCGGGGTTAATTTCTTTTAAGGCAGGTATAACATGCAGGCGTATTTTATTGCGGCTGTATTTATCTTCTTCGTTTGAGCTATCCTGCCGGTAAGTCAGGTTGTTGGTATTCAGAAATTGTTCCACCTCTTCGCGCGTAGCAAAAAGCATGGGCCTTATTATTTGCTTTTGGCGGATGGGGATACCCCTTAAACCGCGTATGCCGGTACCTTTTGCCAGGTTGTATAAAACGGTTTCCAGGTTATCATTAAGATGATGCGCTGTAGCAATCAGGTTGAGTTCCTTTTCCTTACGAATGGATTCGAACCATTCGTAACGTAGTTCCCGCGCTGCAACCTGAATGGAAACCTTTCTGTTTTCTGCGTAAGCTGCCGTATCAAACCTTTTAGTGAATACTTCCACTTTTAAATTGGCCCCCAGATCCTTTACAAACTGCTCGTCCCCGTCAGCATCCTTACCGCGCAACTGAAAGTTACAGTGCGCTATGGCAAACGGGTAACCCGCCATAGCAAACAGGCTGCACATTACCACTGAATCCATACCCCCGCTTACAGCCAGCAGCGTACGCTTTTTGGGCGACGCCAGCCTATGCCGGACGTTAAACTGAATAAATCTGGTAACGAAGGGGTTCTGCATAGCCTAAAAACCGGGTCAAAGGTGGAAAACTTTGAGTAATACAGGCAGTTGATTTAAACATTGGTGCTTTTACAGCATTTCGATTGCGTCGTTTAGCTCTCTAAGGGTCTTAGTATTGTTCTGCTGCTTTGCTATAACGGCGCCCTGTTGGTATGCTTTCAGCGCTTCGGCTGTTTCATCCAGCGCCTCGTATAACTTGCCCAATTGGTAGTAAGTGGGCAGGTAATCGGCAAAGTTTTGCCTGAGCAGCAGGTAACATTTTAGGGCTTCCTGCTGGTTATCAAGGGCCAACCACTCCTGTGCTATAGCGTATTTCAAAAAGGCATCGTCAGGCTTCTGCGCCTCCATTTCCTTTAATTTCTCCAGCCTCTGGGTATTCATTTTACAAGGGTTTTCCACAACCAAATCTATGACCTAAATTATCTTTTGATAATTAGCAGTACTACATATATTCGCACCGCAATTTTAAAAAGTATAAAGATGAAGATTCTTGTTCCTATAGCGAAAGTGCCTGATACCACTTCGAAAATCGCTTTTGTTGACAATAATACCCGCTTTAGCCCCGAGGGTGTTACTTTTATTATGAACCCTACTGACGAATGGTACGCCCTAGTGCGCGCCTGCGAGCTTAAGGAAAAGCTGGGTGGCGAGGTAGTGGTAATACACGTTGGCGGCGCTGATGCGGAGCAAATCATCCGTAAGGCGTTGGCTATAGGCGCTGATAAAGCGGTGCGTGTAGATGCAGATGCTACTGATGCTTACTTTGTAGCTTCTCAAATTGCCAACCACGCTAAAGCTGAAAATTATGACCTGATAATAACCGGTAAGGAAACTATTGATTTCAACTCCTTCCAGGTAGGCGGTATGATTGCTGAACTGTTAGACCTGCCTTGCGTTGCACTGGTTCAAAAGCTGGATGTTGAAGGCGGTGTTGCTACCATGAAACGCGAAATTGAAGGCGGAACAGAAACCGTTGAAGTTAAATTACCAATGGTAGTTTGCGCACAAAAGGAACTGGCCGAAGCACGTATACCTAACATGAAAGGTATTATGGGCGCCCGCACCAAGCCTTTGGCAGTTGTTGCCCCTGTAGCTACCGATAAGTTAACCAGCATTGCTGCCTTTGCATTACCTGAAAAGGCCAAGCAGGTTAAAATGGTTGACAAGGACAATGTAGCTGAGTTGGTTCGTTTGTTACACGAAGAAGCCAAGGTTATCTAATTTTTAATTCAGAATCTGTTATTCAAAAATCCAAATTCAAGATATGTCAGTATTAACTTTTGTAGAGGTTGCCGATGGAAAAATAAAGAAGGCTTCAGTTGAAGCTGCTTATTACGGCTCAAAAACTGCCGAAGCTTTAGGCACCGACTCGGTTGCTGTAGTTTTAGGCACTGCTGCCGCTGATGAACTGGCAACCTTAGGCCAGGTTGGCGTTAAAAAGGTTTTACACGCAAACGATGCGCGTTTCAATACGTTCGATTCTAAAGCCTATGCACAAGCTGTTAGCGAAGCTGTAAATGCAGCAGGCGCTAATTACGTTATACTATCGTTTAACCACAATGGCAAAGTGCTTGCATCTCGCTTATCGGTTAAACTAAAGGCAGGTTATGTGCCCGGTGCTGTTGCATTGCCTGTTGCTGATGGCAACAATGCTACGGTATTGAAGAATGTGTTTTCAGGCAAAGCAACTGCTAACTATGCTGTAGCTACTGAAAAGAAAGTGATTGCGGTTAACCCTAACTCCTTATCGCCTGTGCGCGGTGCGGGTAGTGCTGCGGTTGAAGCTTTTGCTCCTGCGGTTGCTGATTTTTCAGTTACCGTAAAAGGTGTAGATAAGATTGTAGGCGAAATACCATTAACAGAGGCTGAACTGGTTGTATCAGGCGGCCGGGGCTTAAAAGGCCCTGAAAACTGGTGGATGGTTGAGAACCTTGCCAAGGAATTAGGCGCTGCAACGGCTTGTTCTCGTGCAGTAGCTGATGTAGACTGGCGTCCTCACCACGAGCACGTGGGCCAAACAGGTTTAACTATTCGTCCTAACCTGTATATCGCAGTTGGTATTTCAGGTGCTATCCAGCATTTGGCCGGTGTAAACGGGTCAAAGGTTATTGTAGTAATCAATATTGATCCGGAGGCTCCGTTCTTTAAAGCAGCTGACTACGGTATTGTTGGCGATGCCTTTGAAGTAATGCCTAAGCTTATTGATGAGTACAAAAAGTTTAAAGCAGCCCACTAAAAAAGTGTGGCATAAATATTTTGCAAAACCGTCTGGCATAAAGACGGTTTTGTTTTTAAATGAAGGCCCGTAAGGCCTTAGTTATAAAAGGAGAAGAGTAAAAACAGAGCGGTTTTAATTTTCGGATAATCCTATTACTTTTCGCCAAGGTTCCGTTATCTTGAGTGAGCAAATGAAAAAAATTGAGCTGGAAATAATTGCATTGTCGCACAGCGTAACACAGTCGCATTCATTTGCTGTTGTACTGGGCGAAATTGGCGGTACCCGCCGTTTGCCTATTGTTATTGGCGGTTTTGAGGCGCAGGCTATTGCTGTTGCGTTAGATAACATGAAGCCAAGCCGCCCGCTTACGCACGATTTAATGAAAACACTGTGCGATACCTTTGAAATTAACCTGGAGTATATCTACATTTCTAAATTGCTGGATGGGGTATTTTATGCCAACCTGGTTTGTAAGAGAGGCGAGGAGTTTTTTGAAATAGATTCGCGTACTTCGGATGCACTGGCGCTTGCTGTGCGTTTTGATTGCCCTATTTATGTGGAGGAATCCATACTTGCTGAAGCCGGTGTTGAGGCAGACCCAAATGAAGAGAGCGCTGTTAGCCCGCAGGAAGAAAAGGAGATAGCTGAATTAACCACACCGGCCGGCCCGGCTGATTACCCTAAAATGAGTCATACTGAATTGCAGGCCGCCTTACAACAGGCCATTGACAATGAAGATTACGAAGGCGCCGCCCGCATACGCGATGAACTGAATAAAAGGAAGAAGGGAAGTTAAGCTTTTGTTTAAAGCACCTGCAGCCCGGCGGCATCAAGAATAATTATTGCTCCGACTATAAGAACAATACATAGCACCAAGCCAATAAGGCTAACCAGCACTACACGTCCGTTTGTATAAATTTCTCCTCCGGCCGCGGTAAACTCATCGATTCTATCATCCTGCTTAGCCTGTGCCCAACGGCATAAACCAAAGGTATATGCTGCTACAAAAACAACAGATGGTATGGCATCAAGCGCCGGTATAAATGCAGAAGCCACCACCAGAATAGTTACCCCAATTGCCAAAACAATGGTTGCACCGGCAGTGTTTGGCTGCCCTAAGGTTTTAAAGTTTTGAGCGATAAGGTACCCGCCAGAAAGGGGACCGGCAAACAAAGTTGCCAGGTATATCTGCGTTAGCGAGTAAACCTTACCGATGTTTTTGGGCTGGTCGAGAATTTGGTCTTCCATAGGGTAATATCCGGGCCAATATATACGTTTTACTGTTTTAGCCGTCTGCGTAACTGAACACTACAGCCCGGGCTTTGTGTAATTTTAAGAATTACTTGTATATGGATGAATTACATTCATTAAACATTATGCGCTTAAAGCCTCTTGCTCTTATTTGTTGTTTCTTAACCGCTGTTATAAGCAGTAGTTGTGGCAACCCTCCTGTCCTTAAAGCCAGGGCAGTAGAACAGCCTGACAGTAGCAGAAAAGCATTGCTTGATAGTTTCAGTTCGGTGGTTGTTAAGGAGGTAGATTCCATTGTAGTGCATAAAGCCGAGCGATTAATGTACGTGTTTAATCAAGGCCGGCTGTTAAAGATTTACCGCGTGTGCCTGGGCAGCAGCCCGGTGGGCGATAAACAATGTAAGGGTGATGGTAAAACCCCGGAGGGCCTCTACTTTATAAACGACAGAAACCCTAAAAGCGCTTACCATAAAAACCTGGGCATTTCGTACCCTAATGATGCCGATAGAAAGCAGGCCGCAGCTATGGGTAAACTGCCCGGTGGCGATATTAAAGTGCACGGCTTACCCAACGATTATGTCGGTGGCCCTGTTACATACGATTGGACTGATGGCTGCATATCAGTTAGTAATGAGGAGATTGATGAATTGTATGTGGCCGTTAAAACGGGTTCACCCATTTTAATTAAACCATAGCTTAAGCTGATAGTAAGGGGTGTTTATCTTTTAGTTGAGCCAATAACGGTTTTTGCTATGTTTGGGCTCAAACAAACACCGGAATGGAGAGATTAACCGGCCTATTTGGCTTTGCACTTATACTGGGTATTGCCTTCCTGCTTTCAAACAATCGTAAAGCCATAAACTATCGGCTGGTTATTAGCGGTCTTTTATTGCAAATGGGATTGGCTGTTTTTATACTTAAAATACCGATAGGGCAAAGAATATTCGGCTTTTTAGGTGCAAAAATTACTTCGCTTTTAGCCATGGCCGATAAGGGTGGAGAGTTTGTGTTTGGCGGACTAATGCACCCTGAACTTTTAAGGCCATTGTTGGGCAACTTCAGTTTCCTGTTCATGTTTAAAATTATGCCTACCATCATTTTTGTGGCGGTATTGGTAAACATTGCTTACCACATTGGCATTATGCAGATTGTTGTATCGGCCCTGGCAAGGGTGGTGCACTTTTTAATGCGTGTATCGGGTGCAGAAGCCTTGAGCAATGTAGCCTCTACATTTGTGGGCCAGGTGGAAGCGCAGATCATGATTAAGCCTTACATCAGCAGTATGACCATGAGTGAACTGCTGGCCAGCATGAGCGGTAGCATGGCTTGTATTGCAGGTGGCGTTATGGCGGTTTATATTTCCTTTGGTATTAAAGCCTCGTACCTGCTGGCGGCCAGTATTATGGCAGCCCCGGCGGCCCTTGTAATTTCTAAAATTGTATGGCCCGAAACAGAGGAGAGTGCTACAAAAGGTGTGGTGAAACTGGAAATTAAAAAAACACATGCCAACCTGTTGGATGCTATATCGCATGGGGCAAGCGATGGCTTGAAGGTATCATTAAACGTAATTGCCATGCTTATTGGCTTTATTGCCCTTATAGCATTGGTGAACTGGGTTTTGCATTGGGTTGGCCTGCGTTTAAGCGGCCTTGGTATGCACCTTGATTTTATCGGAGTTAACCTTGCAGACCTTTCCTTAAACTCCATCTTTGGGGCTATCTTCTCCATTTTTGCATGGGCCATGGGTGTACCATCGGGCGAAACCCATACCGTAGGAACCTTGTTAGGCACCAAAATGGTAATTAACGAGTTTGTTGCTTATGACGGCCTTGCCAAAATGGTAAGCGAGCATACAATATCAGAGAAGGCAGCCCTTATTGCCAGCTTTGCCTGCTGCGGCTTTGCTAACTTTAGTTCAATAGCTATACAGGTGGGTGGTATTGGGGAGTTGGCCCCCGATAGAAGAAAGGACCTGGCAAAACTTGGTTTTAAAGCGCTTATCTGCGGTACGCTGGCATCCTACCTTTCGGCAACTATTGCAGGTATGTTGTTTGGTATAGAGTTTTTCTAATTGGCCTTTACAGGCAACTGTTTTATTGTTACAGGCGTTATTCAACCTTAAATGAAGTGATATGAAAAAGCTGTTTTTTATTGCTGCAGCACTTGCCTTTGGCACCGTTATGGCCCAAACGCAGTTACAAACAAAAAAGGTAACTATTTTTAAAAACGCTACCGCCATGATGGTTAAAGAGGGAATAGCCCCTACAGCCGGCGGTGTAGTTAAGTTGCCTATACCTCGACACACTTTGTTTGGCACCTACTTTATTGGCAGCGGTAAGGATAATACCGTTAAGAACATCATCTTTAGAAATGATACGTTGAAGAAAGCCGCAAAAAGCCAAAGTGTATGGCAATACCTGGCGGGCAATATGGGCAAGCCGGTAACCATTTACTATGCACCTACACAGGGTATCGATAAATCTGCTACAGGCAAAGTGGTGGATTACGACCTGTACACCGGCATGATGCGTTTTACTACCGATGCCGGTAAAACTTTTGTGATGCACGTAGACAAAGTTTACCAGGCAGACTTTAAAGAAGACCCATCGCCCTTGTATATGGCTGATAGCATTAAAAGAGTAATGCTGTTGCGTGCTGATAAGCCTGCGGATAACCTGGCCCTGCAGGAGGTATATATGACCGGCCAATTGAACTGGATACCGTCCTACTACTTAAAGTTGAAAGATGATAAGAGCGCACGCCTGGAGATGAAGGCCGTGGTGGAGAATTATACCGAAGATATACGCGATGCTGAGGTGGAGTTGGTGGTAGGTTCGCCCCAGATGAGCTACAGCAACAAGCCCGACCCAATGACTTATGACTACCTTTCAGTTACAGGTTATGATAACAATGAGTATAGTGGGCTTAATGCTAAAATGTACATGCAAAGCAATGGCTTAACCACCTTGGCAGCCGCTGAAGCACCGTCAACCGATGGTTACTTTGAAGGTAGTTTTGCCACAGAAGGAGAGAAGAACGATGACCAGTACATTTACAAACTTGGTAAGGTTACCATACCTAATCAATCAAAGGGCAGCTTCCCGATTTTTGCGGGTAATGTAGAATACAAGGATAAGTATGAGGGTACCATTAGCGACATTACCAGTTTCATTGTTAACCGCTTTGTGCCCGATGATGAAAAGACCTTTGATGTGTTCCACTCGCTTGAAGTAAAGAATACGGCTACAGTGCCTTTAACTACTGCTGCTGTAATGGTGGTAAACGAAAAAGACCAGTTTGTTGCGCAGGACCAATTGAAGTATACCCCGGTGGGTGCAAATACCACCATCCGTTTATCGAAGGCTATTGACATTATAATGAAGAATGCCGAAGAAGAGAAGGCAAGGGTTGATAATGCGAAGAAGATAGGTAAAACCACCTACAGCAAAGTAACGGTGAAAGGTACAGTAACCGTGCAGAACTTCCAGACCAAGGAAGTTACTGTGGCCATTACCAAGTTGCTGGATGGTACAGTTACCTCACAAAGCGATAACGGCAAAGCAACCAGGAAGAACTACTACAATAACATAAACCCGTACACCGAAGTGAAGTGGGATGTAAAGTTAGGCGCTAACGAAAAGAAGGTGCTTAGCTACGAATACGAAGTGCTGTTTGTACCTTAGTAAAATATTTAGCCGCGATTTAAAACCCACTGCTTTTGTTCCTCTGTATCAGGAACCGGCTTGCCACGCTTTTCACTTATCAGTTCCAACGCCTGTTGTGGCGAAAAGCCCAGGTTAATGAGCACTGCACCTGCAATTAAGGTAGAGCGCCCTATGCCGCCGTGGCAGTGTATGGCTATATTACGGCCGGCGTCTAAATCGTTTTGCAGTAGGGCTATCAAGTCGTTGGTACTATCAGCGGCAGGTGGTAGGGTAAAGTCGGCAATAGGAAAGTGGCGGTATTCAATTCCGGCTTGCAAAGCCAGTTGTTGTTCTGCCCGTAGTTGCAACTTTTCTATTTCCTTTTCTTCCAGCAGGCATACCAATACATTTACCCCTTGCAGTTTGAGTGAAGCAATTTCAGTTGGCAGGGCGTCGCCGCCCTGTGGCCTTGGCATGGTGCCCAAGCGTGCATTATTTGCCAGAGTATGTATCCAGTAAACGGTGGCCATTGCAAGGGCAAGATTAAGTAATTACCGTAAAGATGTGCTTCTAAATCATAGTGGCTGTGCTATATTTCCAACTTAAAATCAACGCATGCAGTACCGCAGAATGCCCATAGAAATAGAGTCGCCCGAGGAAATGGGCTATGGCAATATATCCTTCAACCTGGCTGAAAGCTCCGTTAGGGATATAGCCTTAAGCAGGGTAGATGTTGACCTTAGTAAGCTGGTTTTGTTTTACGGCGAGCATAAGGGTATTGGCAAGTTGCGCGAGATGATAAAAGAGAACAGCACCGTTTTAACGGCTGATGATGTGCTGGTAACCGGGGGCGCTGCACCTGCTTTGTTTATTGTGGCTACTAGTTTGCTGGGCGCGCAGGACCACCTGGTGGTGATACGCCCCAACTATGGCACTAACCTTGAAACACCCCGTGCTATGGCCTGCCCAATGAGCATTGTTGACCTTCGGTTTGAGGACAATTTTGAAGTTGATGTGCAGGCAGTGCGCAGGGCCATGCAGCCTAATACCAAACTGATAAGTATAACCAACCCCCACAACCCCACCGGCAGATTATACAGCCAACAAACGATACAGGCGTTGATAGCGCTTGCGGAAGAAAAGAACTGCCGCCTTTTGGTAGATGAAACCTACCGCGACCTTAACTTCCAAACGGAGTTGCAGCCCTATGTGGCAGAGTTGTCGGAGCGGGTTATATCGGTCAGTTCTGTTTCCAAAGCTTATGGTGCGCCCGGTATACGTATAGGTTGGGTTGTATGCCGCGACCGGAAACTAATGCACAACTTTTTAGCAGCCAAGGAACAGATTTGCCTGTGCAACTCGGTTGTTGATGAGGAGATAGCCTATGGCCTTGTAAGCCACAAAACCAAATGGATGCTGGAACACCACGCCCACATCCGTAAAAACTTTGCTTACCTTAAGCAATGGTTCAACAACCAAAGCTTTTTAGAGTGGGTTGAGCCGCAGGCAGGTGTGGTGTGCTTTCCGCGCTTTAAAGAAGGTATTAGCCCGGACTTCAACGCCTTTTACGACCAATTGTTTAGGAAATACGGCACCATTGTGGGACCGGGCCATTGGTTTGAGCAGGGCAAAACCTATATGCGCATAGGGTTTGGTTACCCCCTTGAGGATGAGCTAAAAGTGGGGCTGAAGAATCTGGAACTTTGCCTGGCCGATTGCCGAAGCTAAATTTACCTATGCCCTTGTTGCTATTTGATGTTTACCTATATATTAGCCCTTGCTAAATATTATGCTTGTGCAACCATACCTGTTGATGGTGGATGATGATGATGGAGACCAGATATTGATAGAACGGGTGCTTGATAAACTGCGCTATGCCGGCAAGTTTGATGCCGTTAGCAGCGGTTCGAAAATGATGGAATTGCTGAACCGGAAGGAACAAACCGGAGAACCGCTTCCCGGCTTTATTTTATTGGACATTAATATGCCCGGCAAGGATGGCAAGATGGTTTTGCGGGAACTTAAGGCCTGCGAAAACCTGCGGCACATACCGGTAATAATGTTCTCTACCTCCGATTCGCCGGATGACATTAAGGACTGTTACAGCCTGGGCGCCAATGCCTACGTGGTAAAACCGCTGGAGTTTGACCGGCTGATGGTGGTGGTTGAGCAAATATTAAAATACTGGTTTGCACTGGCTAGCCTGCCAAGGTAACTCTAACGCTTTTTTGCACCTTTCTGTTTTGAAAAACAGGCAGATTGGTTATATTTGCGCTCCCGTTTTAAAAACGGGGTATTAATTCACCCAAACCTTAAATTAATTTTAAGACATGGCAGTAAAAATCAGACTTCAACGTCATGGTAGAGGCAAGCGTCCTTTTTACCATATTGTGGCTACCGATAGCCGCACTCCACGTGATGGCCGTTACATCGAAAGAATCGGCGATTACAACCCACTTACTAAACCTGCAACCATCCACATTGATGTGGAGAAAGCTGTAAACTGGCTTGAGAAAGGCGCCGCTGTAACCAACACGGTTAAGGCAATTCTTAAGTATAAGGGTGTGCTTTACAAAAAGCACCTGCTACGCGGTGTTCGCAAAGGCGCTTTTACGCTTGAGCAGGCCGAAACCAAATACCAGCAATGGTTAGATGAGCACAAAAACAAGGTGCTTGACCACCAGAAAAAACACCACAAAGATAAGGCTGACCGCACTGCTAAACTGTTAGAACAGGAGCAGAAGAAAGCCGCTGACCGTGAGGCAAAACGCGCTGCTGCGCTGGCTGCATCAAAGTCTGAAGAAACAGCTGCGGCTGAAACTTCGGCTGAAGGCGCCGCTGAAAACACAGCAGAAACTCCGGCTGAAAGCTAAATAAAACATACATGGTTGAGACCTACATAGCGGTCGGTAAACTACTAAAGCCCCACAAACTTGCTGGGGCTTTTCGTTTTATGTTAAGCCGCAATTTGAAAAGCAATAAGAAGTTCCCGAAGCATTTTATGGTGCTGCAAAAGGGGGCTTACCTGCCTTACTTTGTGCAGGATGTGGAGTTGACCGGCTTTAACGAAGGGCTGCTTAAACTGGAGGAAATTAATACCCCTGAACAGGCGCGCAACTTTACAGGGCAGGAATTGTACTTGACCGAAAAGGAAGTAAATAGCTATTTTACAAAAGATGCCGAAACGCTTGATTTTCTGGTTGGTTATGTAGTTTTAAATGAAGAAGAAGTTGAATTGGGGAAAATAGTGGATATAATGGAAACCCCGGCCCAGGTATTGGCTACCATACTGCATAATGGCCGCGAGGTAATGATACCGCTGGTAGATGACTTTATATTGGAGATTAACAAGCGCCGCAAAGTAATTGCCCTTAGCCTGCCCGAAGGACTGTTAGAGTTATAGCGCTTTTGGATAAGATGGTCTTTTAAAAGTTCATGACTTCTTTCATGAATTTAAATTCCTTTATTCAGTTATATTTAACTATGCTTTTAACTATACCCGGAAGCATTAGTGCTGAACATGCCCTGGCCCTGCTGGCCGGCGTAGTTATCACTTTACTGGGGGCCCTTGTTTACACTTTTATTAAGGGCAGGCGGTTAAGCAAAACCTTAAGCACTATCGACAGCGAATCGAAGTATATCTTCGACCGAATATCAGATGGGTTGATAGTTTTGGATAGTAACTTCTGCTATGTATATGCCAATAAAAAAATAGGCGAGATAACCGGACGGGACCCCAAAACCCTTATAGGTAAAAATGTTTGGCATGAGTTCCCCGATGCTATTGGCGGCCAAACTTACCGCGCTTTTAACAAGGCCTTTACCGAGCAGCAATACGTTTATAACCTCGACTATTTTGAACCCCTTAACCTTTGGCAGGAAAACCACATTTATCCCTCGCCGGAAGGCCTTACCGTTTTTATACGCGATGTAAGCGGCCAAAAGCGGGCAGAAGTGGAATTGGTGCAGAGCGAGCAAAAATACAAGAGCCTTTTTGAGTTGAACCCATTGCCCATGTGGGTGCTGGATGCTGATACGCTGAACTTTTTGGATGTAAACAAAGCCGCCGTTAACCACTATGGCTACAGCAAGCAGGAGTTCCTGGGGATGAATGCCGTGCAGATAAGGCCGGATGAGGAGAAAGAGCGCTTTTTAAAATTAAGCAGACCCATTGATGATGCCCCGCGTACCACCGGTGTATGGAAGCACCTGAAAAAGGATGGAACGGTTATACATTCGGAGGTAAGCGTTTGCTACATACAATTTGAAGACCGTAAAGCAAGGTTGGTGCTGGCTAATGATGTTACGGAGCGCCTGATGGCCGAGCAACGCATTCTGGAATTGAATGCCGGGCTGGAGGAAAAAGTGAAAGAGCGCACTACCGAACTGGAGCGCGTAAATGCCGAGTTGGAAAGCTTTAGCTATACCGTTACCCATGACTTAAAGGCCCCTTTACGGGCACTTACGGGGCTTTCTAAAATTGTATTGCAGGAGAATGAGGCCAAATTGGATAAGGACAGCGCCGGCCTGCTGCGGGAGATAATGAAGATTGCAGGGCAAATGGATAAGCTGATTTACCAGATACTCCAATTCTCGAAACTGGGTACCAGCAGCCTTGAGCGAAAAGCAGTTGAAATGCCCGGCCTTGTAAATGCGGTGATAGATGAGTTAAAAGCAGGGAACAGCTTAACAAAGGCCGAGTTTAAAATAGGGGAGTTGAGCGATACCCGCGGCGATGCAGTGTTGCTGAAGCAGGTGTGGCAAAACCTGTGCTCCAACGCGGTTAAATATTCCTCTAAAAAAGAAAAGCCGGTTATAGAAGTGGGTATGCTTAACACCGCCGGGGGCAAGGCCTATTACGTTAAGGATAACGGGGCCGGCTTTGATATGCAGTATGCCGATAAACTCTTTCAGGTATTTAGCCGGCTGCATACCAACAGCGAGTTTGAAGGCAGTGGTGTTGGCCTTGCTACCGTACACCGTATTATTGCCAAACACGGCGGCAATATTTGGGCGGAAGCTAAAGTGGGAGAGGGCGCTACTTTTTATTTTACGCTGCCGGGGTAGGGGGGTGGAGAATTAAGGGAGTAACTTTGGTTTTAAAGTGAGGGAATAACTTACCTTTATGGTAAAATTCCCTGATATGAAAACGCTGTATTCTACTTTGTTGCTGCTTTGTTTTTTGGCTGTTTCCTATGCACAGGTTCCACAAAGTATGAATTATCAGGCTGTGGCCCGTTCATCTTCGGGCGCTATTGTGGCTAACCAAAAAGTGGGCTTGCGGTTTACCATACGTAACGGTGGTGTAAGCGGTTCAATAATTTACCAGGAAACGCAGACTGATACCACCAATAACTTTGGAATTTTTACGGTGGTAATAGGCGGCGGGAGTGTTACCCAGGGTAGTTTTGCTACCATTAATTGGGGACAGGGGACGAAATTTTTGCAGGTTGAAATTGATATGACCGGTGGTAACGCCTACACGGATATGGGGACTACGCAATTACTTAGCGTACCATATGCGTTGTATGCAGAAACTGCCGGTAACGGCGCAACCGGCGCAACCGGTCCGCAAGGTGCTACCGGTGCAACTGGACCGCAAGGTATTACAGGTCCTCAAGGAATAACGGGTGCTACCGGCGTACAAGGAAGCACGGGTGTTAATGGCGCAACCGGCGCTATTGGTCTTACTGGTAATCAAGGTTTACAAGGCAATACAGGAGCTACGGGCCAAACAGGTGTAACGGGTCCTACAGGGGCAACAGGAGCCGGAGGAGGTGCAACAGGAGCTACCGGTGCCACTGGGCCACAAGGGGCAACTGGTGCTGTAGGCCCTACGGGTTTACAAGGCAATACCGGTGCTACCGGCCAAACAGGTGTAACGGGTCCTACAGGGGCAACAGGAGCCGGAGGAGGTGCAACAGGACCTACCGGTACCACAGGCCCACAAGGTAATACCGGTCCGCAGGGAATAACAGGTGCTACCGGTTTACAGGGAAATACGGGCGCTAATGGAGCTACAGGAGTAACAGGTCCAACAGGTGGCACCGGCCCCACTGGCAGCCAAGGCTTACAAGGCAATACCGGTGCTACCGGCCAAACAGGTGTAACTGGTCCTACAGGGGCAACAGGAGCCGGAGGAGGTGCAACAGGACCTACTGGTACCACAGGCCTACAAGGTAATACCGGTCCGCAGGGAATAACAGGTTCTACCGGTTTACAAGGAAATACGGGCGCTAATGGAGCAACAGGTCCAACAGGTGGCACCGGCCCCACCGGTACAATAGGTGTGCAAGGCAATACAGGGGCTACGGGCCAAACGGGCTTAACTGGTCCAACAGGTCCAACAGGAGTTGGTGGAGGAGCCACAGGACCTACCGGTGCCACTGGTCCACAAGGTAATACCGGGCCTCAAGGTTTAAGTGGTGCTACAGGAGCCACAGGGACAAGTGGTGCGAAAGGCGCTACTGGTGTTACCGGTCCAACTGGACCAACCGGTTTACAAGGAAATACGGGCGCTAATGGAGCTACAGGAGTAACAGGTCCAACAGGTGGCACCGGCCCCACCGGTACAATAGGTGTGCAAGGCAATACAGGGGCTCCGGGCCAAACCGGCGTAACGGGTCCTACAGGGGCGACAGGAGTTGGAGGAGGCGCCACAGGACCTACCGGTGCTACTGGTCCACAAGGTAGTACCGGGCCTCAAGGTTTAAGTGGTGCTACAGGAGCCACAGGGACAAGTGGTGCGAAAGGGGCAACGGGTGCTACCGGCCCAACGGGGCCAACCGGTTCTACAGGTTTGCAGGGTATAACAGGCGCAACCGGTTCAACAGGGGCCACCGGACCACAAGGGAATGCGGGAGTACAGGGCCCAGCCGGCCCAGCCGGCCCAACCGGAGCTACGGGGCAAACAGGTGCGGCAGGTTCCACAGGGCCAACAGGACCTACGGGTCTACAAGGTTTAAGTGGCGCTACCGGTGCAACTGGAACGAGTGGTGCAAAAGGCGCCACAGGTTCAACGGGCCCAACGGGGAACACAGGTGCACAGGGTTCTACAGGTGCAACGGGAGCCACAGGCCCAACAGGTGTTAATGGTGTAACAGGGGCTACAGGGCCTGCGGGTACGAGTGGAGCAACGGGGCCTACCGGGCCATTAGTTAATGGCACCACGGGCCAAACGCTACGCTACAACGGCTCTACCTGGGTGGCAAACAGTATTATTTATAACGACGGAACAAATGTTGGTGTTGGTATGACCCCTACCGGCAGCTATCGCCTTGAAGTAAATGGAAAGTTAAAAACCTCGGGCGTAAATGAATTATCTGATATACGGTTAAAAAGTAATGTTACCACGTTGGATAGTGCCATGGAGAAATTAATGCAGATGAGGGGTACGCAGTATTATTGGAAAACGGATGATTACCCGCAATATCAGTTTGATAATAAAAAACAGATTGGTTTAATAGCCCAGGAAGTTGAAAAAGTTCTTCCTGAAGTGGTTCAAACTGATGAGAACGGATTAAAGGCTGTGGAATATTCAAAAGTGATAGCCTTGCTGATTGAAGCAATAAAAGAGCAGGAAGGCAAAATAGAGGAGCAGCAGAAGATGATTGATTACCTGCTTAAACGTACGAAATAATGTTAAGGGGATTTTGGCTCAGCTTTTTCATTGTGTTTGCTACTTCTGTTATAGCACAGACTCCTGCCTACTTTAAGGGGGCTTATTCTGCTCCTGTTCAAAAACAACCTTGTATTACAAAGGCTGAATACAAGCATGTAGATAGTGTGATAAGGCGCAATCTGTTATTACTAAAACACAAGAAACAACACAAGAGTTTGCAATCCGGGGTAATGTTTGATTTCCCGATGCAGTATACCGGGGCTGATTGCCACTACTTTAATGTTTCAAATTATGTTGATCAAAATTCTGCCACAGGAAGCATTCTTGATTACAGTTGCGGAAGCATTACCTATGATGGTCACATGGGAACCGACCTTTCAATATGGCCATTTGATTTTTGGAAGATGGATAGCGGAAAGGTAAACATTGTTGCGGCGGCGAGCGGAACTATTTTGGCCAAAGATGACGGGAAGTATGACCGCAACTGCGCTATGGGAAATGCCCCGGCAAACTATGTAATACTGTTGCATAGCGATGGTTCAACCTCCTGGTATTGGCATATGAAAAGCGGAACGGTGACAAGCTTGGCTGTGGGTAGTTCAGTAACTGCAGGCACCTATCTTGGCAAGGTGGGTAGTTCGGGCAGTTCTACAGGGCCGCATTTGCATTTTGAAGTGCATACCGGTACCAGTTCCAATACGCCGCTTATTGACCCTTTTTACAAAACAGGGGGCTGTAACCAGTTTAATACATCCAGTTGGTGGAACAGCCAATTGAATTATTACGAAGGGCAGATTGCGACCATTACCACGCAATTACATCCCATTCAGTTTCAGGCTTGCCCTACTACCACGCCGTTTTCAAAAAACACCTGTTTCAGAACTGTATCCGATACACTTTTCGTTTACATTTTCGGATATAACTCTAATAATAACGCGCCAACGCTCACCATTAAAAGGCCTAATGGCACAGTATATTACACCTCTACAGGGGGTAATTCAACCTATAACGGATTTTATTACTATTGGTATTTCATTTTTCCAAACGGGTCGCCAACCGGTGTGTGGAATGCCAGCGCTACGTTTAACTCTCAAAGCTGTTCTACAGATTTTTATTTAGGGAACCCGGCCGCTACTATTAATGCTACTATCTGCGCTGATTCCACCTACTTTTTTAACGGCGTAAACTTGAATGCTGCGGGTACTTATCTTGATACGTTAACCAATGCATATGGCTGTGATAGCGTTGTTACCTTGAACCTTACGGTTAATGCCTTAACCTTTCCCATTGTTGATGGAGGGGCCGGTACCTGGAACTGGCAGGGAGGTCAAAATACCAATTGGTTTAACCGTTGCAATTGGGATAAAGGAACATTGCCCGATACTTTGTCAGATGTGGTGATTCCCGGTTCCACAGCGCGCAACCCTACTATTACAGGTGCCACTGCCAATTGCCGAACTGTTACGATTAATACCACAAATGGAGGTAAGGTTACCATTGATACTGCAGGCGGTGGGGTTTTGAATGTTGACCAGTAAGTGGTTTAGTTACCTATCTTCGCGCCCCGATGCGTATTGATATTATTACCGTTTTGCCGGAATTACTGGAGAGCCCTTTTCAGCATAGTATGATGAAGCGGGCCAGGGACCGCGGCTTGCTGGAAGTGCATTTGACCCAATTGCGGGATTTTGCCATTAACAAGCATGGTCAAATTGACGATTACCAATACGGGGGCGGGGCAGGCATGGTAATGATGTGCGAACCCATTGCTAACTGTATAGATAAGCTTAAGGCAGAGCGCGATTATGATGAGGTGGTTTACATGACCCCTGATGGTGAAACGCTGAACCAGAAAATTGCCAACCAATTCTCGCTAAAGAACAACATCATTATTATTTGCGGACATTATAAAGGTATTGACGAGCGCCTGCGTCAGCTATATGTTACCCGCGAAATTTCAATTGGTGATTACGTATTAAGCGGCGGCGAACTGGCGGCAGCCGTGTTTGTAGATGCCATCGGCCGCCTGCTGCCGGGGGTATTAAATGATGAAACATCGGCACTTACGGATTCTTTTCAGGATGGATTGTTATCTCCACCCGTATATACCCGCCCCGAGGAGTTTAAGGGGGTAAAGGTGCCGGATGTGTTACTAAGCGGCCACGAGAAGAACATACAGGAGTGGAGGCATGAAAAGGCGCTGGAAAGAACCAAAGAACGCCGGCCTGATCTGTTGGGGGAAGATATTTAGGCCAAATAAGTAGTGTTTGGAGGTATAAGTGATTGATTATGAGCAATAGGACAGTTAACAGCCCTTGTGATTAAAGAATTAAGAAGTACTATTTTATTTCCGCTTTTTTTCTATTTTTGCCTGCCTTTTAAAAAATCCAACTAGAAAGAATAATATGAATCCGAAGATTAAACTGGTAGAAGAAGCCTTTAGCCACAAAAGCAAGCACCCCTCTTTTAACCCGGGTGACAACATAACTGTATCATACAAAATTACCGAAGGTAACAAAGAGCGTATCCAGGAATTCCGCGGAGACGTTATCCAGGTTCGTGGTGCAGGTTCAGGCAAAATGTTTACTGTTCGTAAAATATCAAACGGTGTAGGTGTTGAGCGTGTTTTCCCTCTTAGCTCACCTTTTGTTGACGAAATCATCGTAAACAAAATCGGCCGTGTTCGCCGCGCTAAACTGTTCTACCAGCGTAACCGTAAAGGTAAGGCTTCACGTATTCAGGAAAAGCGTCAGGCTGAAACTGAAACTGCTGCTGCAGAATAGATTAAAAACTAACGAATTATACCAATGCCGTTTCCCGAAAAGAAACGGCATTTTTTTTTCAAATCTCCCCCTGTTTAAGCCGCCTTTCATTTTTTACATTGCCATGACAATCCGTTTGGTAACATTTAACGTCTATGTATATAGATGTGAATAATTTTACGTTTTATAAGCGGCCGGGCTTTATAAATTGCAAAGTGGTATAAATCTTGAATCTCCGTGACTAATGGCCTACAAGAACTATAAATTCAAATCATTAAGGGTTTTCTCCAGCGATGAATGGTTGGCAAACCGCAAACGCGAATACCGTACGGTATTCGATAGAAGTGAAACAACCTACATTTCAGCTGAATTGGCCTTTTACAACAAACTGTTCGATGAACAGGATTGGGAAGCAACCGTTACCCTTAAGGCTTTTTCGCATGCCGATGGCAAAAAGAAAGAGCTGAGCAGCCAGGATGAAAAGCGCAAAATACGCCTGGATGAGAACACCGTGTATGTAAACAAGGGTTGGGGCATGGCTACACCCGGCGCTTTTTGGCTGAAAGGCGAATACAGTTGGGAGGCCTACATTGATGGCGAACTGATTGGCACCAAGCGTTTTTATATTGAAGATGTGGGCCGGGTATCGGGCGAGGTTAACCCTTTCTTCGATATTGAATCGGTGCGTTTTTACACCGGCGACTACAATGCCGTTAACGAGGAGAACAAAACCTACCTTAAAAAAATAAATGCCAACCAAACGCAGTACCTGTATGTGGAGTTTAAATTCCGCAACAAGATTGAGCCTGAGTGGAACTGCGAAGTAGTGTTTAACTGGTATAATGCTTCGGGCATGTTGAAGGCCCGTATTGAACGTTTCCGCAAAATTGAAACCGGCAAAGTAGGAGAGACCTTTACCTTTAACGAAGGTTGGGGTAACGATATACCGGGCACCTGGAAGGATTCATCATACCGCCTGGAGGTGGTGTTTATGGATACTGTTGTTGCTGTGGCCTACCTTGATACCGGCGAGGAGGATGTGGAAGGCGATGTAGAGTTGAACGCCATTAATGCACAGGTAGCCACTACTACAGTAGCTTCACCTATTCGTCCTGATGAATCTTTAGATGCACAGGTAGCTAACCTTGATGAGTTGATTGGTTTGGAAGAACTGAAGAAGGAGATAAAGAACCACATCAGCTACCTGAACTTCTTAAAGCTGCGCCAGGAGAAAGGCTTTAAGGATAGCGACCGCATAGCCCTGCACAGTGTGTTTATGGGTAACCCCGGCACCGGTAAAACTACCGTGGTAAAAATGCTGGGCCAGATATATAAGGCCATGGGCTTATTGAGCAAAGGCCATGTGAAGGAAGTGGACCGCAGCCAGTTGATTGGTGAATACATTGGCCAAACTGCCCCTAAGGTGAAGAAGGCCATTGAAGAAGCCAAAGGCGGCATTCTGTTTATTGATGAAGCTTACGCCTTAGCCCGCGAAGCGGATGACAGTAAAGACTTTGGTAAGGAAGCTATTGAGGTTATTATAAAGGAAATGAGCGATGGCAGTAAGGACCTTGCTGTAATGGTGGCCGGATATCCGCACGAGATGCAGATATTCCTGGACTCTAACCCCGGCCTTAAGTCGCGCTTTAATAACTACTTCCATTTTGATGATTACCTGCCGGAAGAGTTACAGGAGATTGCCTTGCAGGCTGCTAAATACCGCAACGTAAAGTTATCGCCTGATGCAGAAAAGTATCTCTTTGATCAGTTAACTGAGGCTTACCGTAATCGCGACCGAACTTTTGGTAATGCGCGCTTTGCCTATTCGGTAATTGATGAAGCCAAAATGAACCTGGGCCTGCGCTTGATGAACAGGCCTGATTTGCGCGACCTTAATGATGAAGCGCTTTCAACTGTTGAGTTGGAGGATATTGAGCAGGTGTTTGCCAATAAGGGTAAGCGCCGCGCTAAAATTAAGGTGAACGAAAAAATGTTGCGCGATGCCCTGAATGAGTTGAACGAACTGATAGGCATTACCAATATTAAGAACGAGGTGAATGAATTGGTGAAGCTGGTACGTTTCTACGAGGAAATTGGCCGCGATGTAACCAATAAGTTTTCGCTGCATACGGTGTTTTTGGGTAACCCGGGTACCGGTAAAACTACGGTAGCACGTATTATAGGTAAGATATATAAGGCGCTTGGTTTGTTGGAGCGTGGCCACATGGTAGAAGCGGACCGCCAGGGTTTGGTAGCAGGCTTTGTAGGCCAAACAGCTATTAAAACTGATGAGCGCATTAAGGAAGCCAAAGGCGGTGTGTTGTTTATTGACGAGGCCTATGCCCTTGGCGAAAACAGCCTTGGTAGCGACTTTGGTAAAGAAGCTATTGAAACGCTCCTAAAGCGCATGGAAGATATGCGCGGTGAGTTTGCTGTTATTGTGGCCGGTTATACTGAGCCCATGAACCGCTTTTTGGAAAGCAACCCCGGACTTCGTTCGCGTTTTGACCGTACGTTTACTTTCCAGGATTACACAGCCGAGGAACTTTACCAGATTGCTATGAGCCTGCTGAAGAAGGAAGGCGTTAGCCCTGATAAGGAAGCGGACGAATACATGAAGCAGTATATACAAAGTATATACGATTACCGCGATAAATACTTCGGTAACGGCCGCGAGATACGTAAGTTTATATTAGAAGCCGTGCAGAATCAAAACCTGCGTTTGGCTTCAATAAGTAAGGAACACCGCACGAAAGAAATGCTGGAAACCCTAACGCTGGAGGACCTGAAGGAGTTTAAAATTCAGGAAGGTAAGCGCAGCAGCTTAGGCTTTAAATACTAAAAACAAAAGGTGAGTGAATGCTCACCTTTTTTGTTGGTTACATTTTACCCCCTCCGTCCGCTTATGGCGGACTCGTCCCCCTGTTAGGGGGACATAGCCCTAAACTCGTTCGGTTGGTTAATTCATCGGATGAATTATTGAGCAAGTGGCGCTTGCAAAGCGTTATTTTGAGCGAGTATTCATCCGATGAATACTCCACTCTCAATTACCTAATCAAGGTAACCGTGCCCTTATACATTTTGGGTGTGTAGTTGTCAATAAACACTACTCGTATTACATAGCTGTAAACACCTTCGGCGGCGGGTTTGCCTTTAAAGGTGCCATCCCAACCAAAGTTAATGTCGTTGGTATCAAATACTTTTTCGCCAATGCGGTTAAAGATGCTGCCCTCTACCATTTTAATGGCCGGCATATTACCGAACAGCATAAACACATCGTTCTGTCCATCACCGTTTGGTGTAAAGGCGTTGGGCACAAACAAGTCGTAACGCGGTATAACGGTAACGGGCAGGCTTGCGTTGGTTACGCAGTTGTTGCCATTTATATCTACCGCTAATTGCAGTTGATAGGTTGTAGAATTGTACGTTGAAACTACAGGGCTACTGCAATCAGCACAACTTAAGCCTGCAGCCGGCGTCCAGTTATAAATAACATTGGGGTCGTAGTTGGTGTTGGCATTTACCTGTGCGCTTTCGCCAAGGTTAAGCACCAGCGAATCCGGCACCAGCGTAACAACAATGGCTTGCGGCTCACTCAAACTTACAGTGCCAGAATCTACACAGCCGTTGTTATCGGTAACTAAATAGGAGTACGTGCCTGCTGAAAGCGAACCGAACTGTCCTCCATTGTTGCTTTGCGCACCTACGGTAAATAACCAGGGCGTAGTGCCGCCGGTTGCCGTTACGGTTATAGTGCCATCCTGGTAGCCGGGGCAGGTAATATCTGTAGCTGTAGCAGAAGCCTGTAAAAGTAGGGGCTCAGTTATAGTAGTGGTAGTTGTAGCTGTGCAGCCATAATTATCGGTAGTGGAAACAGCGTAAGTGCCTGCGGCCAGTGTTGTAAAGCTACCGGTGCCATTAGTGGCAAGTGTATTACCGCCCTGTGTTAAGTTGAAGGTATAAGGCGCAACGCCATTGGCTGCTGTGGCGTTAACGGCCCCCGTATTGTCTCCATTGCAAAGCAGGTTAGTGCCTATAGCTGTAACAACGGAATTGATAACGGTAAGCTGTGTAGTAATAATGCTATCGCAGCCAAAGCTGTTTTGCAGGGTGATAGGGTAGCTGCCGCTGCTTGTTACTGTACTGCCATCAGGTAATGTGTAACTGCCGCCATTGCAAATGGTATCGCTTACCGTTGTGCTGGATACCGGCAATACCACCAGTGTAATGTGAAAGGCGCTGTCGCAACCGCTCACCGTGCTCAGTGTATCATGATAAACACCTGAAGCATTTACGCTGCTTCCTCCCGGAAGTATATAGTTATTGCCGGAACAGATAGTATCACTATAAGTGGTATCGTACGCTGGGTTTACGCTTAGTTGCGTAATGATAATGCTGTCGCAGCCATTAACGGTTGGTAAGGTATCGGTATATGTTCCTGCAGAGGATGTTGTGCTGCCATCGGGCAAAGTATAACTGCTGCCATTGCAAATAGCAGCATTAACTGTATTACTGTAGGTTGGGTAAACGGTAAGGTTAACATGCACTATGCTATCGCATCCGTTAATGGTGTTTAGTGTATCAGTATATAAGGCGGTAGTAGTAGCCGATTGGCCGCCGGGTGTGGTATAGGTTTGCCCCTGGCAGATAAAGGCATTGTAGGTAGTATCATAAACCGGATAGAGGGCAAGCATGGTTGTATATATGCTGTCACAGCCATTGGCCAGCGTAAAGCTATCGCTGTAAGCGCCGGCAGTTGATGCTATGTTGCCATTTGGCAGGGTGTAAGAAGTACCTGTGCAAATGCTTACAAAATTGGTATCGCGCGCGGTAACGCAATTGCATGTTTGGATTGCTGTAGTAGTATAATCGTACGTGCCGGCCTGTGTTTGTGTAGGGTTGTTATTGTAAGAAGGGTTGGCATTTTGCACAAGGCCTGTAGTGGTTACAGTCGGCACACCCGTACCTGCCACACCATTGCTATCGGCATCGGCATAGCCACCTTCCCACACATCAAAGCAACCATCGCCATCGCTATCGGCAGTTATAAAATCAAGGCTTCCTGCACCATCGCTATTGTTTACGGTGTAGTTAATGGTGGCATTAATAAGGTCGGAAGTTTCAAGCCCGCTGTATAAACCATTTTGCCCGAAACTGGCATTAGGTCCATCGATACGTCCATCGTTATTAGCATCGGCTTGTCCGTGCCCGGCTTCAAATACATCATAAATGCCATCATTATCGCTATCTAAATCCAATGGGTTAGGCACACCATCGCCATCTGTATCGGTAGTGCAGTTTACCGAGTAGAAAGCTACGTCATCAATAAAGTTGCCTGCTGCGGGGCTGCCGCTGGCGGTTGATATGGCCTGAAACTCAAAGCGCGTTGTGTTTTGCCCTGCGGGTACAACATATACACCGCTGTATAATGCCCATGCGGTATTACCGGTGCTAAACTGCCCTTGCTGATAAGTGTTGCCCGGTGCGCCTATACGTAACTCCATAACATCAACCCCGGCCCGGCCGCGGTGTGCAAAGTACCATACCAGCACATCGCCGGGTGTGGTGGTTACATCCTGGTAAAGGGCGCTCATTTGCGTGTAGTTAATTTCAGCATGTTGCGTACCGGCATAAGCAGGCACACCGTTAAAGTTATTGCCCCACAGCTCAATGGTATTATCGGTAGAGGTTGTTTCCCAACCCGGCACCAGGGTTTCATCTACATACAGCACATTACTGCCCGATATTACGGGCTGTTCAAAACTGCCGTTTACAATTAGGTTTTGTAAGGAGCCGTTACCGCACTCAACAGCATCGGTAAGGCCGTCGTTGTCGTCATCAATATCCCATTCATCGGTAATGCCATCATTATCCGAATCGGGGAAACAGTTGGTAACATCCACATGCACAGTGTCGGCATTGCTGGCACAACCCATTACAGTAGCCGTTAATATGTAGTCGCCGGTGTTAAAGGTGTTGGTGTTAGGCAGATAAGGATTTTGCTGGTTGCTGCTAAAACCACTTGGGCCAGTCCATGAGTAAACCGCAGCCGGTATAGAATCAGCATTTAACTGCAGGCCGCTTCCTGCGCAAATGTTGGGTGCGCTGGCCTGTGCATTTACTTCAATTTCAGCAAAGTTGCTAAAGTAGCCAAAACGGGTGCCGCTGCCGGGGCCACCATGTATCATGCCCAGGTGAAAGAACGTAGTAGTATTTGAAACATTGATGGCGGTGTTTTGCGGATAGTTGGCATTGGATAGCAACACCTGTGCGCTGTATAATTGCCCGCCCGAGCCGGGCACCACACTAAATTGCCCTGCGGTAATAACCCCTGCCGCACCATTAACCAGGAAGTTGTTTAGCCCTGATGGACCAGTCATAATATTGGCATAAAGATCTTCGGTGGTTGAGCGTGTAAATGAAACCGAATAGGAGCCTGTGCAAACAACAGGGGGCAGCAGGTCAAGGCCAACCTCGCAGCCAATACCACTCATTTGCCAAACGTACGCAGGCGCTGAGGTTTGAATGTAGGTAGATGGCCCGCCTACGGAAAGCTGATAGGTTTGGCCTGCGTTAATTGTGGTTACCGCACTTCCGTTTTGCGAAATAGTAGTTCCGTTTTGGGTAGCCGTAACAAATAGCTGATCGCCGGGAGCATTTAAGAAGCCGCTCATGGCTACGTACTCGGTTCCTATAATAGGTACCGGTACAATCTGGTCTCCTCCTAAATCGGAACAACTGCCAAAGGGGCCGCCATTCAATAAATCATCTTTCACGGTAATGGCAATAGGTTTATTGGAGGTTACGCGCGAGCCCTGCAGGTGGTCGGCCGGTAAATAACCTGATGCGGTAGCGGAGTATGTTTGGCCTGCGTTCAACACTATGTTGTAAGGCACACCGGCCGCATGGCCCACCACTGCATTAGTAGGGGTAATAGTAACAGTGGTGTTGTTTTGCGTGGCTATAATATCAAAAGATGAGAAAGGTTGCGGAGAGTAGGAAGGGTTGTTTTGCAGGTAATTTTGTGACGGAATGAAAAAATCGGTTCCTAATGCGTTGCCTCCTTTTAATACAAATATCTCCGGGTTGCACTGGCACTGTGCGCTTACTACCTCGTAATAAACCGTAACCGGCGTAGTGCTTGAAATGTGCAGGCCATAATTCAGGGTGCTGTTGGCCGGCTTATTTTCAATAATATCTATCCAGGCAGTAAGGTCCACCGTTTGCGTGCTGTTAGCAGGTATGTTTACCGTTTGTGCCGGCATGCCTGCCCCGGCGGGCTGCGTAATGGTAACTGTTGCCGGCTGGTTATAAGTGGTTATGCGAAAAACAATAGGCCGGTCGAAGTTTGCTGTGTGGATTGATACTTCCGGCGCAGCAAACCAAAATGCGGTGTCGGTTTGGCTAAATAGGCTAATCGCAAATCCCGTAAAAAGGATAGAAAGTAAAGTTTTTTTCATGTGGCTGAGTCCGCTTCAAATATAACTAAGGATATGGATTGAGATGAGTATATGGGCCTGCAGGTTGCCTCTTTCAAAAACTATGTTGTGTTCATAATTCTTTATTAGCCGGGGCGGTTATCTTAAGGTTAAAAAAGCACACCTTTGCAACATGCGCCACAAAAACAATGTAACCCTTGGGCAGGCCCTGGAAATGATGGTTAAGGAGCTTAAAATTAAAGGTAAGCTCGATGAAACCCGCATACAGGATGGCTGGGAGCGCATTATGGGCAAGCCCATTGCCAAATACACCTCGTCCATTTCTTTAAAGGGAGGTAAACTCTACATTAAGGTGGAAAATGCCCCCCTAAAACAGGAGTTATCCTACGACCGCGAAAAAATCCGCGATTTGTTTAACCAGGAGCTGGGTTCCGACGTAATAAGAGAAGTGGTTATTTTTTAAAGCTTTAGGGATCGGGTACACCTGCCTTTAACCGGTAATAGTGTTCAGTTTAATGTGCTACAATGTACACTGCCTTGTGGAATAGTGGCAGATGCCCATCTTTTGTAAATAGATACATTCGTTGCTGATGAAAGTATTGCGTGTTGTCATTACTGTGCTGTTTAGCGTAATGGCTTTAGTAATTTTTGCCCAGGGTACTGATACGGTTCCTTACAAGATAAGCCATTATGATATCAAGAAGCAGGAGAAGGTATCAGTAGTAGCGGCAAAACTGGGTGTTGATCCTCAAATTATCGTAAAGCTCAATAAACTGCGCAATGTGCAGCAGGATCTTGTTCCCGGCCAGCGTATTAAAATCCCGGTTTACCCTAAAGGTTACAAATACACGCCCGAAACAGTTGTAGTACACAAAGCTCCTGCGTTAGATAGTGCTGATATTAAACTGCTTTATGGTGAAGAAGCTGCTAAAACGCAAGCCGTTGTGCTGCCTCCGCTTACATCGGAAGAAGCGAAAGGCAGGTTAGACATGGTGGATGTAATGCTGGAGATGAACGAAGCCATGCTGCAAGGGGTTAAAGCCAGTATAGATACACTAAATGCCCCAGAAAGCGATAAGCCAATTGATGAGAAGAACATACAAGCGTTGCTGCAAAAGATGAAGCGCAGCCGCGATAAGGTGCTGTTGATGCCTTACCTGGAACATATACAGGATAGCTTAAGCCAGGAAATGGTGTTGCTGAAGAATGAGAAAACCATTCTGCAAAAAATACTGCAACCTACTGCTGTGCCTATTGCGCCAACTGATACGGTATTGGCAGTTATTGACACGGCCTCGTTACAAGCGGCTAATGAACCGCCCGTTGTAGTTGAACCCGAGGTTAAGGACACGAATGATGTGTTAGCCATGAAGGAAGATGACGTGGTGAAGGATGATAACAAAAGGATAGAAGTAAAACGAAACGAGAATAAGCGCAAGAAGTTTAAGGAATACTATCCGCTGGATACGGTCATTGTTTATGACCTGGGGCCAACCACCGCTGCCCGTAACTATGCTAAAAACCCTGAAGCAGAACAAAAGCGCAAGAGCCTTTGGGATACTGCCCGCGCGGTTGACCCTGTTATAGATTCTGCAACGCTTAAACGTTTGCAAACACCACTACAAATGCCTGTTGACAGCAATACGGCAATGAAGATTAAAATACCTAACACACTTGACTCTGTTATCATCAAGCCGATAAAAGTGCAGAAACAGGTAGAAGTGAAGGATACGGCTAAAGCGCCAACACCTATAGTGGCATCGGTAAATGATACAATGCAGAAGAAGATGTTGGATACTTTAACTGTTGCAGTAACAGATACGAACAGCGTTACTAAGGTTGATACCGTTAAGGCCGTTGAAGCAAAAGTTGAACCTGTTAAAGTGGATACCGCAGCGCCGGTAGCAGCTAAAACCGATACCATTGCTAAAGCCGCTGTGGTTAAAAGACAAACAACAAGCGTGGCCGATATGGCTATGGCTTCTGCTGATTCAGTAAGGCATATTAAGGCAGAATTCTTCTATAAACGGGCGCAAAAGGCCATGGGCGAAAAGAACTTTCGCAATGCCGAGCAGTATTTGAAAAAAGCGGTGGATTTGTACCCGCGCCACTTCGAAGCCTGGTTTGCGATGGCAGAAATGGACGACCTTTTCGGTTCGCAGGGCACTGCTCTAAAAGAGTATAAGATTTGCGAGGCTATTGACTCAACCCAGCCTAAGTTGTATTACAACATGGGCAACGTTTATCAAAAAATGAAGCGCAAAACAGATGCCTACAAAGCCTTTGATAAAGCAATTGCGTTGAACCCGGAGTTTATACTTGCCCTAATGGCGCGCGCGGCTATACTTACTGATTGGAAGAACTACGATGCAGCTATTTATGACTACGACCGCGTGGTGCAGTTAAACCGCACCTACCACTTCGCTTACAAGGCTCGTGGTCAGGTAAAATTACTTAGCAAAGATTTTACTACCGCGGCAGATGACTTTACCCGCTATCTTATTTTCGAAGAAACTGACCCTTCAGCTTACTACTACCGCGGCCTGGCCAAAATAGGTATGAACGACCTGTTAGATGGCTGCCTGGACCTTTCAAAGGCGGCTGATATGGGTTACGTAGCGGCTCAAAAAGCTATAAAGAAAACCTGCGAGTAAGCTTCTTAATAGATGTAAAAGAATGCAATTTTTGAGATGCGAATCCGTCTCTCTAACCTAATACGTGATGTATGGCAAGTGTATATGATTACAGTGTAAAAGACCTGAGTGGCAAAACCGTTAAACTTTCAGATTATAAAGGCAAAGTGCTGCTGATTGTAAATATCGCGTCAAAATGCGGGCAAACTCCCCAGTTGGACACACTGCAAAAGTTATATGAAAAGTATAAGGACAGGGGCTTTGAAGTTCTTGGCTTTCCATCCAACGATTTTATGCAGGAGCCTAACGAAGGGGGGGATATAACCGAGTTTTGTAAGGTTAATTATGGTGTAACGTTTAAGGTATTTGCCAAGGGTTCGGTAAGGGGTGCAAAAGCACCAGAGTTATACCGTTTTCTGGCGGGCGAAACCGGTGGTTTTTTAAGAAAAGGCTACCCGTTGTGGAACTTTCATAAGTACTTGATTAACAGAAAGGGAGAGGTGGTGGATTGGTTCAATCCCTGGAAATGGCCGGATGACGACAAAATTACCGCTTTAATCGAAAAATGTCTGGACGAAAAGGCTGTGGAAAATAAGAAAATGGCAGGGCACGCAAATTGATAAAGAGCATTACCTTTGCAGTTCGCACAAGGACAAAAGGATTAAAAAATTTAAAACATAAACAGTATGGCAGTTCAAATTACAGACAGCAATTTCAAAACCGAGGTGCTGGATAGCAACAAGGTAGTTCTTATAGATTTTTGGGCAGAATGGTGCGGCCCTTGTAAGGCAATTGGCCCTATGATCGAAGAAATTTCGAAGGAATACGAAGGCAAAGCAGTTGTAGGCAAGGTTGATGTGGACAACAACCCTGAGACAGCTATGAAATACGGCATCCGCAATATCCCTACTCTGTTATTCATTAAAAACGGACAGGTGGTAGATAAGCAGGTTGGCGCTGTACCTAAGGCAAACCTGGTAGCTTTGTTGAACAAGCATCTTTCATAATTGAAAATTGAAATCTTATTCTTGTAGGGGCAATTAGTTAATTGCCCCTACGTTTTTTAGGGTAATTGACAAACTTATAAGCCTTCGACAGGCTGGGGCTGACAGTGGCCTTCGGCAAACTCAGGCTGATAAAGATTATTTAGATTGACGAAAAAAGGAATGGAATGGCAGGCGAATTAGAGCAACAACATTTTCCGGAAATAGATAACCTTGAACTGTTAGCCAAACAGGTGGTGGAGGGCTTTATCATTGGCCTGCATAAATCTCCCTTCCATGGTTTTTCCGTTGAGTTTGCCGAGCACCGCCTTTACAACCCCGGCGAAAGCATGCGGCACCTGGATTGGAAGGTATATGCCCGCACCGGTAAAATGTTTGTAAAGCGCTACGAGGAAGAAACAAACCTGCGTTGCCAGATCGTTATTGATGCCTCTTCCTCTATGTATTTCCCTAAAGATGAGGATGCCAAAACCAATAAGCTGCGCTTCTCTATCCTTTCAGCGGCAGCGCTTATTAACTTATTAAAACGCCAGCGCGATGCAGCCGGCTTAAGCATATTTACGGATAAGGTTTTGGTTAACACCGGCGCTAAAAGCAGCACCAAGCATTTGCAAATGCTGTATGCCAACCTGGAGAGCCTGATGAAGCAATCTCCGTTAAATATAAAAACGGATGCTGCCGCAGCCCTGCATGAAATTGCCGATACGGTGCATAAGCGAAGTATGATTATCATTTTTAGTGATATGTTCGATAACATAGATAGCCGAAGTGCTGATAATCTCTTCTCTGCTTTGCAACACCTTAAGTACAATAAACACGAGGTTATCCTTTTTCATGTAGTAGATAAAGGCAAGGAACTGGACTTTGAATTTGAAAACCGCCCTTACCAGTTTGTAGATATGGAAACAGGGGAGAAGGTGAAATTGCACAGTAACCAGGTAAAGGACTTTTATGTGCAGCAAATGAAAAAATTTGAGCACGACCTTAAACTGCGTTGTGGCCAGTACCAAATTGATTTTGTAGAGGCCGATATCAATAACGATTTCAGGCAGGTGTTGCTTCCCTTCCTTATGAAGCGCACTAAAATGTTCTAGCACTTTATTCAGGCAGGCTTATATGTCTGTTTTTTAATGCGATAGCTTCGGTTTCTAAAACGTATAGACGTTTTTCTTATTTACCCTGCTGTTAATGTTTGGCTTTTTTAAAGTCTGTTGTATCTTGTGAGGCGTAATCCCCAATCGCAGGCAAATACCCATTTCGTTCATCCAATTACCCAACATGAAAAAAAGCATCTACCTGTTTCTATTATGTGCGTTTACCTGGTTAAGTGCCGCCGCACAAGCCCCTCAAAAAATTAACTATCAGGCCGTAGCGCGTAATGCTACAGGCAATATACTAGCCAATCAGGCTATTGGCCTTCGGTTTACCATCCGCAGCGGCGGCAGTGGCGGCGCAATTGTTTACCGCGAAACCAATTCGGCCACTACTAATGGCTTTGGCATCTTTACCGTAGTAATTGGCGGCGGCAACGTGCAGCAAGGTATTTTCAACAGCATTGCCTGGGGCAATGGCGATAAATACCTGGAAGTTGAAATAGACGCGGCCGGCGGAACAAACTTCACCAGCATGGGTAACACTCAACTGGTAAGTGTTCCTTACGCTTTATATGCTGAAACATCGGGCAGTAGCCTGCCAGGCCCTACCGGCAATACAGGTCCGCAAGGTCCACAGGGTGTGGTTGGTGCCACCGGAGCAACAGGCGTTACCGGCGCCCAGGGTAACGACGGAGTAGGCATAACAAACATTACAGATAACGGTAATGGAACAATTACAATACAGTTGAGTAATGGCAATAGCTTTACCGTTCAATCGGGCATTACCGGCCCTACAGGCCCCACCGGACCGCAGGGTTCCGGCGGTGGTGCAACTGGTGCTACCGGTGCCACAGGTCCGCAAGGCGTAACCGGGCCAGCTGGGCCACAGGGCGCTCAGGGTAGTACCGGGGCTGCAGGAGCAACCGGTCCCCAAGGTGTTCAGGGGGGCCAAGGTATTCAGGGGGTAACAGGCCCTGCCGGAGCTCAAGGCGCTCAAGGTTTACAAGGCGTAACAGGCCCAACAGGTCCGCAGGGCGTACAAGGGGTGCAGGGTATACAGGGTAATGCCGGCCCTACCGGCCCGCAGGGTAATAACGGATTAAACGGCGCCACAGGAGCAACAGGTCCTGTGGGCACAACTGGTGCTAATGGCAACACAGGGCCTACGGGCCCAACAGGTGCCGGCGGCGGGGCTACCGGTCCAACCGGTTCAACAGGCCCTACCGGCGCAACCGGCGCAGGTGGCGGAGCCACAGGCCCAACAGGAGCTACGGGTCCTCAAGGCATTCAGGGCTCGCAAGGTGCTCAGGGTATTCAGGGCATACAGGGCGTAACGGGCCCAACTGGTTCAACAGGAGCCCAGGGTGCCCAAGGTGCACAAGGCGTGCAAGGTATTCAGGGCATTCAAGGTGTGCAGGGCATACAGGGTAATACAGGCGCAACCGGGCCTCAAGGGGCGCAGGGTAACACAGGCCCAACCGGTGCTACAGGTTCACAAGGCCTTCAGGGCGCGCAAGGGTCACAAGGCATACAGGGTGTGCAAGGCACTACCGGTCCAACTGGCCCTACAGGCTCGCAGGGTGTACAAGGTGCTCAGGGCCCTCAAGGTGTGCAGGGTATTCAAGGCGCTACCGGTCCAACTGGCCCTACAGGCTCGCAGGGTGTACAAGGTGCTCAGGGCCCTCAAGGTGTGCAGGGTATTCAAGGCGCTACCGGTCCAACTGGCCCTACAGGCTCGCAGGGTGTGCAGGGAGCCCAGGGCTCGCAAGGTGTGCAGGGTATTCAAGGTAATACCGGCCCAACAGGCCCAACGGGTATACAGGGTGTGGCCGGCAGCCAGGGAGCACAAGGTTTACAAGGGTTACCGGGTAGTACGGGTGCCACAGGTGTTACAGGGGCAACCGGCCCCAGCGGCAGCGGTGTTATAACCTTTACCGTTAGTGCCTTTAGTTCTTCAGATTATACTATCGGGGCAACATCTGATTATGTTGGCGCAGATAATACCGACCCCACCTTAACGCTGGTAAGAGGAAATACGTATGAATTTAACACTGCCGGAGCGGCAGGCCATCCTTTCCGAATTTCAGCAAGCAGTTCCTGGTTGGGCGCGCAGTTTAATACAGGCGTAACCAATAACGACGCCAACGGCACAGTGCTGACGTTTAAAGTGCCGATGGACGCACCTAACACACTATACTACATGTGTACGCTGCACTCCGGCATGTTGGGTACCATCAACATTGTTTCAGCCTCCTCATTACCAACGGGAACAACAGGACAAACACTTTACTTTAACGGTAGCAGTACCTTAACCGCAACCAGTAACCTGTACAATGCCGGTAACTTTATTGGTATTAACCAAACTACCCCTAACACCGACCTGCACATTGGCGGCGCTACAGCAGTTAACAAGCGCATACAATTTACGCATAGCGGTACAGGTACAACCCTGCTTGATGGTGCGCTGATAGGTATAAGCGGAACACCTGGTGATGCTTTCTTTTTGCAAAATGAAGCCCAGGCCCTTTGGTTTGGCACTTCAGGCAATGAAAGAATGAGAATTGATGCGCAGGGCCGGGTGGCCATAGGAACTACCACACCTTTTACCTTCTCTAACTTTACTGCCAGCGATGCGCTGGGAAATGGTGTTGCTATGTATGGCGAAAGTAATAACAGTGGTAATGCATCTATCTACATTAATGCGCTTAACGCAACTGCTAACGCAGGAATCGGCTTTGAAAGAGCCACCGTATTAAGAGCTTACCTGGGCGCAAATGCGTCAAACGACATATTTCTTAACGTGGGCAGTTTCAGTAATGTAATTTACGCAAACAGCACCAATGGTAATGTGGGGATTGGAACTGCCAGCCCTAACGCCTCAGTTAAGCTGGATGTAAGTGGCGCATTTAAATTGGGTGTAAACGGTACACCGGTAAATGCGGTGATTACCAATACACAAACTTTTGATTTAGGCGCAATAGCAGCCGGAGGCACATTAACTGCATTTTTTACTGTGCCCAATGCCGCTACAACAGGTGTGGTGCACGTTTCTCCGGAGTTGTCTCTTACAAGCGGTCTGGTTATGGCCTATGCGCGCGTATCGGCAGCCAATACTGTAGAAGTTAAATTTACAAATACGTCGGCCGGTTCAATTGATCCGCCTTCTATGGCATGGCGCATTGCTATCATTCAATAACATTATACCGTTCTAAAAACAAAAGAGACCCTGAATATTCAGGGTCTCTTTTGTTTTTAGACTTCTGCCTGTGGGTTTACCAAACCCGCTATAACGTTGCGGTAGTAGTTAAAACAGGGGTTAACACTGAATAGCAAGCACCGGTTGCTACGCCTTGTGCTATAAACTACCCTTTATGGGCAGTGGTTTTATGTGCCGGTAAATACATTGCCATAGTTAGTTAATCCCCGGCTTGCCGTGCGTTTTAGCGCTTGTTAGTTCAAAATACACTTTGTACATGCTGCACTGCCGGTATTCCTCTTTCACGGGTAGCACCATTGTTATTTTGCCGCAATAAACTGGGTGCATCCAAAGCTCAAATGCGGATGTGATTGGTGGCTGAGTTGTGTTAGTGTGGCAGCCAGGCTTAAGCACATAAGGCTGGGGTCATAAAAAACGGCCCCGTTATGCGGAGCCGTTTCTTATAAGTTCTAATGTAATGTGTTCAATTATTCTTTTGCCTTGTTCTTTCTGCCTGCTAAGTCAACCATAATTGGTGATGCAATGAAGATAGAAGAGTAAGTACCAACCAACAAACCTATGATAAGGGCGAATGAGAAGCCGCGGATAGGAGTGCCGCCGAACAGAAACAATATCAACGAAACCAGGAATACGGTTACCACTGTCATAATGGTTCGGCTTAAGGTAGAGTTGATAGAGTCGTTGGTGTTTTGTGTAAGGGTGCGTGTAGGGTGCAGGTTAACGAATTCACGAATCCTGTCGAATACCACCACAGTATCGTTAACTGAGTAACCGATCAATGTTAATACCGCTGCAACAATGTTCTGGTCAATCTCTAACGAGAATGGCATAATATGGCGGAATAACGAGAATATACCCAGGATAAGAACTGGGTCATGTATTAAGGCCACAACTGCACCTGCAGCGTATTCCAGCTTGCGGAAACGAATGAAGATGTAAAGGAAGATACCGCCTACACCAAATAATATGGCCCACAGTGCGCTCTTGCGAATGTCATCGGCGATAGAAGCTTCAATTTTAACCGAACTCTTCACATTCTTGGTTCTGAAGTTTTCGAGCGTTGGCTGCTCAGTAAATACACCTTTAAGGCCTTCGTAAACTTTTGCTTCAACCGTGCTGTCAATAGCAGGTCCTTGCTTATCTATCAGGTAAGCAGTAGTGATAGAAACCTGGTTGCTGCTGCCATAGGTTTTAACCTGTGGAGCGCTGCCAAGGGGACCTTCAAGCACTTTGGCAATTTCTTCAACAGTTACGTTTTTGTCAAACTGCACAACGTAGCTTCTGCCACCTTTAAAGTCAACACCGTAATCAAATCCGTAGAAAATCATAGAGGCGAAAGACACCACAAACAGGATTGCAGAAAGAGTGTAAGATATTTTACGCTTACCAATGAAGTCAACGTTGATATTCTTAAACAGGTTCATGGTAAAGTTGTTGCCGAAAGTGATGTTCCAGTTGCGGGCAAAGGCAAAGTCAAACATCAGGCGCGATACCAATACCGCAGTAAACATCGAAGTCAACAAACCGATAAAGAGGGTGAAACCGAAACCGTAGATAGGGCCAAGGCCAAACACCATCAATACTATAGCGGCAACCATGGTAGTTAAGTTACCGTCCACAATGGCGCTATAGCTATGCTGGTAACCTTCGTCAACAGCAAGGCGCAGGCCTTTGCCTCTTATAATCTCTTCGCGCACGCGCTCGTTAATAATTACGTTGGCATCCACCGCCATTGCAAGCGTAAGTATGATACCTGCCATTGCAGGAAGTGTAAACGCAGCGCCGAAAGAAATAAGCGCACATACCAGAATAAACAGGTTCAACAGCATGGCTATATTAGCAATGATACCTGAACTGCTATAGTAAGCAACCATGAACAGGAATACCAGTAACAAACCGATACCCAGTGATAATAAGCCTGCTTTGATAGATTCTTTACCTAATGAAGGACCAACAACCTGCTCTTCAATAATCACGGTTTTTGCCTCCAGTTTACCACTCTTTAAAATGTTAGCTAAGTCGGTTGCATCTTCAATTCCATCCATACCGGTAATCTGCGTGTTACCGCCCGAAATTTTACCTTGTACTGTTGGTGCAGTTAATACGCGGTTATCCAGCACAATGGCAACAGAGCCTTTGTATTTTTTGCCCTGGAAGGTTTTTTCAACGGCAGCGCCGGTCATTTTCTCCCACTTATCAGCACCAAAGGAGTTCATGCGCAGGTTAACTGAGAATGAACCGGTCATAGCGTCATGGTCCTGGTAAGCATCAGTAATTACTTTACCTGTTAGCGGAGCCTCAGGGCTTGCAGTGTTTACTTTAATAGCATATAAATCGTAGAAACGCTCATCTCTTCTGTCAGACTTCATGCTCCATAGCAAGCGGCAGTCACGAGGGAACTGCGCCTTTACAGCAGGCTGGCCTAAAATGCGGTTAACAGCGGCAGTATCTTTACCTAAGGCCACACCTACCAGCGGGCCTTGTTGTAGTACGCCTTGGTTATCGGCATTAATTTGTAATACCTGAATAAGTGGGCTAACCTGGCTCTTTTCGTCTTTTGCCGTGTCAACAGCAGCAGCGGTTGCAGTAGTATCAGGTGTAACAGCAGCAGTAGTTGTATCAGTAGCAACAGTTGAATCAGCCGGAGCAGCGGCTACGGGTTCCTCTGTTTTTGCATTAAGCAATTTAGCAGCCTCAATAGCGCCACGCAGGCTTGGCTCTAACTCACGTAAGTCGTAAGTATCCCAAAACTCTAACTGAGCAGTTGATTCTAACAGTTTACGAACACGGGTAGGGTCTTCAACACCCGGTAACTCCAGTATAATACGGCCGGTGTTTTTCTGTAAAGAGATGTTAGGTGATGCTACACCAAACTGGTCGATACGGGTTTTAAGAACTTTGAAGGTTTGCTCAATAGCTGCATCAAAGTCCGAACGAAGGGCTTTGATAACCTCGCTGTTGGTAGAGTTGAATGTAAGTTTACCCTGGTAGTTTTCCTGGTTGGCAAAAATCATTGCCAGTTTACCGTTAGGGGCAAGCTTCTCATATTCCTGCTGGAAGATGGTAAGGAAGTCAGATTGATTGTCTTTCTGCGCTTCTTTAGCATTGGCCAATGCCTTGCGGAAAGTGGCATCCTGCGCGCCTGAACCGGCTAAACGACGCAATACATCATCTTCAGCAATTTCGAGCGTAAGGCTCATACCGCCTTTTAAGTCCAAACCAAGTTTAAGCGCATTGTCGCGGCAAAAACGGTAGTTTAAGAAACTCATGCCTGCAATCGGCTTGTTGGATACCGAATCCAGGTAATAGCGACGCCAGATAGTTTTAATGTGCTCAAAAGAGTCTTCGGCAGCAATTTTAGCTGCGGGATTTAAAGAGGGGTCGATATTTACCGTAACACGCTGTGCGGCAAAAGTGTCAGCTTTTCTCTCAACATTGCGGGCCAAGAAGGTAAATGACAATTGAATAAGGCAAACAATAACCAAAATGATAGTGAAAGCCCGGATAATTCCTTTGAGGTTCTGCATCTGAAAACGTATTTATTCAAAAATTTGGAAGCGCAAATATAGAAGAATGGGGTAAAAATGAAAGGTTTGGCTTTATTATAGTGTTTTAAGCCATTTCTATGATTATGAGGCAGTAAGAAATGAAGACTTTCTCCTATTGGGCTAAAGGGCTATTTACACTCCCTTAACCGGCCCTTTACCCACTCTGAATTTATCCTCCGGTCGCTCTTTAGCAGGTCGCGGCTAATGTAGTTAATAACATTGGCGGTTTGCACTTCATCCAGCTCAATGCCAAACATATTTTGCTCGTAATTAGCCCCGTTTACGGTAATAGGCCTGGTCATACCATTCTTTATCCAGCAGGGGATGGAATCAAAGTTCTGCCGGGCAAAATCGGCATCTTTAAGGGGCGGCACTAATACTTTAATGCCTTCACCCTCCTTACCGTGGCACATGGCGCAGCGGTTGTCGTAAACCGTTTTGCCGGGGTGCTCAATGCTTCCGTGGGTTAAAATGTTGGCTACAAACACGGCCACAATAAGCACAATAAAAAATGGCGCTAAAAAGCGCAGTATGTTCATGCCCTTAACGGGGGCGGCGGGTTCCTCACTTTTCATGCAGCAATTCCTCAATTTCCGTCATCAGCTTATCTACGCTCTTTTCATCGGTGCCATCATAGTAACCACGTATGCGCTTTTGCTTATCAATTAATATAAAGTTGCCGCTATGTACGTGGCCACCCGGGGCATCAGGGTCTTCGCCGGCGCTTACCAACATGCTTTCCGCCAGGCTATATATTGAATCTTTTTGGCCTGTTAGCAGGTGCCATTTTTCGGTTTCAATCTCCAGCTTTTGGGCGTAGGCATGTAGTTTTTGAACAGTATCGCGTGTAGGGTCAATAGAATAGGAAAGGAACACAATCTCCTTATTATCCTTAAACTTTTCGCTAAGGCGTAGCATCTGTTGCATCATTTTGGGGCAAATGCTGGGGCAGGAGGTAAAAAAGTAATCTGCCACAAATATCTTGTCTTTAGCAACCGCTTCCGTAATGGTGTTGCTGTCCTGGTCTAAAAACGAAAAAGCCGGGATGGTGTAATCCAGGCTGTCCGTAACGGTTTTACCGTCAATATTTTTAGTTATTGCTGTTTTAGGACCGTAAACCGGTAGTTTATCACCGGAAAAATTACAGGCTGCAAGGGTAAGCAGCAGCGGGCTTATGTAAAGTATTTTTCTGAGCATCGTTTAACTCCGTTAGGCACGGAGCGCGATGCTAAAGTATTTCTCTTTAAGCATATTGGCAACCTCGTAACTAAGCGGCTTATCTAAAAAGCCTACTATTTCGGGGTAGTTTCTTGCTTTTTCAACGTCGGTTTCAAAGTCGGAAGTGGTAATGAAGAAGATATTGATCTGCGCTTTTACATACTCGGGAAACTGGCGGTAGCTTTCTAAAAACTCCCAGCCATCCATGCGGGGCATGTTTATATCCAATAGGATTACCGAGGGCAATTCCTCACCATTTAAAATTATGTTGTGCAGGTCGGCCAATGCATCCTCGCCGCCATAAAAGCTGCGGATGTTTTCTATCTCTGCTTCTTTAAGCATTATGCGGCATAGCACGTTGTTGGCTTTGTCGTCATCTATCACATATACCAGTGGCTGTTCCATAACATTAAGTTTTGTTTGTTACAACTTAAATTGTTGTTATGCGAAAGGTTACGCCCTATACATGAAATATGTTCCGTTTACGAAGGAAAAACTGCAGCCTGTTAACCTTTTACAATTGGGGGATTGTAGCGGCTCAAGGGAATGTTGTGGTTAAATTTTAAAATTGATACGCGATTCCGGCCAGTAAACAATACTCATACAAATGCGGGGTTGTTTTAGTGTAAGCTTTTGCATATGGATAACATTAAACTCCCTGTTTTCCTTACCACCTTTATATTGTTCGCCTGCATTATTATTTCGCGGGTTTATCCGGATGCTTATTTAATGGGTGGTGTTTTTACGGTATCCCCTTTCCTGGTTATTTGGATGGTTTATCGCGTTTTGAAATACGGTAAGCCCTCCGATAAAACATTTGATGAATATTTCTACTGCGATTCAGATAAAAAGCGCTTACCGGTGAAAGAACAAACCGAGCACCCCGAACACTTTAAGCCGTAGCTTGTTAAAAATTGAAATCGCCTTAAGAAAAGTGGATTTATGCCCCTTATCAGGCAGCATAAAATACCCTACATTTGCCCGCCATGAGCGATAATGTTGTAAAGCAGAGCAGAGTAGCTAAGCCGGATTGGCTGAAGATTAAATTACCCAGCGGTAAGGAGTTTAGCGAGGTTAAACACAATGTTGAGCAAAACCGCCTGCATACCATTTGCGAAAGCGGTAAGTGCCCCAACCAAACCGAATGCTGGGGCGCAGGTACGGCCACTTTAATGATTTTAGGCAATGTTTGCACCCGTAGCTGCATGTTTTGCAATGTAGCAACCGGCAACCCTGAAAGTGTTGATATAACCGAACCTTTACGCGTGGCCGAATCGGTTAAACTAATGGGGCTTAAGCATGTGGTTATTACGTCTGTGGACCGCGACGACCTTATTGATGGCGGCAGCAAGATATGGGCTGCCACAATCCGCTCTATCCGCCGCCTTAACCCCGGTGTTACTATGGAAACCCTCATCCCTGACTTTAAAGGAGATTGGGAAAACCTGCAGCGCATTATTGAAGTTAAGCCCGAAGTAGTATCGCATAACCTGGAAACCGTTAAGCGCCTTACGCGCGAAGTGCGCATACAGGCGAAGTACGAGCGCAGTTTAGAGGTGTTGTTGCGCTTAAAGGAGGGCGGTATAAACCGCACCAAAAGCGGTATAATGCTTGGCCTTGGCGAAACAGAAGAAGAACTTCTGGAAGCTATGGATGATTTGCGAAAAGCAAAGGTTGATATACTTACACTTGGGCAGTACCTTCAACCAACGCGCAACCACCTACCCGTAGCTGCTTATATTACACCCGAAGACTTTAACCGTTATAAAGAAATAGGCCTTGCCAAAGGCTTTATGTATGTAGAGAGCGGCCCTATGGTGCGCAGCAGCTACCATGCAGAGAAACATGTGGTTTAGTTTAAAGTTTATGGTTTACAGTTGACAGTTCACTGTTGAATACAGAGTTGGCAAAAATTGCAAGAATAGCAATTGGCAATAGGAATGAGCAGTTGGCAATTTGCAAGGAATACAAGAATGGCAGTTAGCGATTGCCGGTTTGCAACTTGCAAAGGGAGAATATCAATTTGAAAACAGAGCACTTAGGATTTAGCGGAAGATTGGCATTGTACGCCAAAGGTGCTTTCAAAATTTTTGATGAATACGTTTTTGTAGGCATCAAAATCCTGCGGTGTGCCAAGTTCCTGTTTTAGGGAGGTTACGCCTTTGCCCTCTAAACCGCAGGGAACAATTTTAGTGAAGTAAGTGAGGTCGGTATTTACGTTCATGGCTAACCCGTGCATCGTAACATGGCGTGACGCGCGTACACCTATAGCGCAGATTTTTCTATCGTTAGTGGTTCGATTCCCTCCTGGGGTACGCAACCATATACCGGCGGCATCCGCGATCCGTTCGCCTTTTAAGCCATAAGGTACCAGGCTTTTAATTATAGTTTCTTCCAGCAACTCAATATAACGGGCTAAACCTATCCCCAGGCTATCTACATCAAGTATGGGGTAGGCCACTAGTTGACCAGGCCCGTGGAAGGTTACATCCCCACCACGGCTAACCTTGTAATACTCGGCCTGCATTTCTTCATCGCTAACCAATATGTTTTCGCGCTTACCGCTTTTACCCAGGGTAAACACCGGGTAATGCTCACAAAGTATAAGGTAGTTGCTGGTTTTACTGCCTGTTTCTTTAGCCTGCAGGTTAGTATTAAAGAGCTTTTCCTGCAACTGTAATACGTCAGCATATGGCCGTAACCCTTTGTCAATTAGCTGAATGCTGCGCATGGCCTATTGCTTTCCCTTTTGTTTTTGGCGGCGCTGATTGTCCTTGTAGTCCTTAGCTGTAACCAGGCGGTAGTAGGCTTTTTCTAATTCGCGGTTAAGGTTTTTTACGGCTGCATTATAGGCATCAAGATAAACACCCGTAATAAAAGGGAAGGGGCGCTGCAACTGGTTTAAATGTTTATCAAGAAATAGCAGAGCGCTGGTAGTAGCAGGCATGGTGTTGTGCTCTGTAGAAACTGTATCCATTGTGCGTGTATCATATTTACTGCTTACCGGTAAACCTGAGAAATCTGAAAAGTCAGAATACCCCTCTGCAGTACCATACTCTGAGAAAATGAAGTTGGTGTAACTAAAAGTTACTGTGCTATCGTAATTCAAATCCTGGTTCAGGAAAATTTTGCGATTGCCATTCAGCAGTTCCTTAGTGTCCTTGGCGTAAATAAAATACACCGGGCAAAATGTAAAGTACGTTTTATAGGCATAATACATTTTCAGGTTCTGCTTTTTGCGGTCTTCCACAATTCTATCAGCCACATCATCGCGCCCTGCTTTGCGGTAAGCGGCTACACTTTTATCGTTGGTTTTTAAACGCACTACTACGGCGCCTGATTTTAGCGCGCGCAAGGTTGCGCTGGCCCTTTCGCGTTCAGGTACAGTATCAGGGTCAAGATTGCTGATTACATAAGGCTCTTTCGAAAAATCGTGCGATTGATTTTTTTGCGCCTGTGCAACATAAACCAACCCCAGCAATAAGCCCCAAATCCATATTTGCTTCTTAATCATTTAAACTCTCCTGCAATTTCTTTAGGCACAAACTTGCGCACCTTGCCTTTGCCCCTTATTATCTCCCTTACAATGGTAGAGGATATTGAGCTAAGCTCCGGCCGCGATAGTATTAAAATGGTTTCCAATTGCGGCAGCATATCGTGATTAAGGTGCGCAATGGTTTTTTCGTATTCAAAATCGGCTGCTGAACGTATGCCCCGCAGCAGGTAATTAGCGCCTTTCTGTTCGCAAAAATTTACGGTAAGGCCTTCGTAGCTTTCCACCTTCACTTTCTTTTCACCGGCAAAAACCTTCTTAATCCACTCAATGCGTTTTTCAAGCGGGTATAGGGTTTGCTTTTGCGAGTTGGAGCCTATGGCAACAATTACCTGGTCAAACAGGGGTAAAGCCCTGCGCACAATATCGGCATGGCCAATGGTAATCGGGTCAAACGACCCCGGGAAAACTGCAATCTTTTTCATGCTGTAAACTTGAGCCGAAAGGTAGCAATATTTACAAACTGCAATTAAAATGCCACGTCACCTTTAGGTCATTTTATGACTCAAAAGGGTCGTAATGTATGCCTTTGCGTTCCATACGGCGGGCGCGTATCAGCTCCTGCCTAATGTACCAGGCGCGTTTGTAAAATGGAAAGTGGTTCAGTTCCTCTTCCGTAAAATCAGGAGGTATGGCATCATGAGGTATATGCCGCTCCTCCTTGTCTTTCAGCATTTGCTTCGCCAATATCTCAAACTTGGTTTGCAGGGCGGCAAGGCTCCATTCGCCAAATACATTGTGGCCGCCTTCGTAAATCTGTGCCTGGTACTCCTCGTAGGTGGTTATGTAGCCGCTGTAGCCGTTGGCATAAGGGCAAAGTATAATGCGCTTAACACCACGCGGCGCCAGGGCTTCCTGTAGCGATTCGCGCAGCCTTTTACCGGCTATTGTAGTTATCTCGAAGGGGAAGCCCGCCAAAGCCACATCGCCGATTATAAACAGCTGTAAAGGCAAAATTTTAGGGGTCCACGGTTTTTTAATATCGCCCACCTTTTTGTGGAAGTATTTAAAGGTAGAGATGGCAGGGTCGGCCCAGCCGGGTACTGGTATGCGGTTAAGGTGCTTGGTGCCTAACACCCTGCGGCTGTTTGACTCTATAAGGATATCCTTTTTGCCCTGGGCGCTGTATTTACGTTTAATAATGCGCTTGTATTCTTCGCTGCCAAAGCGGGCTTTCAACTTCTCCCAAAACTTAATGAAGCGTGCCAGGCGTTTCATTATACCGCCCACCACCGGGTGCATGCCGGGGCCGTCAATCATAGTGCCCGTAAAAAAGGCAATACCTAAAGCTGCCGGGCCTGTACGTGCCTCGGTATTACCATTTGCAAATTTAGGGTCAGCCGTTACATCGCTGAAGTTTACAAACAGCAACTCGTAATCAATACCGGCATCTATGGTTTTAAAACCCTGGTCTTCGGTTATCTCCTTGGCTTTCTCAAATTGAAGCTGGCCATTAAACTTGGCGCTCTCAATATCGTTGGGGTATTTGCCCTCCCATTGGCCACGCTGAAAAGGGTATACAGGGTTGTGAACAAAGCGTGGAGTTACATCGCCGGCAGTGCCCTGCGCAAACGAGGCCAGGTAGTTGCTGTGCCCCATCTTCTTAAAATGCTCCTCAAGGTAAGTGGCAGCGTAGCCTTTGTTGTCATAACAAACCTTATGGTTGGTGTTGGGTAAGCTGGTGGTGTGCACTCCAAACCAGTTAATAGAGCCAATCTCTTCACCATCCGTACCGCTTATCTTCAACAGCGTCATTTCGCGGTCAATCAGTAAATGCCGCTCGTTAAACTTACCCTTTACTTTTACTTCAGGGTTTTGGTTGTAGGCATCTAATGAACGTTGAAAGGCCACTTCTTTATCCGGGGCAAAAACTCCGGTATTCCAGCTAAGCGTTGCCGGCTTAATATTGGCCTCCGCTTTAACAATAGCTTCTACAATACCATCTACAATCTTCTTATACACCTCCATTACAAAACCAGGTACGCTTAAGTTGTAAAGTCCGTAGTAAGAGTAACCGCCCGGACCGCTGTGTGTATGCTGTGCAGTAAGCATCAGGTTATCTTCATCGTAGTTAAACTCGGGGTGCTTACGCTCCAGTGTTTTAAGCACGCCCTTTTTAATAGCGATGGTGATAAAGCATATTTCGCAGTTAACAAAGCAAACCTTGCGGCCATTTGTTTTATCAATAAAAATGTAAGCCCGGGCAGAAAGAGGTGTTTCTACCGACTCCATGGTATTGTAATAAATACCATAACCCAGCATACCAACTCCCTTTACAAAAGCGGTTATATCTCCTTTACCGGTTCCTACTTCAAACATTGGCCTAACAGTTCAGATTTTGATTAAAAGCGCGCAATAATACTTTGATTCAATGATTGTAAACGATTTACCGCTGAAAAAATTGAATAAACAGCCGCTTTTTTAACCTAAGGACGAAATGAGCATAAACAAAAAGTCCCCCGCTTTTGGCGGAGGACTTCTATTCAACTAAAACCGTTGTTATTTACCGTGCTGTATGGTAAGCGGTTTAACTGCTGTACCATTAGCGCTTTGTATTTTAACCATGTAAAGGCCGTTTGCAACACCGCTCAGGTTAAGTTCTACGTTAGTAGTACCTGCCTTGTAGTTAGTAGCAGGAACGATAGTTTCACCAAGAACGTTGTAAACTGTAATAGCCATATCAGGTGTTCCGTTATTACCGAAAGTTAACTGCACTTTGCCGTTGCTTGGGTTAGGGAACATGTTGATAGTAGAAGCAAAGGTAGCTTCTTCAATACCTACAGAAGTAACTGTAACATTCTTACAAACCTGTGGTGATGTACCAAACTGGGTAGTAACTGTTAAGCAAACTGAGTAAGTGCCGTTTTGGGTGTAGATGTGAGTTGGGTTTTGAGCAACAGAGCCGGTGCCGTCACCAAAGTTCCACTGGTAAGTAGCCGGTATACCGTTTACGTTTTGTGAGCCATCTACAAACTTAACCACGTAAGCTAATTGCGGAGTGCTGTAGGTGAAATCAGCAATAGGAGGTGCACCTACGATAACTAAACGGGTAGCAGTATCGCTGTTACCGGCAGCATCAGTAGCAATGTAAAGCACATAGTAAGCACCGGCCTGGTTAGTATTTGGTGAGTTTACAATTACCGGAGTGATCCAGCCATCAGTGCAATCAAATGCAGTGGCGCTGTCTTCAGTATAAGTGTTACCAACTAATAAGGTTACAGTGTCCTGGCCGTTTAAGGTTACTGTAGGAGGAACCTGGTCAAGAGCAGCGTTGAAGTCTGAGCCGGGGATATCAAGGTTGTTGATATACCAGAAAGCCGCAGGCTGTTCAGATGAACCCGGGATAGATGGGTTATTGTAGTCGATTTGAGTAAGAACTAATGGAATGTTGTAAGTGTTGCCATTTAAAAGGGCTGTTGTTCCTACAGTAGGGAATATAGAGCCGCCAAAAATACCACCGGCTGCGTTGGTAGTTTCGCCACCCCATAGGGTATCACCTTCAGTAACGTTATAAAGCGGGGTGATTTTTTTTGCAACTACATCAATACCGCGGCAGAATAGGTTTGGTATGTTGTTGTCAGAAGATTGAACGATGTTGATGTCAGATTCATTCCAGAAGAAGAAGATCTTATGGCCGTCTTCGCTACGAGAGGTAAGCGGGCGGTTGTCCTGTGTTTGTGGAGTAGCATCGCTGGTCATATCACCACGCAGGGTCCAGATGTCAGCCAAGTGTACACCGGTCCAGTTGCAACCAACCTGTGCAGTTGGGTCGTAGGTAATATCCCATACATCATAACCTGAAGCCAGGATAGAGTATTGGGTACCGTTACCAACTGTAGTTAACAGGTGTGGGTTACCGTTTACGTCAACAGCTAAATCAGCTTCGAAAGAGGCAGTAGCCAGTTTATCAAGAGGGTCGCCATTGATAAGGGTAGACTCTAACTCGTCATAAACACCCTGGATGCTGTCTAAATCAACACGGATAGCTGAAGACCATGTTTGGCCGCCGTCGGTAGTTTTCCAGAAGATAGGGTCATAAACAGAGTCAGCGTCAGCAGTGATATCACCAAGAACCGCAACCCAACCGTATTGGCCGGTAGGATCGAAAGCGATATTGGTGCTTGTAGCTGCAGAGAATGTAGCGCCGCCGTTATCGAAAGTGGCGAAGGTCTGAGAGATTTTGTTCTCAGTCCATACTACATCAGAACCGTTCCATACGCCTTTTTCAACGATGATACCATCAGTAATAGCATCAGAACCGGTAGCGAAAGAGTTGTTGCTGCTTTCATGCACTCTCCAGAATGTTCCCGGAACACCTTTGCACATTGAACCACCAATTGCAACGTTACCGCCGTTTACTACATCGATATGAACGTTGAAAGTTGAGGTATCGCCGCTAAGTTTACCGCGACCGCGCATTGAACCTTGCCAGCTGCCGCTGCTACCGTCGTGCCAGGTGCCGCTGTAAACCAGGTAAGCACTGTCAGCATTGGTAGTACCTGCCGGAGCGTAGATTACACCTTCAGGGAAACGACCGTTAACCGATACGTTATCAATGGTGATGTCGTTAGTAATTGGGCCAATATTTGTTGTCCAGCTGTTACCGCGGTTTTTAGAAATGTCGTAACGGTACTGGGCCACGTTAGTTCCCGGGGCAGCAGTTGGGTCGTTACGGTGAATGAAAACAACTGTGTTTAATGAGTCGTTAACATCAATCTGGTTACAGGTTTGGTTAACTATGGTAAGCAGGTTACCGGCAGAACCGATGCGCTGTGAGTTAAGCACAGAGCCGGCACGCGAGCCTCCTGATTTATAATTAGTGTTAGCAGCAGGTGCTTGCTGGTGATGTGATGTGTTCTGCATCACTACCGGCTTATCCTGAAGCTGCAGGCTCAGTTTGCTATCGCGCAGAGCCGATTGGGCTACTGACAGCAAGCTTAAACCTGCAAAAGGTAACAACAGTAAAAGCTTTCTCATTTTTGTAAGTGGTTTTAGTTACTGAATAGGGGGTCAAAAGTAATCGGAAAAAATGAAAGGACAACCCACAGCTTGTGGATTATTTGTCACAGGAACGTAATTTTTCAGGGACCACCAGCGAGTCAACCCTGGCCTGCAGGCGTTTCAGAGGTTCAGGCGTTTCCCAACCTTTATCGGTTACCTTTTTAACAGCAGTGGGACTAAAGTAATAGGTTAATACACAGCCCGGTAAGTCCACAGGGGCTTTCTTGCCTTTGGGGTATTCGGCATCCATTTCCATAAAGCCCTCCACGTTAAATACTGCTTTAACAGCCTTAACATCTGCCTTGCTTAAGCGGCGGTACCAACAGCCGGTTTTAGGGGTAAAACGCTTGCCGTTATAAAGCAGTAAGCCGTTTTCATACAACTTAACCTCGTAAATGGGGCAGCCGCCAAAGCAGGGGGTGCGCTCCATGGTTAACAGCAATTGGCCGTTCTTTTCGGGGTGGGCAGCATCAATTTTGCCGCCACTACAGGCTGCCAGTAGCAATACCAGGCATAGTAACCAGGCGCTTCTCATTACCTTATTTTTTAGGTTTTTGCCTGTTAGCCGCTTCGCGCTGCATTTCCTCCAGCTTCTTTTGCCAGCCGCTTGCCTGCTTAGGGTTTTTCTTGTTTTCCTCTATCTGCGCTCGCAGTTTGGCGTCGTCAATAAAGAAACGCTGTATGATAAACTGGTGGGCCACACCCAACAGGTTTTGCAACAGGTAGTAGTAAGTAAGCGCTGCAGGGAAGTTATTGAAAACAAACATCAGCATAACCGGCATTATGTAAGGCAGGTATTTCATGCCCGGCTGCTGGTTAGCCATGCTGTTCATCTGGTTATTCATTACCGCCTGTAAAATGGAAGTAATGGTCATCAGCACCGTAAAAATACTCAGGTGGCTTTGCCCCAAAATGGTAGTGCCGAATTTGATTACATCATCGTAGCTGCTAAGGTCGTGCGCCCATAAAAAGCTTTGCTGGCGCAATTCGATTGATGCAGGGAAGAAGTAATACATGGCCATCAGAATTGGCATTTGCAGCAACAACGGTAAACAGCCGCCAAACGGACTAACCCCTGCGCGCTGGTAAAGTTTCATCTGCTCCTGGCCAATCTTGGTTTGGTCGTCGCCGTATTTTTCCTTCAGCGCTTCAATCTCAGGCGCCAGAATTTTCATTTTGGCGGCGCTTTCAATGCTCTTGGAGGTAAGCGGGTGCAGAATAATCTTCAACATCAGCGTCATCAATAGTATGATGATGCCGTAGTTAAGGTTCATGTTCTGGAACCAGCTAAACACCCAAATTATAAAGCGGGTTATATACTTTATCCAACGGAAGAACCAGGGGTTAGGGCCCAGCTTAACAATGTCCTCAAGGTCTTTATCTAAAGAAGCAAGGGTGTTATAGTGGTTAGGGCCTATGTATAACTGAAAATTGTACGATACGCTGTTACCGCCCTGGTAAGGTAAGGTAAATACCGAGGTGTATTTTTTAACGTAGCCGGTATCTTTTTTACCGAAATTGCTCTGCAGCCTGCCCTTGTGGAAAAGCCCTTTGCTGAAAATGGTAGTATTAAAAAACTGCTGTTTGTACGATATCCACTCTACCGGTGCATCAAACGTAATTTCGTCGGTTTCGTTGTCCTCGCTAAGGTGGGCAACGTCGCTTTCGTTATAGCGGTAGTATAGGGCTGAATAACGCCTTTCCAGTTCCAGCGTTCTTTCAAGTGCGCTAAGGGTATTCTTCCATTGGCCGCTTATTACATTGTTATTGGCAGGTATAATATCGCCCAGGCCAACCATGTTAATATCAAAGTTAAACAGGTACGAGTTGCCCGTTAAGGTATACTTCTGTTCAAAGTATTTGCCCTCGCCGGCCATTAAACGCAACGCAAAAGTCTTCTTATCGGTGCCTTTAACGTTAAAGGTTTCGCCAACCGGTTCAAAGTAAAGCTCATCGGTGTTTATTATGCGGTTATCGCCTACAGGTATTTGGAAGGAGAGTTGGTTGGTTTGGTTGGTAAACAGTATAAGCGGCTGCTTATCCCATGTTTTGTAGTTCTTAAGCTCAATGCTCTTTATCTGCCCACCCTTGTTGGTAAGGGTTATTTTTTGCACCTCGTTTTCTATAACAAAGGTTTTTTCCTCGGCAGTAGCGGCGCCGGCAAAAGCGCCATATTGGTTTACGCGTGCCAGGCTATCGGTATTAACGGCGGCAACTGCAGTAGCAGAGGTATCGTTAGTGTTTGCAACACCGGGCTTGCTTTGCGGGTTAAGGTTGGTTACCCCAACATCATTTTTATGCGCAAGGCTATCAGCCTTTTGCTGAAGGGCCTGTTCTGCTTTGCGTTTCTTTTGGTCTTCCTCGTACTTTTTGGTTTGGTAAAATACGAATCCAATCATTAGGACTACAATTAATACCCAACCTACGATAGTGTTAATATTCTTATTCATCTTGTTAGCGGCGGGCAAAAGTAAAAAGTTTAATGACTTAAACGCCCGAACGGTAGAATTGACGAAAAGGAGGGGAGTTTATTGGATGGGAGGGGAACCATCACGGTGCTTTTATTACCCCTTCGGCTCGTTCCTCGCCAAGTTCCCCAAAAATGGAATTGTTTTTTTACTACCCCCTCCGTCCGCTATGGCGGACTCGTCCTCCGCCGCGGCGGAGACATAGCCCATGTGCCTTGAGTTAGTGGTTCTTGTAAATGGGTTAAAACAAAAAAGCCCCGAACGTGCGGGGAAGTGCTAGCCCTCTAACTCCCTAAAGGGGTATATATCCCCTCAGAACACTTGACAATCAGTTATATTTTAAGGAAGCTATTGCATTTGCAATATAGTTTGTTGTCTATTTTACTATTCAAGCACTATTAAATATTTATCAGCATGTCAAATATTAAAGGAAAAGAACTTATTTCGGGCAAAACAAAGCCCATGAACTTTACCAATACTGAAATGAAAATTGACCAGATAGTTGGCTATCTAAACGAAAACAAAATTGATTTATCCCCTGTATTTCAAAGAGGGCATGTTTGGAAAAAGCCATTGAGAAGCAGTTTGCTTAAAAACATTCTTAGTAAAAAGCCAATACCAGCAATTTTCTTATATAAGCAAGAGCATGGTTCAAAGTTTAGTTACAATATACTTGATGGTAAGCAGAGGATAGAGAGCCTTATTTTATTTATTGCTAGTAGCAACCCAGAATTAAAAATAAATCGTTGGGAGTCATATTTTTCAGATCCAAAGTATAGGAAAGACGAGAGATTTAAAGTTCAACTGGATGGGAGCAGCTATTCAATAGATAATTTGCCCGATGAAATAATGCGGAATTTCAGGGAATATCAAATCCCGACAGTTGAGATAATAATGGATGAAAATACAAGCATTGATGAAATTATAACCTTGTTTGTCGACATTAACCAGCAGGGCGTTGACGTAACAAGGTTTCAAATTGTAAAAGCCATGTGTAAAGACTCGGAAATATTAAATCAGTCTTTCGATATGGTCGCCTTAGAGTGGAAGGCTGGCAAAGACCCGATTATTAAACTCAAAAACACAGCAGCGTCAAGAGTTATCAAAAATCTTAGCGTTATTGATAATACTATTGACAAACAGGCCAAGGTTGATAAAATATGGGAAAAGCTTACCGAAATATTGATTTTCTCTAAAACAGGAAAACATGTTAAGCCTTCTCAAATATTGAAAGGGTTTATAAATAAAAAAGATTTTATAGATAAAACATTAACAAAATCTGAAATAATTAAGATTGGGCATGTTTTTAAGTTCATTGATTTGCTTTACAAATCAAAGCAAGTAAAAGAGTCTCCATTAGCAAGGGACCAAACCCACTTTTATACTTTGGTGACTTCTATAATTGCTGAAAATCTACTGACCTCATATACACAAGAGGAGTTGATAAAGAAATGTACTGCTTTTTCGAAAGCACTCAGTAGCAAGTCAACCCATAAAACATCAATACAAAAGGATATAAAAGATTATTTAGACCTATCTAAAAGAAGCACAGCAGATGCGGACAATAGAAGTAAAAGACAGGCTCTTTTTGTATCGTTAATTAAATCTATTTAACAAAATAAGTTTGTATTACATTGTATTTCTTTGTATGTTTGTATTATGAAGGGCGACAAAGACAATAAAACAGAGGTAATAACACTACGTGTTACGCCTGAAATAAAAAAGAAATTGCAGGTAAAGGCTGACAAAGAGCATAGAACGGTTAGCAATTACCTGCAACTCATTATCGAAAATTCGATAAAGGAAAAGTAATTTTTTTTGCATTAAATGTAATACAAAGTATGTCAACGTATACTATAAACGAATTTAGAAAACAATATGCCACGGAAGATGCTTGTTTGGATAAAATTTTTACTCTAAGATATGGCAAGTTGGAAGCATGCCCTGAGTGCTCATGCGTTGCTTCATTTCGCAGAATAACAACGCGCCGTTGCTATCAGTGCACTGAATGTTATGCTCAATTTTATCCTACTGCTGGCACCGTATTTGAAAAAACGCGCACCCCGTTGTCGGATTGGTTCTATGTTATCTACCTGTTTACGTCAACTCGTAACGGAGTAGCTGCAAAAGAAATACAACGTCAATTAGGGGTGACTTATAAATGCGCTTGGCGCATGGGACATCAAATAAGAACGCTAATTGCAGGGCTTACACAAGAGCAATTAAAGGGATTTGTTGAAGCTGATGAAGTAAGAATCGGAGGCAAGAACACTAACAGGCATTGGCATAAAAAAGTGAGCCATGAGGACGCTATTGCAAGCAACGATAAAACGCTTGTGTTTGGAGCCTTACAACGCGGCGGCGAGGTAAGGACAAAGGTAATTGATAGCACCAGTAGCCAAACGCTGCTAACGGCTTTACAGGAAACAGTAAGAGAAGGCTCAATAGTTATTACCGATGAATGGAGTGGTTATGCCAAGATTACAAGCCATTATTTTCATGGCAAAGTGCACCATGCGAAAGGCGAATATGCAAGAGGTGTTGTACATACAAATTCAATAGAGGGATTTTGGGCGCAGGTTAAAAGAACCATTGGGGGAACTCACATTTCAGTATCTGAAAAGTATATTCAGAACTATTTGAACGAATGTTCATTTAGGTATAACCACCGCAAAAATCAAGCGGGTATGTTCAATTCGATTATCAATAACTTGCCTGTTGTAACCGAGCAAAAGTAGGGTTAATCTTCTTCTAACAATTTATCAGACTTGATGCCCTTGGGTTTAACCTTGGGCACAAGCATTTCTAACACTTTATCAAAATCTTCTTTGTGCTTAGGGTTTGGGTTATTGCCTAAACCCTCTTTCTTTTTTACATCCTTTTTTGGTGCTTTCTTCTTTTTCACAGCTTAAAAATAATCCTTTTAGTTTTGGTTAAAATGCCCCAAATGGAAAGAATTAAATTGCTTCTAAAAAAATTAAAGGATACTCCCCCGCATAAGATAATTGGCTATATTTTAATTACCCCATCATTAGTGTGCATTTTTGTATGTTTTACTCAACTTGGGGGCGAATTTTTTTTTAATGACCAGCTAAGGTACCCTAAATTCAATAGTATGTGGACTGGGGTAGTGGACTTTTCAGACAACTCAGCTACGGGCTATACTTCGCCACTTCCGATTGCCTTTGCTATAATGGCAATTGCCGGTGTTTATCTCATTAAAGAAAAATAATACTAAGTGTTTAGAGGGGATATATACCCCTAAAGGGAGGACCGCTACTATGGAAAATAAACCATTTGTAACGACTGCACAAGAACCCTGCCTAGAGCCACACTGCATTCTTGCGCCAGTGGGTGAGAACCAAGTGGCGGTGGATGCTCCTAAACACCTCTTTCCATACTATAAACCAATATACTTTTGAAATAACATCTTAAAGTATAACAATGATCAGTAAAAATAGAATCAAAGTTTTCCAATATATTTCGTGCCATAGCTTTAATACTATTAGAATCAAGGTGCAATTTGTCTCGGTTAACCCACTGATAAAAAACATTTTTATCATTTTTTTCTAAAGCCTTTAACATCATTTCCTTTCCGGTATCATCAGTTGCATTAGCGAACTCCCAAAAAAGCAAATCCACACACCAACCTATTAAAACCAAAAAATCAGGATTGGAGTCAAAGTCTTTTAAGGCCAGATTATAATATATTGCTAGCATTTCCCTTATGGAGTTTTTTTTAAGGTTTGTTTCATTTCCCTTTCCTTCTATGAGAATGTACCACAGAATGAATATCGTGTCAATAAGAACACCAATATTTTTATTTTGAGCAAAAGATTTCTCTAAATAATTTATTACCTCCACCCATCTCTCTTCTTTTTCCAGTTGTTCTAAGTCTATCATTTATTACGATTTATTATGGGATCCAAAAGTTTGAAATTTTTACTTCGCCATTTATAATAGTGCCTGTTACTTCTACGGCATTGCCCATTACTGGAACAATAATTCTAAAAGGGCCTGATTTGGGCAACTTTGATGAAGTAACTACTAAAGTAGAAATTACGCTAACAACATTTTGCTCGTTACCAATGGCTTTAACCAAGGATGATAATCCATGCTTAGCAAACCCCCACAGTTCTTCCAAGTGTTCCGTAGGTCACTTGGAAGTTTACATAATTGCAAGTCTCCCGACTTGAATTCCATATCCCCAAAGGTTCATAAAAGTAAAATAGCGAAATTTTATAAACCGAGGAAATATTTAAATAATTAGTAGCGTCAATTATTACAACCATTCAGCATTAAGGTGCACACGCTCCACGCATGCTCTAGCGGGCAGTGTTTGATTGTTGGCCAGGCGACCAACAACGGAGAAATTGAGGAAAAGGAGGGGAGTTTATTGGATGGGAGCGAACCATCGCGGTGTTTTTTAACTACCCCCTCCGTCCGCTATGGCGGACTCGTCCTCCGCCGCGGAGGAGACATAGCCTAAACGCCTTTGGTTAGCGGTTTATGATTGGTATAAAAACAAAAAAGCCCCGAACGTGCGGAGCCTTTTTGTTTAAACGTTTATGTGTTGTTAGCTTATTCGAAGTGGATGTCGCCTTTAGCGCAGTTAGTAAAAGTGTTTGAAGAGGTGATATCACTGTTGTATTCGCTGTTAGCGCTTTGAATGTAGATGCCGGTTGCAGCGCTGTTCATAATGCTGCTGTGGCGGATGATAATGTTGCTTGAACCACCGTTATCATTTACAACGCTAACCATGCCTTCCCAACCCTGGTTGGTCATACCGCCACCGCTGATGGTGCAGTATTCAATGTGGTTGTTATTAGAGTTTGAAGAGCGGAATTTAATGCTGTTCCATACACCGGTGCCGTTGTAGATGGCAGAGATGGTGATTGGCTGAGAAGCTGTTCCTACTGCGCTAAAGTAACCTGCACCTTCTACACCGTCAATTACTACTTCTGCGTCGTTGTCCATATAAACTCTTGAACCTGCATTGATAGTGAAAGCATTGGCAGAAGTAATTACACCGCTCAACAGGAAAGATTCGTTCAGATTCTTTAAAGTAATTGGCTTGGTAACAATATTATCGGCAGTTACGCGGATAAACTCTTTACCGTTGTTTGAAAACTGGTTGCCGTTATCTAAGGCAGAAGCATCTGCAATATTCATGCTGATAGGGTAGGCTGCATTGGTAAATATGTTGTTAGCTACAAAATTCTTTACGGTTGAGCCTTCGCTTATAACAACGCCATCTTTATAGCTGGCTGTAATTTCGCAATTGCTTATTTCAACTACGGCATTGTTTGAACCTGAACCTACAATAACGTTAGCCGCACCAAAGCTGTTAGTGCCGCCACCGTGTTCAATTTTGCAGTAAGAAAGTACGTTGTGGTTATCGTTGCTAAGGATGGTAATGCCTTTCCATGCACCGCGCTTGCCGCTTTGTGATGTAAAGAATATTTGGTTTGACACCGCGCCAATGGCCGTTAATGAACCTTCCTCGTTTACCTGAAGGCCGGCGCCATCAGCAAACATGATGGTAACGCCCGGCTTAATGGTTAAGTTGGCGCTAACTTCTACGTTCTTGTTAATAATATAATCTACACCGTTAACGCGGTCTTCCATTACCATATCATTGCTGATAGAAGAATAGTCTATAATCTGAGCCTGGCCGTCGTCCTTACGTTCAACAGGCAGGTTGGTTAAATCATCCTGCTTTTTGCTGCAAGAGTTCAGCAACATTAAACCTGAAGCGAGGATTGCCAGAGTGTAGAGTTTATTCGATTTCATATACCGTGTTTTTGTATTACACATAGCTATACGCGTATTGTTGTTAAAAGGTTACGATGGTTTGATTATTTGTGGCCACGGGGTGCAAAAAACCGGGCTTGGCGGTCTATATTATATACCGGGGCCTCAGCGGGCATTCTTTCCAAATTACGTTAAGCCGTTTCGTCAACTTTAATTCATTACAATATCTTCGCCCCCGTGAGTCAGAAGCTTATCAATAGTATAATAGCGGGCATAACTATTGCCCTTATAGGGTTGGTGTTTATCCAGATAAAATGGATTAACCAGAGTTACAGAGTGCGCGAGGAGAAGTTTGACCAGAGCGTTTACCTGGCACTGGCTAACGTGGCCCGCAGTATTGAACGCACCGAGGCTTCGGGTTACTTTCAGTCGCTGGGCTTAAATGACTTTGGCCGCAGTATTAATACCATGTATGATACCGTGCAGGCTATTAAAACCTATACCCCCAACTTTACGCTGGTAGATTCCATTGGCCAGCACGCTATGAAGTTTGGCGTTAGCGATAGCAGCGGGGTGTTTGTTTCCAAGTTTTTCGGCAGCATAACCTATGTTAAGGAGAAAGCCGAAAAAATGCACCTGCAAAACGGCGATAAGGACTTAGCCAACCCTATGACACCCGACCGCGAGCGGCATTTGATTGAAATGCAGTTTAGCAAGTATAACCGCCTTTTCCAGGACCTGGCCATGGAGTTTATGCTGGATGATAAGTGCCTCTCGGAGCGTATTAAAACCGTTGACCTTGAAAAGCTGGTAACCGAAGAGCTTAAGAAAGAAGGCATTATGGTGCCTTATGAATATATCATTTTCGATAAATGGTCGCCTACCTCTATACAGGGCAACATGAATGTAACCAAGGAGGAAGCTCAGGCTACTAATTTCTACTCTATTCCATTGTTCCCCAATGATTTGTATGAGAACAGCGGCTTCCTTATTTTAAACTTCCCCCAAAAGAAGAATTACATCTTCCAGAGCATGTGGATTATGCTTACCGCTACCGGGGCCTTTATCTTTATTATTCTGGCCTCTTTTGGCGGCTCTTTTTACATCATTTACCGGCAAAAAAAGCTGGATATGCTTAAAACGGACTTCATTAACAACATGACCCACGAGTTTAAAACCCCCGTGGCAACCATCTCTTTAGCCAGCCAAATGCTTAAAAATGAGCGGATTTTGGAGGATAAGGAGAAGATTTTGCGCTATAGTAATGTAATAGATGAAGAGAATAAACGCCTTAGCGGCCACATTGAAAATGTGCTGCAGATAGCCCGTATGGACCGTGGGGAGTTCAAACTCAAATTGGAGAACATCAATATCAATGATCTGCTGTCCGATATCTGCGATTCGCTGGACCTGCGCATACAAAACGAAAACGGTAAGATAGAGAGGAGTTTAAAAGCCGAACAGCCCGTGGTTAAGGGAGATGTATTCCACCTGACCAATGCGTTTTACAATGTGTTTGATAACGCCATTAAGTATCGTAAAGAAGAAAACCTGCTTATTAAGGTTAGTACCCGCAGCAGCGGCAAGGGGGTAACCATATCCATTGAGGATAATGGCATCGGTATCTCGCGCGAAAACCAAAAGAAGATATTCGAGAAATTTTACCGGGTACCTACCGGTAACATCCACAATGTTAAAGGTTTCGGCCTGGGTTTAAGCTACGTAAAGGTAATACTGGACGCCCACGGCGGAGATATTAAAGTAAGCAGCGAGCAGGGCGAAGGAAGCCGCTTCGAAATTTTTGTTCCTTTTTCTGCCTGATTCCCGTACACCTATATATCGTTTTTAACGTTATAATTAACAGAATTGAGGTTCTAATTCGGTTGATTGTTAATAAAGTATAAGATTTTAACAATTGACTAAACGCGCTTTAGTTTTGATTGTTAAACAATGAGTAATACTAAATCCTAAATCACTATGTCAACCAAGAAAAGAATATTGTTAGTGGAAGATGATACCAACCTTGGAAATCTTTTACAGGACTCCCTCGAAATAAAGAATTACGATGTGGTTTTGAAACGTAATGGCGAAGATGCCTTTAACGATTTCAAAGTGAACAAGTATGACATGTGCATACTGGATGTAATGATGCCGAAGAAGGATGGCTTTACGCTGGCTAAGGATATCCGCCGCATGAATGCTACTATCCCTATCATCTTTTTAACGGCAAAAGCCATGAAGGAAGATACCATAGAAGGCCTAAAGCTGGGTGCGGATGATTACATTACCAAGCCTTTTAGCATGGAGGAATTGACGCTGCGTATGGAGAACATATTTAAGCGCTTGCCAAAGGCAGAAGTAAGCACCCAGAACCAGTTTCGCCTGGGTAATTTTGAATTTGACAACACTCTGCGCGTTTTAAAGCTGGATGGCAAGGAAACAAAACTAACCACTAAGGAGTCGGAATTGCTGAAGATGCTGGCCGTATATAAGGACCGCATACTGGAGCGCGAAGTGGCTCTTAACGCCGTATGGGGTACTGATTCTTACTTTGCCGGCCGTAGTATGGACGTTTACATTGCCAAACTGCGCAAATACCTTAAGGAAGATGCCAACGTGGAGATACAAAACATACACGGCACCGGCTTTAAATTGATAGTAAAGAAGTAAGCCTTAGCTTGTAACTAATAACTTTAAGAGCCTTGCTTTGCGGGGCTCTTTTTTTGTGTTTGCGGTTTCCCTTTGCCGGGTAAAGCAAGAGTCTTATCAACATACGTTAACGGGTTCATGATTTTACTCAAAGTTTAGCCTTTGATGTTTGCTTTTGATGTAATTTAGCGCCGCAATGAAGAAGTTACATATAGTGCTGCTAATAGTGATTGCCCTGGGTGTTGGTGTAATAATTGCGCAAACCGGAGATTATACCACCTACGCCAATTTTATGGAGGCAAAGGGTAAAGAAGGTAAGGCCGTAAATGTTGTAGGGTATTTGGTAAAGGATAAGGAGATGATCTACGACCCTAAAACAAATCCGGATTACTTCTGTTTTTACATGACCGATAAGGAAGGCCTGCAACAGAAAGTTGTTTACAAAGGAGCCAAGCCGCAGGATTTTGAACGCAGCGAGCAGTTGGTGGTAAAGGGCAAAATGGATGGCGATGTTTTTAAAGCCTCCGAAATTTCAATGAAGTGCCCTTCTAAATATGTAAATGATAATATTGTGTTGAAGGAAAAAACGGATGTTACCGTTAAATCGAAAATTTAATTGCGGTTAACCGCATTGGACTCAATACCCGGATGTTTGATTTTTTAGCTCACCGCTTTGGTGCAAATGGTTTTATAGGCGAAACACTTTGGATAGGCCACCTCGGCCATTTTTTCGTTGTGTTTTGTTTTGCAGCCTCTTTTCTTGCTTTTCTATCCTACTTCGGTGCTGAGTTAAGCACAGAAGATAAGCGCCGCCAAAGCTGGAAGCGTTTAGCACGCATTGCCTTCTTCTCGCAGGCCTCAGCGGTTATCGGTATTTTTGTATTGCTTTTTATCATGATACTTAATTACCACTTTGAGTATCACTACGCCTGGAGGCACTCTTCAACCGACCTGCCACTTAAGTACATCATCTCCAGCTTTTGGGAAGGGCAGGAGGGTAGCTTTCTGTTATGGATGTTTTGGATTGCCATAATGGGTATTGCCGGCATGCGTCTGCTCAAAAACTACGAAAGCCCCGTGCTTGGCATAGTTAGCTTAACGCAAATGTTTTTGGCCAGCATGGTTATGGGCGTTTACATATTTGGTTTTAAGTTGGGTAGCAGCCCTTTTATACTGTTACGCAACCAAATGGACCTGCAGCAAATGGCGCCCGTTGTTTTTGCTGATGAAAACAACCTGCACAATTACCTTTCTTTTATTAAAGATGGTAACGGCCTTAATATACTGTTGCAGAACTATTGGATGACCATTCACCCGCCCGTTCTGTTTTTGGGCTTTGCGTCAACTGTTTTTCCCTTTGCTTTTGCATTGGCCAGTTTATTGCGCCGCGATTGGGACGGCTGGGTTAAAGCAGCCATGCCGTGGACGCTCTTTTCCGTTGCTGTTTTAGGTACCGGTATTTTAATGGGGGGCGCCTGGGCATATGAGAGTTTAAGTTTTGGTGGCTTTTGGGCATGGGACCCTGTTGAGAACATGAGCTTTGTACCCTGGTTAATGGTGGTTGCCGGTTTACACACTTTGTTGGTTTATCGTTATACCAAACACTCTGCCCTTAGCACTTATGTGTTTTTTATACTTGGTTTTGTGCTGGTGTTGTATTCAACCTACTTAACACGTAGTGGCCGTTTGGGCGATACTTCTGTTCACTCCTTTACCGATGACGGCCTTGAGCCGCAACTACTGGCTTACCTTTTCTTCTTTATCGTTGGCTCCTTTTCATTATTGCTCATCCGTCTGTTTAAAGGTCAAATACCCGTACAAAAGAAGGATGAAGACTTAATGAGCCGTGAGTTCTGGATGTTTATCGGTTCGTTGGTGTTGTTGTTATCTGCCATTCAAATGACGTTCACTACTTCTATTCCGGTGTGGAACCTCATCTTCCATGAAAAGTTGCAGTGGTTTACTGAAAAAATTGCTCCGCCCGAAGATGCTGTGCAACATTATAACTCCATACAAATATGGCTGGGCATTATAGCGGCACTTCTTACCGGCCTGGTTCAGTTCCTGTCATACAAAGTCGGCAAGCCCGGTAAAACTGCCCGCTGGGCTGTTTACACCTTTGGGATGGCCTTCGTGCTTTCCATAGTAATTGCTTTACTGGCAGGCATCAACTTTACACAGCAGTACACTATCGACTTAACCGCCCTTTCTTCTTCCTTGTTCTTCAAGTTCAACTTTATTGCCGCTTATTACCTCTTTCTGCTTGCTGCCATTTATGCAGTGTTAGGTAACCTGCTTTATCTGGCTATAGTTATTAAAGGTAATTTTAAACTATCGGGTGGCAGTATTGCGCACTTTGGTTTTGGTATCTTTCTTTTAGGGGCGCTTATATCGCAGGGCAAAAAGGAAGTTATTAGCACCGGCGCACCTATACAGGGGCTTGATGCTAAGGAGCGTGCTGAGAACATACTGCTGATGAAGGATAGCTCCGACAGAATGGGCAACTACACTGTAACGTATACCGGCAGCCGGCAGGAAAAGAAGAGCTCCTACTTTAGCGTGCGTTACCAGCGCTTTAGCGATGGCAGTGTGAAAGAGGAGTTTGTTCTTTCTCCCGAAGCGTCAGTTATGAAAGGCGGAAGCCTAAATGCCAACCCCGATACCAAGCACTATCTTTCCAAAGATGTGTTTACGCATATTACTTCTATACCCGATAACACCAACCTTAAGGATTCAACAGGCTTTGCCGAGCTTAATATGCCGGCTAAGCCAAGTATGCCTCTGATGGATTCATTTCAGTTCAGGCAGAATATGGTGCGTGTAGATTCCATTGTGGGCGACCCTCAACTGCCGCCCGGTTTTGATTTAACCGATAAACTGGTGGTGGGCGTAAATGTTAGCGTAAAAGCGCCGGATGGCAGCACCTACCGTGCGCAGCCGGTATTGGTTATTGACCGTGTGCAGGGCACCTTAAGCAGCATTCCGGCCTCAATGGACGAATTGAATTACACCTTTGAAATACAACGTATAGACCCTTCCAGCCGCAAACTGACCATGAGCGCGCGCTATAAGGAGAAGCCTTTGGACTACATTGTGCTTAAGGCCATTGTGTTCCCTTATATTAACCTGGTATGGCTAGGGGGCATAATTACCTTTTTAGGCGCCTTTGTAAGCATGTGGCGCCGTTCTAAAGAAAACACAAACACCTCCGCATAACCATGATACTTCCTTCGGAAAAAAGCCTGTTAAGCAATGGTACCCATTTACCCTACGCTATTTACAACGGGCTTATACCCGATGTAAGCACCCAGTATTGGGATAAGGAGGGCTTTTTGCTTAGCAACCGCCGCAGCAGCCGTAAAGCGTGGATATTTTTTGGAGTTTACAGCCCCGATTTGATTTGCGGTATTGCCATAGCCGATGCAGGGTTGGTAGCTAATGCCTTTTGCTACTATTATTCCTTTAAGGATGGCAGCTTCCGTCAGCACAACGCGCTTGTACCTTTTGGCTTTCCTTCTTCCTTTGATCCTAACCTGGACAGCGAATGGAAGCTGGGCGACTACAGCATTGTAACTTCCGGTGGTAAAATTACCCTGCAGTACAATGGCGCATTTAGCCTAAAGATAGTAGGAGAGGATACGGCCAATGGAGCAAGCATTGTTGCGCCTTCCGTTAACCGCCCTTTCAACTTTACCTATAAAAATGTGTGCTTGCCTGTTCAGGCTACCATTAACAGTAACGGTAGCAACTATACTGTGCAGGGCAACTATGGCGCTGTAGATTTTACCAAAGGCTATCCACCGCGCGAAACATACTGGAACTGGCTGGCCTTTATTGGGCAAACTGAAAGTGGTAAAGCGCTTGGCCTTAACCTGGTTAAGCACTTTAACGGCGATATGGAGAACATACTGTGGATAGATGGTAACAAAACAGCCTTATCTAAAGCTGCATTTGCCATGCAGAAGCCGTTAGATAAAACCCCATGGATGGTTAATACGGAGGACGGTATTTTAAACTGCACCCTTACCCCTGCCGGAGCACGTAGTGAAAACGTAAACCTGTTTTTAATGAAGAGCATTTTTACCCAGGCTTACGGAAAGATTGACGGGACGATAACCTTGAATGGCATTAGCGAAAAATTCACAGCTTACGGTGTAGCAGAAGATCACCTTGCGCGCTGGTAATTGCAGCCGGTTGCTTAAACAAAAAAAATCAGCGATTTATTGCTAAATGCGAAAATTCGCGGAGCAATTCTATATCTTCACGGGCAACAACAATCCCAGCTCAGCGATGAAAAAGAATCTTTTGTTCCTGCTGTTAAGCTTTTGCAGCTTAATGCTGTCAGCCAGCACCTTTGCGCCACCGGCCTCCTACGTAGTAGATTTTAAATTAAAGTATTCCTATACGCAGGATTCGATGGACCGTGTATGGAAGGAGCGCAACATACCGCAGCTTATAGCACCGGTTAAAAACGCGGTGGACATGTACGAAGTTACTTACAAGGGCCTATGGCTGGATAGCACATTCATAGTAGCAAAAGGCGTAATGTATGTGCCCAGGGTTAGCAAGCCTTCACCTGAAATGGTTTACTGCCACGGCACCCGTATTTCCATCGGGCAGGATTACGGCATACAGGATTTGGAACAGTTCGTTTGCATGATGCACGCTGTTGATGGCTATGTTTCTTTGTTTCCTTTCTACTACGGTTTAGGTGGCGGAGAGAAAGAACACGTTTACCAGGATGCCTGGACTGAGGCAATGGCTACAATTTACATGATAAAAGCCTGCCGCGAAATTTACCCCAAGATTGGAGTTACTACCACCGATCAATTGTTTATTACCGGCTATTCGCAAGGCGGACATGCCGCTATGGCTACGCACAAAATGCTGGAGAGCGGCGCTTTTCCTGAAGTTAAGTTAACGGCATCGTCACCAATGAGTGGCGCTTATGATATGACCGGCGAACAGGCAAAAACTATGTTCGGGCATTACGACCGTCCGCATTACCTGCCTTACCTCATACTATCATACCAGTATGCCTATAACCTTTGGCCCGGCGATGTTTACAGCGTATTTAAGCCGCAATACAGCCAGCAATTAAAGCAGGTGTTTGCACAGCCCCGACAATTCGATTATGGTTTTGTAGATTCTATATTGCCGAAGATACCGGCTGATATGGTGCAGGATACTTTACTGGAAAGGTTTCGGACGGATACCAATTTCGCCTTCACCAAAAAGCTGAAAGAAAACTGTTTAGCCATGTGGGTACCTAAAAAAACCATGCAGTTATGCGCGTGTTACGGGGATAATGAAGTTATGTATCAAAACACTGAAGTGGCATATGAACACATGGCCGCCTGCGGTGGCAACGTGCACAAGCGTGTATTCGGTAAACACTTAAGCCACAACCCTTGTGCTCCTTTTGCCATCATCTATTCCAAGATGTTCTTTAACCATATACGCGACGGTAAAAAACATCCGGAACGTATGGGCGCTAAGGGCTTTTTGCTGAAAATAGCAATAAGCATTGCGGACCGCCAGGCTAAAAAAGCCAAGAAGAAGACAGGTAAGGTTGAAGATGACCCGCTGGTGAGCAGAAAAAGAAAACACCAGAACAGCTAAGCTAACAACAATCATTTAGATTATACTTTTCTTTCGCGTTTTACCTTTTACCTTTGGGGTATTGCTATATGACGCAGGAAGAGTATTTGCGTAAAATTGAATCAGTGGCCGATCCTTTGGAACGCGCCAGGTTGCGGGTTGATTTTGTTGATGATTATCCTGACGCCACTGAAGAAACCATTTTACAGGTAAATACAGATGCTCTTAGTGATCTTGCTTTGCAGCCCGATAAGCTATTGGAAGCCCGGGCATACATTAACATGTCTTACTGCTATTCTACGCTTGGCTACTTCATGCGCAGCTTTGAATACGACCAAAAGGCATACAGCATTGGCGTTGAGTTAGGTAGTGATAAAGTTAAAGCCATAACTTTAAATAACCTGGGCAATAGCTTCAACGATTTAGGTAAAAGGGAGGAGGCCTTGAGTCATTTCCAAAGGGCTTTGGAAATAAATCTGGCTAACGCCTTTGGCATAAACTTTTTGGCCGCCAATTACTCCAACATAGGTTCAGTTTATATACGCAATATGCAGTATGAAAAGGCGCTGGATCATTTTGAACAGGCGGTGGTTTATAATGAAAAAAATGAAAATTTTGATTGGCTTGCGGCCAACTATGTAGGCATTGCGAAATGTTTATCAGAGTTAGGGAGGGCGGAAGAAGCGATAAGGCTAATGACTGATGCAATAAAGCGGGATGAGTTTAAGCAGAATTTTTATCGCCTTTCATCTTTGTATGAGGAACTAGCTGCCTGCGAGATGAAATGCGGGAAATATACAGCGGCAATAGAATACCTGGAACAATCGCTTGCTGTAAATGGGGGGCGTTATAAAGAAGATTATGTTAAGGCTTTAAATCGTTTGGCTGATTGCTACCACCAAACTGGGGAGCATAGTAAGGCTTTTTCAACACTAAAAGAGGCCGGTGAATTTGAACGCAAGCGTTTTGCCGAGGATAATGTGAAGCAGATGGAGAATCTTAGGTCTGCCTTTGATGCAGAGCAGCGCCGTAAAGAGGCCGAGCTGTTGCGTGCTAAGGCCGATGAGTTGGAAGTTAAGAACAGGATGATTGAAGAGGAAAAGCGCCGAAGCGATGAGTTACTGCTGAATATTTTACCTGAGGAGGTAGCAGAAGAACTGAAGCAGAAGGGAAGTGCAGATGCCAAATTGTTTAATAACGTAACGGTAATGTTTACCGACTTTAAATCGTTTACCAATATAAGCGAAAGGCTTAGCCCTCAGCAGTTGGTTGATGAGTTACATGAATGTTTTAAGGCATTTGATGAAATTACCTCTCGCCATAGCATTGAGAAGATAAAAACGGTTGGCGATGCCTACCTGGCTGTTGCCGGGCTACCTGTGCCCGATGAATGCCATGCCGAAAATATGTTGAAAGCGGCACTGGAGATACGCGATTTTATGTTGCAGCGCAAAAACGCGCTTAATGACCGGACTTTTGAAGTACGTATTGGGTTACACAGCGGAAGCGTAGTAGCCGGTATTGTAGGGGTTAAAAAGTTTGCCTACGACATATGGGGCGATACAGTAAATACAGCCGCACGTATGGAACAATGCGGAGTTGAAGGAGAAGTGAACATAAGCGACGCTACCTATCACCTGGTTAAACATGAGTATAACTGCGTGCCACGCGGCGAAATTGAGGTAAAGAACAAGGGTTTGATGCAGATGTACTTTGTAAAGTAGCTATAACTTACCCCACTCAATATAGCGCCTGCCCTGTTCCCCTAAGGCTTTTACCACCGGTAGCAACTTCCCGAAGCGTTCGTCTTTAGTATGCCCCGCTTTCCAACGTGCATATATCTGTTGCACTATTACGGCATTTTTAAACAAACCGAAAATGTAGTAGAAGAGGAGGTTTGATATATCTCTTCCGCTTTTTAAGGCGTAGCGTTCGGCCGCTTCAACACGGTTTAAGTTGCCGGGTAGCCAGGTAAGGTTAAAGAATTTTATCTCGTTGGAATCCTGCGGCTCACTCCAATACGCCAACGAAGCGCCTAAATCCATCAGCGGGTCGCCTACGGTGCTCATCTCCCAATCCAGCACGCCTATTATTTCACTTAGCTTATTTTCATTCAATACTACATTGTCGTACTTGTAATCGTTATGCAAAAATGTAGCGCCCTGGCTTACCGGCATATTCTTCGGCATCCATTCTGCAATAGCATCAATGGATTCAATCTTATCGGTTTCAGCGGCGTAGTAACGTTTGGTCCAGCCCTCTACCTGCCTTTGCACATAGCCATCGGGCTTGCCCAACTGCACCAATCCTGTAGAGTTTATATCAAGTGCATGCAGTTCAACAAGGTTATCTATCAGCGCCTCCGATGTTTGCCTCAACAACTCCGGCGCAAGCCCCAGCTTTGGTGCATTAGCTGCGCGTAATATCACCCCCTTTAATCTCTCCATAATATAGAATGGAGCGCCCATTACAGTTTCATCCTCGCAAAAGGCAATAGGCTGCGGTATGTTGTTGTAATGTCCTTTCAAAAGTGATAGCACTTTAAACTCCCTGCCCATATCGTGGGCAGATTTAATATTAGCACCAAAGGGTGGACGTCGTAATACATATTCTTTATCTGCAGTGCGCAGGCAGTACGTTAGGTTCGAAAACCCTCCGGGGAATTGACTTACTTCTACAACTTCAGCAATTGAACTGTTATTCTTCAACCATACGTTTAACTGCGCAAGGTTAAGTTCTTCGCCCTGGCGTACGGTAAAGGCGCTGTCTGTTTTTATGTTACTCATAATTACGCGCGGCTTGCTTTTTTCTTCTTTACATCTAAACCATAGTTTTTCAAAATGCTGAGGGCAAGGTTTTGTTTATGTACCTCATCGGCACCATCCCAAATACGCGCTCCGCGTTCGTGCCGCCAAATGGCGTTTAGTATTACATCGTCCGATACGCCCAGCGCCCCATGAACCTGTATGGCCCGGTCAACCACTGCCAGCATAATGTTGGCTACATAAAACTTTATGGCCGATACCTGGTCGCGCACGGCTGCTGCACCAAACTTATCAATGTTATAAGCCGTACGTAGAACCAACAAACGCGCTGCGTCAATCTCAGCGCGGCTTTCTGAAATAAAGCCCTGTATAAACTGTTTTTCGCCAAGCTTTACACCATCCTCAATTTCTCGTTCCGCTGCGCGTTGGCACATCATATCAAAGGCGCGTTCGCTAATGCCTATCCAACGCATGCAATGGTGTATGCGGCCGGGGCCAAGGCGCTCCTGCGCCAGTTTAAAGCCCATACCTTCCTCACCAATCAAATAGCTTACCGGCACGCGGCAATTGGTAAAGGTACATTCTGCGTGGCTGGCCCAGCCATCACCATCGTGCCCAAACACCGGCACGTTTCGCTCAATTTTAAAACCTTTGGTATTTGCAGGCACCACAATCATGCTGGCGCGCTGGTGCGCCGGAGCTTCCGGATTGGTTACAGCCATTACAATGCAAAAGGCAGCGCCATCTGCCCCGCTGGTAAACCACTTGTGCCCGTTAATCACATATTCGTTGCCGTCCTTAACGGCTGTAGTAGCCAAACGGGTAGGGTTGCTGCCGGCAAATTCAGGCTCCGTCATTCCGAAACAGCTACGGGTTTTGCCTTCTAACAGGCCGTGCAGAAACTTCTCTTTTATCTCTTGGTTGGCAAAGCGGCTAAGCAATTCCATATTGCCTATATCAGGCGCCTGGCAGTTAAAGGCATAGTGCCCAAACAGGGGGGCATAGGCCAAAACCTCGCTTAACTGACCGAATTCGCACAGGGTAAGGCCCAGCCCGCCTTCGTTTTTAGGCAGGTGAAGGCCCCAAAGCCCCAGGGCTTTAATTTTCTCCCTTTTAGCCTCCAGTTCGCGGGCAAGTTGGCTGAATTTTTTGCGGTTATACTCCTTTTCAAGCGGTAGAAGCTCGGTTTGCACAAAATCTTTCAATTTGGGCAGCAGTTCCCTAATGCGGTCGGTTACAAATATCTCTTCCATAATTTCTTAAAGAGGGGCAATATAAAAAGGTGGGCTTGAATGATTTTTGCGATTTTTTTTCGAAGGGGTTTTGTAAAATCAATTTTCAAATTACATTTGCCGTCCCTTTGGGGAGCATAGCTCTCCGGAATTAATGGGAGCTTAGCTCAGCTGGTTCAGAGCATCTGCCTTACAAGCAGAGGGTCGGGGGTTCGAACCCCTCAGCTCCCACACTTAAAGCCTCGCAATTGCGGGGCTTTTGTATTTATAATGGGCTACTGCGTTTATATCATTTACTTTGCATCTATTAACCGCTCTCCCTCATTCTAGCACAGCTACTGTGTATTTGTCATACCGAGCGGAGCGAGGTATCTTAACGTAACATACAAATCAATTTCGCTCGCTAAACTCTCACCCCCAAATTCTCTTTCGTTTTTTCTAAATGGTGGGTGGCGTGGTCGCTCCCTAAATACATCATTTCTATCGTCATCCTGTCTGATGGCTGGAGCGGTGCAATCCTAACCCCCTTTCGGTTTTTATGATTTCCGTAATTTTTATCCTTCGGAATTTATGAACATCTATCCCTGCGCTTTAAAATCTGCCTACATTCGCCGCATCAAACAACTATCCATGAAAAATGTAATTTTTACCATTTGTTTAAGCATAATTGGTTTAACCACCTTTGCTGCTGATATTAAAGTAGATAAAACCGGCGCCATATCTGGTTCGGTAACTACGATTTCAGCCGCTATTACGGCTGCTGCCGATGGCGACCGTATTGTTATATTCAGTGGCGGCCTTGTGTATAGCGAAAGTTTAACCATCAACAAGTCGCTTACCTTTTTATCAGCCACCGAAGGCGAGTATTGGTTCCTTACCGGCCAGGTAAAATACGTAGGGGCTAACGGCCGCGAAATTACAGTGGTGGGTATGCACCAACTAGGCAACGACTCTGCCGTGGGCACCGTGGGTGTAGGCAGCCGCTGCATAGTCAACATAGTTGATTGCGAAATTAACGGCAACGTAATTTTTAACCAGGATGGTTACGATGTTAACCTGCTTTATAACACCATCTATTCTGCCGCCGAAATAAGGTATGGTAAAGTTATAGCCAACCAGTTGGGGGTGCCTAATAACGATAACCCCATGTTGGGTGAAATACGCGTAACGGCTGAGAGCGCTGCTTACGGACAGGGCGATACCTGTTTTATTATAGCTAACCGCACCATTAAAACCGATAACTATACCATTAACCATAGTTTGAGTTTCGATAATCCAAACCTGCGCTACTTTATAGCAAACAACAGTTTTAAAAACGGTGTTTCAGGCTCTGTTTCTTATACCTATACCCGCACTGCTGTAAATATTATTAACTGTTATTTAGTTGATTCGGCCAACGCATTTATCAATAACTATCTATCGGGGCAAGAAAATACAGTTGCTTGCACCGGCGCTTCTACCTATGGGCTTGCTCAGTTAAAGGGTATAAGAGTTGATAACTGCGTGAACAACATTCTTAGAAACCGGTATGGCTCAAGCTATGGCTGCGGTATTTTAGGTATGCGCGGCGATTACAATTTCTACGATTCTTACAGGCTGTTCCCAATATCAAACATAGTGGACAACAACTATTGGAATAACGGTTATCAGATTTCTATAACCTATGATGCCAATACCGGTAAAGTTACCGGTGGAAATGGCGGTATTGATGCAGGCAAGCCCGGCGTTAACTTTATGGATATTGACCTTACGCGTTCTGATATGGGCCCTTTTGGCGGCCCTTATTCACAGGACCAATATTGGGATACCAATAACCCGCAAGGTGGCCGCGCACGCGTATTTCTGTTGAATATGCCTGCCAGCATATACAGCTTAACAACACCGGTTACTATTAAGGCTAACGCAACGCACACTA
>JBDHYB010000009.1:0-87111 GCA_039811145.1 Chitinophagales bacterium | reverse complement strand
AACCGGCCCACAGGGTGATACTGGTGCCCAAGGCCCTCAAGGTATACAGGGTGTAACCGGCCCGCAAGGTGATACAGGCGTCCAAGGCCCACAAGGTATTCAAGGCGTAACTGGTCCACAAGGTGATACAGGCGCTCAGGGTCCACAAGGCATTCAAGGTGTAACGGGTCCACAGGGTGTAACTGGTCCTCAAGGCATTCAAGGTCCGACCGGCCCACAAGGCGACACAGGTGTGCAAGGTCCACAGGGTATTCAGGGCGTAACTGGCCCTCAAGGTATACAGGGTGTAACTGGCCCGCAAGGCGATACAGGTGCCCAAGGTCCTCAGGGCATCCAAGGCGTAACTGGAGCAACAGGTCCTCAAGGTATACAGGGTGTAACCGGCTCGCAAGGCGCTACTGGTGACACAGGCCCTCAGGGTGTTCAGGGTGTAACTGGTGCGACTGGCCCTCAAGGTATTCAAGGTGTAACAGGCCCACAAGGGGATACCGGAGCCCAAGGTCCTCAGGGCATCCAAGGCGTAACTGGAGCAACAGGTCCTCAAGGTATACAGGGTGTAACTGGCCCGCAAGGCATACAGGGCGTAACCGGTGCCACAGGAAGTACGGGTTCTACTGGAGCCACGGGCCCTCAAGGCATCACTGGTCCAACGGGCCCTACTTCACCAACAGGATCTACTGGTGATACTGGTCCAACAGGAGCAACCGGAAATACTGGCGCTACAGGTTCAACTGGTGATACAGGCCCACAAGGTATTCAAGGTATAACCGGTGCTACCGGCGCAACAGGTTCTACAGGAGCCACCGGCGCCACTGGTGCAACAGGAAGTACAGGCGCAACGGGTGCTACTGGTTCTACGGGCGCAACAGGAAATACAGGTGCAACTGGCAATACCGGAGCAACAGGTGTGACCGGTGACACAGGTCCTCAGGGTATTCAAGGTGTAACCGGCGCTACTGGTTCTACAGGTGCCACGGGCGCAACAGGAAATACAGGTGCCACGGGCGCTACCGGCGCAACGGGTGACACAGGTCCGCAAGGTATTCAAGGTGTAACTGGTGCAACAGGAACCACTGGTGCAACAGGAAGTACGGGTGCAACGGGTGCTACTGGTTCTACGGGCGCAACAGGAAATACAGGTGCAACGGGCGCTACCGGAGCAACGGGTGATACAGGCCCGCAAGGTATTCAAGGTGTAACCGGAGCAACAGGAGCCACCGGCGCTACCGGTTCTACAGGTGCCACTGGCGCAACAGGAAGTACTGGGGCAACTGGAAGTACAGGCGCAACGGGTGCGACTGGTTCTACGGGAGCCACTGGCTCTACAGGCAGTACGGGCGCTACGGGTTCTACTGGCGCGACAGGCGCAACGGGAGTTACAGGTGCCACCGGAAGCACTGGCGCAACCGGCTCTACCGGTGCCACTGGAATTACCGGCGCTACTGGCGCGACCGGTGCTACCGGCGCCACTGGTAATAATGGCACAAATGGAGTTACCGGTGCAACCGGTGCCACTGGTTCAACCGGCCCTACATGGACCATCAACAGCATAACTTATAACACGGATGGTACTATTAATATTAACACAAGTATTCCGTCAACTATAACCTCTGCAACAAAAGCGTGGTTAACGAAAGGTAACAGTGGTATAGCCCCTGCTACGGAGTTTTTAGGTACAACCGACCTTAACGCATTGGTATTTAGAGCTAATAACATTGAGCGCATGCGTATTAATCCGGTTGATGGTGAAGTAGTAGCAGGCGCAGCAGCATCCCCTTATGCCGGAGACCTGGTTGCAGGAGTTGCAACAGCAGCCTTGCCATTTGGTATCAATGGTTACTGCAGCGTTGCTGGTGGAGCAGGTACCTGGGGCGAAGTTTTTGCCGCTTCCAATACTAACTTCTCTGCTGTCCAGGGCGTATATAGCGGCAGCGGCGTAGGCGCAGGTACGTTTGGCAACTACAACGGCACCAACACAAGCAATGTTCGTGCGGGAGCTGTTGGTTACCTCGGCACACCTACTACCGCTTCCGGCGGTGCCGGTGTATATGGTTATGTTGGCATAGCAACCACCGCTTCAAACTCTCATATGGGTGTACTAGGCCAGTATAACGGCGCAACCTTTGGTATTGGAGTGCATGGTATTGGCTTTGGTGGCGGCATAATAGCCGGCAACAATGATATAGCTGTTGTAGGATGGCGGGCTAATAATGCTAACTATAGTGGTTATTTTAATGGTAACTGGGCAGTAGCTAACGGTACTAAAACTGCCTCAGTAGGTACCAGCAAAGGCAACCAGTTGTTGTACTGTATGGAAAGCCCCGAAGTGTGGTTTGAGGATTTTGGAAGCGGCAAACTAACGAATGGTAGTTGCACTATAAATCTTGACCCGCTGTTTCTGGAAACCGTGGTTATTGATTCGGCTCACCCAATGCATGTTTACATACAAATGGAAGGCGAGGCTAATGATGTTTACGTAGTAAAAAATGATAAATGCTTTACCGTAAAAGAAAGAAACGGCGGCGCTTCAAATGCTGAGTTTTCTTTCCGCATTGTGGCCAAGCGTTTGAACTTCCAGGATCACCGTTTCGGAAACGATCCGCTGTGGGGCCCTGGCGACACCCGCCAGTATATGCAATACGCGCCACCGCCACCGGTAGATTACAACGAGAATGTGAAATTCCAGGAAGAACAGCGCAAAAACTGGAAACAGACTCCGATGCCTTCAGGCTTTATTCCTGCCTCTCAGTTAGAGAAGGAAATAGAGCAAATGCAGAAAGAAAAGACAAAGGAAATGAAGAAAGCTGAAGGTATAACGGAACCGAAGTAGTTCCATATCAAAACTTTAAAAAGGGCGCTCTCCTGAGCGTCCTTTTTTTCTTATCAAAGCGTAAGGTCCGGCTGTTTATTTAAATTAAGCAAACTTCTTATTTTACTACCTTTGTTATTACCCCCAGCCTTCTAAGCACACTATTGGCCGGTTATTTATTTAAAACTTTTTGCATGAAACAGTTTTTACTATTTCTGACAGTTTTTGTTTTGTCTATAAACACAATGGCGCAAAACCAAAACGTAGGTATAGGAACCACCAATCCTGATGCCAGCGCTTTGCTCGACCTTGTTTCCACCAACAAAGGTTTGTTAGTGCCCCGGCTTACAACGGCAGACCGCCTGGCTATTATCAACCCCGCTAATGCGTTGTTGGTGTACGATATTACCTTAAACTGTTTTTACTATAGCGATGCAGGCAACTGGAAGTCGCTTTGCGGAGGCAGCGGCACTGCGGGGGTTACCGGCCCAACCGGCCCAAGTGGGTTGCCGGGTGCTGGCGGTGCTACGGGCGCTACAGGTGCCCAGGGCTCGCCGGGTAACGATGGCGTTGGTATTGCAAGTATTACAGATAATGGTAATGGAACTATAACGTTTAACTTAACTGATGGTACTTCTTACACTGTAAATGCCATAGGCCCCACAGGTGCAACCGGTCCACAAGGAAGTAACGGTAGCAATGGTTTGAATGGAGTTGATGGTGCCACCGGCCCCCAAGGCCCGGCTGGCGCAAATGGTATAAATGGCGTAACAGGCCCTCAAGGCCCGGCTGGTGCAAATGGTATTGACGGTGCAACGGGCCCGCAAGGTCCCGCTGGTGTTAATGGAGTGGACGGAGTGACAGGATCTCAAGGATTACAAGGCATTACCGGCCCAACGGGGCCAACCGGTGCTGCAGGTGCAGGTGGCGGAGCAACAGGCCCCACAGGTGATACCGGCCCTCAAGGCCCGGCGGGTGCAAATGGTATTGACGGTGCAACAGGCCCGCAAGGTCCCGCTGGTGTTAATGGAGCAGACGGAGCGACAGGCGCTCAAGGATTACAAGGCATTACCGGCCCAACGGGGCCAACCGGTGCTGCAGGTGCAGGTGGTGGAGCAACAGGCCCCACAGGTGATACCGGCCCTCAAGGTCCGGCTGGTGCAAATGGTATTGACGGTGCAACGGGCCCGCAAGGTCCCGCTGGTGTTAATGGAGCAGACGGAGTGACAGGAGCTCAAGGATTACAAGGCATTACCGGCCCAACGGGACCAACCGGTGCTGCAGGTGCAGGTGGCGGAGCAACAGGCCCCACAGGTGATACCGGCCCTCAAGGCCTGGCTGGCGTAAATGGTATTGACGGAGCAACAGGCCCTCAAGGCCCTGCCGGTGCAGATGGCGCTACAGGTGCTCAAGGCTTACAAGGTATAACAGGCCCAACAGGCCCGACCGGTGCTGCAGGTGCCGGAGGTGGAGCAACAGGCCCCACAGGTGATACCGGCCCTCAAGGCCTGGCTGGCGTAAATGGTATTGACGGTGCAACCGGCCCGCAGGGTCCCGCTGGTATTAATGGAGTGGACGGAGTGACAGGAGCTCAAGGATTACAAGGCATTACCGGCCCAACGGGGCCAACCGGTGCTGCAGGTGCAGGTGGCGGAGCAACAGGCCCCACAGGTGATACCGGCCCTCAAGGCCCGGCGGGTGCAAATGGTATTGACGGTGCAACAGGCCCGCAAGGTCCCGCTGGTGTTAATGGAGCAGACGGAGCGACAGGCGCTCAAGGATTACAAGGCATTACCGGCCCAACGGGGCCAACTGGTGCTGCAGGTGCAGGTGGCGGAGCAACAGGCCCTACAGGTGATACCGGCCCACAAGGCCCGGCGGGTGCAAATGGTATTGACGGTGCAACAGGCCCGCAAGGTCCCGCTGGTGTTAATGGAGCAGACGGAGCGACAGGAGCTCAAGGATTGCAAGGCATACAGGGTCCAACAGGGGCTCAAGGTCCTGCAGGCGTAAATGGTATTGACGGAGTCACCGGACCACAGGGTGCTACAGGTGCTGATGGTTCTATCGGCCCACAAGGATTGCAAGGGCCTACTGGCCCTACTGGTGCCACCGGTGTTGGCGGAGGAGCAACTGGTCCTACAGGCCCGAGCGGTTTAGATGGCGCAACGGGCCCGCAGGGTCCAGCAGGTATAAATGGAATAGATGGAGCGACTGGTCCCCAGGGTCCGCAAGGCTTACAGGGCGCAACGGGTGCACAAGGCCCTGCGGGTGCTAACGGCATAGATGGCGCAACTGGCCCGCAGGGACCAGCAGGTATAAATGGAATAGATGGAGCGACTGGTCCTCAGGGTCCGCAAGGCTTACAAGGCGCAACGGGTGCACAAGGCCCTGCGGGTGCTAACGGCATAGATGGTGCAACAGGCCCACAGGGTCCAGCAGGTATAAATGGGATAGACGGAGCTACAGGTCCACAAGGTCCAGCGGGTATAAATGGAATAGACGGAGCGACTGGTCCGCAGGGTCCGCAAGGCTTACAAGGCGCAACGGGTGCACAAGGCCCTGTGGGTGCTAACGGCATAGATGGTGCAACAGGCCCACAGGGTCCAGCAGGTATAAATGGGATAGACGGAGCTACAGGTCCACAAGGTCCAGCGGGTATAAATGGAATAGACGGAGCTACAGGTCCTCAAGGACCAACAGGTGCGCAAGGTTCTGCAGGCACTAATGGCGTTGATGGTGCTACTGGCCCACAGGGTCCGCAAGGCTTACAGGGTGCAACGGGTGCACAAGGCCCTGCGGGTGCTAACGGCACAGACGGAGCGACTGGTCCTCAAGGACCGCAAGGCATTCAAGGCCCCGCAGGCACTAACGGCGTTGATGGTGCTACAGGTCCACAAGGTCCAGCGGGTATAAATGGAATAGACGGAGCGACTGGTCCGCAGGGTCCGCAAGGCTTACAAGGCGCAACGGGTGCACAAGGCCCTGTGGGTGCTAACGGCATAGATGGTGCAACAGGCCCACAGGGTCCGGCAGGTACTAACGGTGTTGATGGTGCTACAGGTCCTCAAGGACCAACAGGTGCGCAAGGTCCTGCAGGCACTAATGGCGTTGATGGTGCTACTGGCCCACAGGGTCCGCAAGGCTTACAAGGCGCAACGGGTGCACAAGGCCCTGCGGGTGCTAACGGCATAGATGGTGCAACAGGCCCACAGGGTCCAGCAGGTATAAATGGGATAGACGGAGCTACAGGTCCACAAGGTCCAACAGGTGCGCAAGGTCCTGCAGGCACTAACGGTATTGACGGAGCAACGGGCCCACAAGGCCCTGCGGGTGCTAACGGCTTAGATGGTGCAACAGGCCCGCAGGGTCCAGCAGGTATAAATGGGATAGACGGAGCTACAGGTCCACAAGGTCCAACAGGTGCACAAGGTGCTCAAGGCCCTACTGGTTTAAATGGTGCTGATGGCGCAACTGGCCCGCAGGGACCAGCAGGTATAAATGGAATAGATGGAGCGACTGGTCCTCAGGGACCACAAGGATTGCAAGGGTCAACTGGCCCCGCTGGCGCTAATGGCGTTGACGGTGCAACTGGTCCTCAGGGTCCGCAAGGCTTACAGGGTGCAACTGGTGCACAAGGCCCTGCGGGTGCTAGCGGCATAGATGGTGCAACAGGCCCACAGGGTCCAGCAGGTATAAATGGAATAGATGGAGCTACAGGTCCTCAAGGGCCACAAGGTGTACAAGGTCCAACTGGCGCACAAGGTCCGCAAGGCGTTCAGGGCCCCGCCGGCACTAACGGTATTGATGGTGCAACTGGTCCGCAGGGTCCGCAAGGTATTCAAGGTCCAACGGGTGCTAGTGGCGCAACCGGACAACAAGGTCCAACTGGCCCTACTGGTTTAAATGGCATTGATGGTGCCACTGGTCCACAGGGGCCACAAGGAGTCCAAGGTCCTGCAGGTGTAAATGGAATAGACGGAGCTACAGGTCCTCAAGGACCACAAGGTGTACAAGGTCCAACTGGCGCACAAGGTCCGCAAGGCGTTCAGGGCCCCGCCGGCACTAACGGTATTGATGGTGCTACTGGTCCGCAAGGCGCACAAGGAGTCCAAGGTCCGGCAGGTGTAAATGGCGTTGATGGAACTACTGGCCCTCAAGGGCCACAAGGCGCACAAGGTCCGCAGGGCGTTCAGGGCCCCGCCGGCACTAATGGCGTTGACGGAGCCACTGGCCCACAGGGTCCGCAAGGTGTACAAGGTCCTGTCGGTGCTAATGGAACCAACGGTTTGAATGGTGCAACTGGCCCTCAGGGTCCGCAAGGTCCACAAGGGGTTCAGGGTCCTCAAGGTGTACAAGGCCCTGCAGGTCCGGGTACGATATGTGCTTCGGCAGCTGCCAATTACGTTACAAAATTTACTAATTCATCTACCATGTGTAACAGCATTATGTACGATAATGGTTCAGCAGTAGGTGTAGGCAACACTAACCCCGGTTACATTTTTGATGTATCGGGCCGCTCGCGTATGCGTAGTGGTGGTGGTAGCGCAGGTATATGGTATATGAATACAACGAATACTGCTGACCGCGCCTTTATAGGCATGGTAGATGATAACTACGCGGGCATTTGGGGCGCAGGCATCGGTTGGGGTTTTGTTTATAATGTTAATAATGGCTTTGTGGGTATTGGTACGGGTGCTCCGGCTTATCGCCTGCATGTAGTAAGCGATGCAGATAACAATCCCGTAATTTTCGGGCAGAACGTAAACAACACAGGCGGTACAACATCTTTTGGTGTAAGGGGTGAAGTAAACTCAACCGGTGCAGGTTCAGCAGGCGTTTTTGGTTATTCCAACAACGGCGGCAGCAACGAAACCGGTGTGTTAGGCGATTATGTGTTGTGGGGTTCTGCCGTTTTTGGCCGTGGATGGGTAGGTGCTAATTCTACGCCTGTAAACTTAGATTACGGGGTGTTTGGTACCGTAAGCTACTTCAGCGGGCACGGTGGTTATTTCGAAAACCTGAGTGTTGGTGGTGGTTATGGTGTGCATGGTTATTCACCTGCTGCCAGCGGTTGGGCTGTTTATTCGCAAGGTAACTTTGCATCTACCGGGGCCAAGGCTGCCAGCGTTCCTACCGCAAAAGGCAATCAACTTCTGTACTGCATGGAAAGCCCCGAGATGTGGTTTGAAGATATTGGCCAGGCTAAACTGGTAAACGGTAAGGCCACCGTAAAACTGGATGACTTATTTCTGCAAACGGTAGTAATAGATTCCGCACACCCCATGGTAGTTTTTGTGCAGGAAAACTGCGAAACAAAAGGATTGTACACTGTAAGCGGTACCACTGAGTTTGAAGTAGTAGAGAAACAAGGCGGCCAAAGCAATTGCACCTTTAACTACCGCGTAATGGGTAAGCGTGCTTACTATCAGGACTTCCGTTTTGGTTATGATCCTATTTACGGGGATGGAGATACGAGAGCAAAATATACCTACCAGGGTGTTAGGCCAATTGATGCTGCTGCGTTTGAAAAGGAACGCGCCCCTGTAGTAGAAAAGGAAAAAGCGGAGAAGGAAAGAGTGCGTAAAGAATACGAAGAGAAAAACAAGGTTAAAGCGCCCCGCTAAATACTGCCTTAAAAGGGCAACTAAGACCTCTTTCTTTGATAATGAAGAGAGGCCTGGCTATTTAAAATAATCGCTTTCAGCCACCGCCGCTGCAGGGCTTTCTGTTTGCAAGCCGTATTTACTTTGTGCGTGGGCATATTGTACCACCCAATATGAAGCAAGTGCAAATAAAGGAGCAAATAGTACATCGGTACTATAATGCACATGCTGCCACATAATAAGCAGGCCAACAGCTATAGTGGTAAACGATAAAAGAACCTTTAAGAATTTTTTATCTACAATAAGCCAAAGCAGCACGCAGGCTGAAACGTGGCCTGAGAAGAACAAATCTTTGGTTACATATACTGAGTTGGTGTGAAAAACAAACGTGGCTACCGGGTCGTTCAATAAAATCATATCGCGCGGCGGCTCAAGCGGAATAAGGTAAATAGTTAACGTGCGCGCCAGAAAAACAACGGCAAACATTTGCAACCCTTTGGTTAAGCGGTGCGGGTTAGGCAACACAAAAAGAAAAACAATTAGTAGAGAGGTGTACTGAATGAAAAATATGTAAGGAGAAAAATCGTGCGGCGGCAGCAGGTTTAGTATAAAGTCGTTCAGTTGTATGCCCGGACGGGTTTGCCAAATGCGCAGGTAATAAAAGTTGCTGAACATTACCCCGATGAACAGCATTACCGTTATGGCAAACTGATTCCTGAAGGCCGGATTGCTCCATGCACTTTTCCAGGAGGTGCCGAATTGTTTGAAATCGCTGAACATAACGATAAATCTTAGGTTAGAAATTTATCAATGGTAAATCGCTCCGAAAAATAACAAGAAAATCTCAGCGAACCGAAACTCTTTTCTTATAAGCATATTTTAACACACAAAACACCGAAATGTCGTATATAAAGTGGGCTATTATTGAGGATGTTAAGCCAAAAAACTTAAAGAGGTAACCGAACCCTGCGCATATTACTACCAGGAAAAAGCCATAGATACTAAGGCTGATGTTATAAGGATTAATGTAGCCGTGCAGCAAAACAAAGATGATGGCCGCTGGCCAAATACCGATTAATGGCTGCACACCGGCCCTAAACAAAACCTCCTCGCCAATACTGGCACATAGCGAGTAAACCAGGATGTTTAGGAAAGAAGGGTTAAGGTCACCTATTAGGTCTTCGAAAAAGGTACGGACACTGCGAAAGTTTTTACCTCTTATTAAAATCAGCCCAAGCAGCGCGGCAAGGCTGCCGAAAAAAAGCCCCGTTAAAAACTGCAGGTAAGGCCGCTTGCCACCCAGTAAAACTGGCTGCACCTCACGGTTCTGAAAAAAAGAAATAAGAAGGATGCCTATTGCGCTCATGCCAAAAAGCGTGAGCCACGATAAATACAGCAAGCGTCTTTTATCCGGTATTACCATCCGATTCACTAATCTTGCCTGCTCAAGATACAACTTATGGCCGAACCGCAAAAGCATACACCACTTGGCTCCCTGGGGGAGTTTGGATTGATTGAACACCTAACCAAAGAGTTTGACCTTATAAACCCATCAAGCCTTAGGGGCGTGGGGGATGACGCCGCTGTAATTGACAATAACGGCAAACGTACGGTTGTTACCACCGATTTATTAGCGGAGGGCATCCATTTCGATTTGATGTACACTCCGCTGCGGCATTTGGGGTATAAAAGCGTAGTGGTAAACCTTAGCGATATATATGCAATGAATGCGCAACCGAAACAGATAACGGTTTCGATTGCGGCTTCTTCAAAAATTACGGTAGAGGCTTTGGATGAATTGTATGCCGGCATAAAACTGGCGTGCCGCAATTATAAGGTTGATCTTATCGGCGGCGATACCACTTCTTCCCTAAGCGGCCTTATAATTTCTATAACCGCTATTGGTGTGGCAGAAGAAAATGAACTGGTGTACCGTAGTGGTGCAAAAGAAGGCGACCTTATTTGTGTTAGTGGGGATTTAGGCGCTGCCTACCTGGGCCTGCAATTATTAGAGCGCGAAAAGCGTATTTATATGGAACACCCCGGCGTGCAGCCCGAACTGGAAAATGCGCAGTACTTAATTGAGCGCCAGTTAAAGCCTGAGGCGCGTCGGGATGTAGTTGCCTGGCTTAAGGAAATGGACCTGAAACCAACTGCTATGATTGATTTGAGTGATGGCTTAAGTAGTGATGTGCGCCACATCTGCAAGCAAAGTGGCGTGGGTTGCGAAATAAATGAGAGCATGGTGCCAATAAGCGAAGACGCTTACAATATGGCTCTGCAGTTTAATATTGACCCTATAACCTGTGCGCTTAGCGGTGGCGAGGATTACGAACTGTTGTTTACCATACAGCCCGAGGATGAAACCAAAATAGCCGGCGAAGATGCCTTTTCCATTGTTGGACAGATTACCAAAAAAGAAAACGGCTGCATGTTAGTTACTAAAAGCGGTAACCGCCACCCATTAAAAGCCCAGGGCTGGAATCATTTTGACTAAAACCTTTGCTGCTAATCTGTGTTAATCTACCGGTACAGCTTCCCTGTTTAAGGGCTATGCTGTAACTTCCGTTTCCTTAATTATGCTCGGCTACCGTTTTTCCAAATACAACCCAAAGCTGCAAAGTCCGTTTGAGCAGTTGTTTGATATTTTCAAGCAGTTGCTTACTTACACCAGTGGTGATGTTGGCGAGGCCCTTAGCTGGTTAACTGAACTGGATAAAGAGTATAAGCTTACCGACGAAAACTATGGCATTGGCGATTTTATAAATGATTTGCGCGAACGTGGTTTCATCCGCGAGGAGCAGCCGGGCTCCGGCGATTTTACAATAACCCCTAAAACCGAGCAAAGTATCCGGCAGGGAGCTTTAGAGAAAATCTTTGGCAAACTGAAGAAAGGCCAACAGGGCAACCATAAAACGGGCTTTACCGGTGTGGGTGATGAAATGAGCAGCGACCTTCGCAACTTTCAGTTTGGCGATAGTTTAGAGCAGATAAGTATGCTGGAGAGTTTCCGCAATGCGCAGATAAACCACGGCATAAGTGAGTTTATGATGAGCGAGGATGACTTGCTGGTGCATGAGCGCGAATACAAAACGCAAACCAGCACCGTGCTGATGATTGACATTTCGCACAGCATGATTTTGTATGGCGAAGACCGCATAACGCCCGCTAAGAATGTAGCTATGGCTTTGGCGGAATTAATCAAGCGTAAATACCCGAAAGACACACTGGATATAATTGTTTTTGGCGATGATGCGTGGCAGATTGAAGTAAAAGATTTGCCTTATCTGCAGGTGGGGCCCTACCATACCAATACAGTTGCCGGGTTAGAATTGGCCATGGATATTCTGCACCGCCGCAAGAATGCCAACAAGCAAATATTTATGATTACCGATGGCAAGCCCAGCTGTATAAAGGAGCATGGGCAGTATTATAAAAACAGCTTCGGTCTCGATAGAAAGATTGTAAATAAATGCCTGCGCCTGGCTGCTGCCTGCCGCAGGTTAAAAATTCAAATTACCACCTTTATGATTGCTACCGACCCCTACCTGCAAAACTTTGTAGAGGAGTTTACGGAAGCCAATAACGGCAAGGCGTTTTATACTTCCCTGCAAGGCTTGGGTGAATATTTATTTGAGGACTTTGAAAAGGGAAAGAAACGCAGAATGAGATAAGCTATATTCAGTGCGATGTGATTTAAATATTTCCCTTTGTGACTTAGCGCCTTTGTGGCGAAATAAAATTTAAATGAGAGCAACTACTATAAAAGAATTAAAGGCAAGTGGTTATAAAAGCAAAAGCATTAAAGATGAGTTGCGCGATAACCTGATTAAAAAACTGAAAAAGAAGGAGCCACTTTTTACCGGCATTTTAGGTTATGATGACACCGTTATTCCGGACATTGAACGAGCCATACTAAGCCGCCATAACATAAACCTGCTGGGTTTACGCGGGCAGGCCAAAACCCGCATAGCCCGCCAAATGACGGAGTTACTGGATGAGTGGGTGCCCATAGTTAAGGGCAGCGAACTAAACGACGATCCGCTGAGTCCGGTTTCGCGTTACGCTACCGATTTGATTGCTGAAAGGGGAGACGAAACGCCGGTAGAGTGGCTGCATTGCAGCCAGCGCTATGCTGAGAAATTAGCTACGCCGGACGTGAGCGTAGCCGATTTAATAGGCGATGTGGACCCCATTAAAGCCGCTAACCTTAAGCTGAATTATGCCGATGAGCGCGTAATACATTTTGGTTTAGTGCCGCACAGTAACCGCTGTATTTTTGTAATTAATGAATTACCCGATTTACAAGCGCGCATCCAGGTATCGCTCTTCAATATTTTGCAGGAGGGCGATATACAGATACGTGGATTTAAGTTGCGCGTGCCGCTTGATATACAGTTTGTGTTTACCGCTAACCCGGAGGACTACACTAATCGCGGCAGCATTGTTACCCCTTTAAAGGATAGGATAGGCTCGCAGATAATGACCCACTATCCCAAGTCGATGGAGCACTCCAAACTGATAACAAAACAGGAGGCGCGCCTTAGTGAATGGCAGCAAAAGAACGTTGAGGTAGGTGAGTTGTTGCGCAACCTGATTGAGCAGGTGGCTATGGAAGCCCGCGAAAGTGAGTTTGTAGATGCCAAAAGCGGTGTGAGTGCACGCTTAACTATTTCGGCTTACGAAAACCTGGTAAGCACTGCTGAGCGCCGTGCTTTACTAAACGGGGAGGACAAAACTTTTGCGCGTGTTAGCGACCTTTGGGGTATTGTGCCCGCCATTAACGGCAAAATTGAATTGGTGTATGAAGGTGAACAGGAGGGCGCTGCCGGTGTGGCGCAGGGCCTTATTGGCAAAGCTATCCGCAAGTTGTTTACGGCCACCTTCCCCGACCCCGGTAAACTGAAAAAGAAGAAGCAGAACAACCCTTACCAAAAGGTGTTGGATTGGTTTGCAGAAGGTAACGTGGTGGATTTTATGCTGGCGGATGACGAAAAAACGTACCGCAAAATACTGGATACTGTACCCGCGCTTGAAGAGTTGGTGAATGAGCATAGTCCTAACCTGGCAAAAAGCGAAAAATACGTAATGAAGGAATTCCTTCTTCATGGTTTAGCGGAACATTCGCAACTTTCTAAAGCTATGCTTGAAAAAGGTCTGCAGTTCAAGGATTTGTTCGGCTCAATGTTTAGCTCAAAGGACCTTGGCTTAAACGAAGAAGATTTTAACTAAGAGGCGCTTGCAGGGCTCGTGTGCTTCATTAACTTCACGTTAAATTGATGTTAATGAAGTATTATCTGCTGGCCCTTACCGGGCTCGTTTTATTTTTTGCTGCGGCCTGCAAGAAGGAGACTATCAAAAAAACCAATGTTGTTTACGATAACGGCCCAACGGACAGTTTAAAAATAAATCAAATACAAGTAATAGCCAGCCACAACAGCTATCACCTTAAAACTGATTCGGTAGTATTTGCTTTTTTAACGGCCCTGGATTCTCTGGGGCTTTTGCCGTCATCTTACAGCCCTAAAGGAATAGACTATTGGCACCTGCCTGTAGAAGAGCAGTTCAACAACTATAATGTGCGCGGTCTTGAGTTGGATATTTATAACGACCCCAATGGCGGACAGTTCTATTACCGTGCGGGCCCAACCTTCAGCGGCTTTCCGAACACCTCCAACGAGCCTAAGCTGATGGAGCCCGGCTTTAAAATCATTCACATCGTTGATTTTGATTACAACACTAACTACATCACTTTTAAAGATGCGCTGCAGGCTATTTACAACTGGAGCGTTGCCCATCCTAATCATCTGCCCATTTTCATCAACATTGAAGCCAAGGAAGATGTGCCGGCTGATGTATTAACTACCCTGCCGGGCCTAACACATTCTATTCCTTACGATGCGTCGGCCTGCGATGCTATGGATGCAGAAATCAAATCCATTTTCGGACAAGAGCTGGATAAGGTAATTACCCCTGATGATGTGCGTGGTAGTTACAGCACATTGGAGGCCGCAGCCCTGGCGGGTAATTGGCCACAGCTGGCAAGCTCTCGTGGTAAGGTGGTATTTATAATGCAGGGTGCAGCAGATGCACTCTATAAAGCAGGCCACCCATCTTTACAAGGCCGGGCCATGTTTGTGTATTCCAATCCGGGAACCTCCGAAGCGGCCTTTGTAATACTGAACAGTTCTAAAGGAGATTACAGCGAAATTCAACAGCGCGTTTCGCAGGGATATATTGTGCGCACCCGTGCCGACGATGGAACAGATGAAGCAAGAACAGGTGATGAGAGCAGCCGCGAAGCGGCCTTCAGCAGTTGGGCGCAAATTGTATCAACCGACTATTACCGCCCCGACCCCCGTGCCGGCACACCTGGTTGGACCAATTATCATGTGCAGTTCCCTAACGGAGAAGTTGCGCGTATTGATTCAATTTCAGCCACCGGCCAGTTAACCCTTGGTTTGATCAAGGAATAACCTAACCTTAACATACAAAAAACCATCTTTGCAACATGCAGGAAAAACGTAAAGTAAAGGTGGCGGTTATCAGCGATGTGCACCTGGGCTTTATTGGCTGCAAGGCAAAGGAGTTGAATATCTATCTCAATAGTATTGATCCTGAAATTTTGGTGGTTAACGGTGACCTGATTGATATCTGGCAGTTCCGCTCTTACTACTTTCCAAAATCCCACTCGCAGGTTATACAACGCATCTTCGAATTTGTAAGCAGGGGCGTTAAAGTGTATTACCTTACCGGCAATCACGATGAATTATTGCGACGGTATTCTGGCCTGGCTTTGGGCAACCTGCAACTGGAAGACAAACTGATACTGGAACTGGATGGCAGGAAACACTGGTTTTTTCATGGCGATGTGTTTGATGTTTCCATGCGCGGCTCTAAATGGTTAGCCAAGTTGGGCACCACGGGTTACGAGTTGCTTATTATTATTAACAAGCTGGCCAATTTTATACTGGAGTTTTTTGGCAAGGAGAAAATATCCCTGTCCAAAAAAATTAAAGAGAGTGTAAAGAAAGGCGTGAAGAAGCTTGGCAATTACGAACTTACTGCTGCGGAGATAGCTATAGAAAACGGTTACGACTTTGTGTTGAATGGGCATGTGCATATGCCGGTTATTAAGGAGATAGTAACTGATAGCGGCAAGGTAATGTATTTAAACAGCGGCGACTGGGTAGAGAATATGACATCGTTAGAATACAATGAAGGCACATGGAGGCTGGTTTGGTTTAAGGACTTAACCTTTACTGAAGATTGGCTTAAAATGGAGGAAGGAGATTTGCTTTAGATTTTATAACCCCTATAGATACCCCGCTTTTACATGAGAATTTTAGTCCTTTCTTTTTTGTGTGCGGCTTCATTAACCGTTGTTGCACAAAGCGAAAACAAAGAAGTAATAACACGCATTGCCTTTGGCTCCTGCAATAACCAGGATAAGCCACAGGATATTTGGTACAAGATTGCAGCGCAGCAACCACAACTCTTCATTTTTTTAGGAGACAATATTTACGGCGATACCAGGAATATGGAGGTGCTTCAGGACAAATACAACCAGCTTGCTGCGAAGCCCGGGTATATAGAGTTGCAGAAGAAAACGCCGGTAATAGCCACTTGGGATGACCACGACTATGGCATTAACGATGGTGGTAAAGAATATCCATTTAAAGAAGAGTCAAAGAAGATTTTCCTTAAATTTTTTCATGAACCTGATAGTAGTGAACGCTGGAAACACAAAGGTATTTACACCAGCTACATCTACGGGGTGGACGGCAAGAAGCTGCAGATAATAATGCTTGACCTGCGCACCTTTAGAGATAAGCTGGTGCGTGTGCGCGCGGACCTTGATTGCAAAGGCCCTTATATTAAAATGAAAAACAAACGGAAAACCTTTTTAGGTAAAGAACAGTGGCAGTGGCTGGAAGAAGAAATGAAGAAACCGGCTGACCTTAGGCTGATAGGCAGCAGTACTCAGTTTTTGGTGGACTTTAACGGATGGGAGGCATGGGTAAATATGCCGCATGAACGGGAGAAATTTATGAAGCTGATAGAGAAGACAAAAGCGGAAGGCGCCTTTTTTATAAGCGGCGATTTACACTATGCCGAACTTTCGAAACTTAAGCGCGATAGCTGTTATACACTGTACGATTTAACCAGCAGCGGATTAACGCACGGGCATACCTGTGCAGGTGGCAACACCAACCGGGTAGGCAACCCGTTTATGGGCCCTAATTTTGGTATGTTGAATATTGATTGGGATAAAAAAGTGATAACCTTTGAAATAAAGGACGAGCAGGGTGTAACCCAAATTAAGCACGAAGTGCCGATGAGTGAATTGAAGTTTTAATGCGCGGTGTTTTCCTGTTTCTTTTAACTATAACAATTGGTGTTTTACCTGCGCAGGACACCCTGCAGGTAATGACTTATAACATCCGCAATTGCCATGCGCAGGATGGCCCCAACAAATGGGATAAGCGTAAACACAAAGTTTATACCCTGATTAAAAACCATGACCCCGATGTTTTAGGGATGCAGGAAGTGCTGCTGCATCAATTAAAAGGCTTACGGGCAACATTGAAAGATTACGAATATGTAGGGGTGGGGCGTAATGATGGCAAAACAAAGGGCGAATACTCTCCGCTGTTTTTTAAAAAGCAAAAGTTTACTCTTTTAAAGAGCGGCAATTTTTGGTTGAGTGAAACACCGGCTGTACCCGGCAGCAAAAGTTGGGATGCTGCCCTTACGCGCATTTGCACCTGGGCCTTGTTGCGCATTAATAAAACCGGCGATACGGTGATGGTGATGAATACGCACTTTGACCATAGAGGTGTGCAGGCCCGCGAGAAAAGCATGGGTATTATCGCGCTGCAATTAAAGGCATTGGCGCCCGGCTACGCTTACCTCATTACCGGAGATTTTAACTGCACGCCGGATAGCAAGGCCTATGCCCTGCTTAAAGAAGAACTAGCCCGGGTGCAGGATACTTACACCAAAGCTCAAAACCACCTAACCGCTGAAACCAATACCGACTACGGTTTTGAAGTTAGTAATAAGAAGGGCAGCAAGATTGACTACATTTTTTGCAGCCCCGACTTTACAGTTCCGGCTTGCGAAATTATCGCTGACAATGACGGTAAATTTTATCCATCCGACCATCTTCCTTTTTTTTCGACAATAATTTTATTTTCCGTCAACAAATGATTTTCAAAAACCCCTTGGAAAGCTGTTTGAACAAATTAAGTGAACCCTGATTCCTTTCTCTAAACCATCGCATGAAACAAACTTTACCCCTGATTGTTACCCTGCTGTTTTATTGCCTGACCGGCTTTGCCCAAAATGCAGAAGTACGCGGTACCGTAATGGATGCCGAAACAAAGGAGACGTTGCCCGGCGCAACGTTTAAATACGAAAAAGGCAAAGGCATTTTATCAGATGCATCGGGCAAGTTTAAAACCAGCCTGCCCGCCGGCGATTACGAGTTTACCTTTTCGTTTATTGGTTATAAAACCACCAAGTTTAAGGTAACGCTTGCAGCCGGCCAAAAGCTGGATACGATAATTGAACTGCAAACTTCGGCCATACAAATTGCGCAAACCGTTACGGTAAGCGCCTACCGCAAAAACGCAGCAAAGGAATCAGTAACTACCGAGGTTATTGACCGCGCATTAATAAAGAATACCAACTCTAACGACCTTGGGGAAGTAGTGGCAAAAACCCCGGGTGTATTGGTGCAGGATGGGCAAATCTCCATCCGCGGCGGCTCTTCCTACTCCTATGGAGTAGGTACGCGCACCGCTGTAATGGTGGATGGCTTAAGTATGTTAAGTGCCGACCTTGGCGAGGCGCAGAATAAAATGATACCCTTAAGCAACATTAAGCAGATAGAGGTAATCAAGGGAGCCTCCTCAGTTATGTACGGCTCATCGGCCTTAAATGGTGTGGTAAACGTTATTACGCAATGGCCAACCGAGGCTGAAGCCAAGAATGAATTGGAGATAAACACCGGCTTTTACGATAACGTACCAAAGGGCACCAAAAAGTGGTGGGGCGATGGGCTTCATCCTTTTTTTGCCAACCTCAATTTTAACCGCCAGCAACAGATAAAACAGTTTCAGTACGTAATATCAGCCAACATTACCCGCAACGAAGGCTTTACTGAAACCTCCGATGAAATGCGCGAGCAGTTGGTATTTCGCACGCGTTACCTGCACCCTAAAATTCCGGGGCTTACTTTTGGTATAAACGGCAGCTTTCAGCAGGAGAACAGTAACCGTTTTTTCATATCTAAGGACCTAGATACAGGCGCATTCTTTATTAAAATGGGAAGCGGCGATAACTACCTGCGCACTTCAATTGACCCGCATGTTAGCTACAGCAGTTTAAAGGGTCACCGCATAGTATCGCAATGGCGTTATATGAACATTTTTAGGAACGGCAACCCGCCGGACCCCGATGCAATATCGCACCAGATTATAGCCGATAACCAATACCAGTACCGTTTACGCAATGCACTGGTAATTACAACCGGCATACCATTTAGTGTGGGCGTTAGCAGCAGCAACCTGTACCCCGGTAAGCGCATAACGTATTATGCTGCCACCTACCTGCAGTTAGAGTACAACTATAAAATACTGAGTTTACAGGGCGGTTTGCGTTACGAGTTTTCAGGCGTGGATACGGACAGGGTGTGGGGTTTTACCTATAAAGTAAATGGTAAGAATGTGCAGCTGCCTATTTTTAGAGCAGGCATGAATATACAGGCCGGCAGGGCCAGCTTCTTCCGCTTATCGTGGGGGCAGGGCTACCGTGTAGCCTCTGTTGCAGAAAAATATATCAGTAATGAATTTTTGAACGGCCTGCGTATTATACCTAACGATACCCTGCGTTCCGAACACGGCTGGAGCACGGAGTTCGGCTTTAAGCAACTGTTCCAAATTGGAAAATGGAAAGGGCAGTTTGATGTTTCCTTGTTTTACCAGAAGTACACAGACTTTATCGAGTTTCGCGTTGGCCTGCATCCTAACCGTTACGGTAACGGGCAGCCTATATTTCCTGATAGTGCCGAATTCGGCTATCCTTTCTTTAACCAAAAGCACGAGTTGTTAGGCTTAAAGGCTATAAACGTAGAAAACGCGCGCATAGCCGGTTACGAAGTAGAGTTGGGCGGTATGGGTAGCATTGGCCCTGTAGGCGTACGTTTAATGGCCGGCTATACTTATAACTGGCCGGCATCGGACACAAAGGATAGCACAGGTAAGAGCACCTATAGCGATGCCGCCTTCTTCCGCGATATGTTTAAATACAACTTTAAGCGGGTTGATACCGGTGATGTGGTGGGCAACAACCTGTTGTATTACCGTATGCGCCACCTGTTTAGGGCAGATGTGGAACTGACCTACTGGAAAGCTTATTTGGGTGCCACCATTTATTACGGCAGCATGCCTGAAAAAGTACCGGAGTTGTTCCGTGCGGCAGCCAACCTTATTTTCCAGGATGTAAATGCGCTGGATAACTACATGGCCAAACACAGGGGTGGCGATTACTCCATTGATATACGCGCCGGCCTCGAAGTAACCAAGAACATTAAACTGGGCTTTATAGTAAAAAACGTGGCCAACCGCTATTATTCCCTACGGCCCGGCAAACCTGAACCCATGAGGAACTTTACCTTCCAGTTCAGGTACACCTTCTAAACAGAAAACCCTCCCCTTACGGAGGGTTTTTTATTGGTATAGCACACATAATGCCCCTTTTTGTTGCTTGTTGATTAAGGGTGGGTAAGTACATGGAAGGCGTGCCTTGTTTTGTAAAGCCGCTTTTTATTTTCGCCGCCCCTTATCCATTTCACCATGGTTAGGGGCGAAATTTCTTCCAAACCGGAGACATGAAAAAATAGGTAATACGGGCAAAACAGCCGCCCAAAAAACCATACATTTTTTTGCCTCAAAATGCTGTTCTTTTTCGCAAGAAATTTCGTTAAAAAGTTTTTCCACAAGAGAGAAACCGCGCCAGCACTGCGTTTCGTTTCGAAACAAATGCCAACGCACATTTCGTGTGGAAAAAACAGATGGATTTAAAAAAAAGTGAAAAATATATTCGTTATACGTTTTCACACCGCATAAAACCCTGCATCACTTTAAACTACTTTAATTTTAAGCTATGGCAAGAAAGAATGAAAAGAAAGGCCTGAAGGTAGACCGTCTCTATACCCGCGAAGGAGTTAGCGTTTACGACCTGTTAGAATACGACCTGCGCAGCAGCGTTATCCGTAACCCTAAAGGCGACGCTGTATTTGAAATGTACAATGTAGAGGTGCCTAAAGGTTGGAGCCAGGTGGCTACCGATATTCTTGCCCAAAAATATTTCCGTAAAGCCGGCGTACCCCAGGCCGATGGTTCACTGGGTGGCGAGCGTAGCATTAAGCAGGTAGTGCACCGCTTGGCAGATTGCTGGAGAAGCTGGGGCGAACGTTACGGGTACTTTGCCTCTAAAAAGGATGCGGAAGTTTTTTATGATGAAATAGCATATAGCTTATTAACCCAAATGGCAGCGCCTAATAGTCCGCAGTGGTTTAACACCGGCCTTTACAGCGCATACGGTATTACCGGCAAGCCACAGGGCCACTACTTTGTTAACCCCGATACCGGTAAGTTAGAACAGAGCACCAGCGCTTATGAGCGCCCGCAGCCACATGCATGCTTTATATTAAGTGTAGACGATGATTTAGTAAACGGCGGCGGTATTATGGATTTGTGGATGCGCGAAGCCCGTATCTTTAAATACGGTTCAGGCGTAGGTACCAACTTCAGCAACATACGCGGCGAAGGCGAAAAACTTTCAGGCGGCGGTACTTCTTCGGGCTTAATGAGCTTCCTGAAAATTGGCGATGCAGCAGCCGGTGCTATTAAAAGCGGTGGCACTACCCGCCGTGCAGCCAAAATGGTTTGTTTGGATTTAGACCACCCGGAGGTAATTGACTTTATTGAATGGAAAATGAAGGAGGAGGATAAAGTAGCTGCGCTTATTAATGCCGGTTACGATAGCCACTACGAGGGTGAGGCTTACCGCACTGTTAGCGGCCAAAACAGCAACAACAGCGTGCGCGTGCCTAATAGCTTCTTCCACGCTTTACAAAACGGCGAAAACTGGAACCTGCTTGCCCGTACTGATAAGCACGTTATGCGCAGCATACCTGCTAAAGATATGTGGGACCTGGTAGCTAAAGCCGCATGGCGCTGTGCTGACCCCGGCGTACAGTTTGATACTACTATTAACGAATGGCATACTTGCCCTGAGGATGGCCCTATCCGCGCCAGCAACCCTTGCAGCGAGTATATGTTCCTGGATAATACAGCCTGTAACCTGGCTTCATTTAACCTGCGTAAATTCTTTAACGAAAAAACGCTTGAGTTTGATGTAAACGGTTTTGAACACATGAGCCGCATTTGGACCATGGTGTTAGAGATAAGCGTATTAATGGCGCAGTTCCCTTCAAAAGAAGTGGCGCAGCTTTCTTACGAGTTCCGCACCCTTGGTTTGGGTTATGCCAACTTAGGCAGCGTGCTTATGGTTAGCGGCATACCTTACGATAGCAACGAAGCCCGCGCCATTGGCGGAGCAATTACGGCTATCATGACCGGTATTTCTTACAAAACATCGGCTGAGATGGCTTCCGTACTGGGAACCTTCCCCGGCTACGAGCGCAATAAGAAACACATGCTGCGCGTAATGCGCAACCACCGCCTGGCCGCTTACAACAGCCCTGCCAGCAGCTACGAAGGTTTAGAAGTTAAGCCTGTAGGTATTGACCCTAAATACTGCCCTGCTTACCTATTGGAAGCCGCCACTACAAGTTGGGACGAGGCTTTGCAAATGGGTGAAAAATACGGCTACCGTAACGCGCAAACTACCGTTATTGCACCAACCGGCACCATTGGCCTGTTAATGGATTGCGATACTACCGGTGTTGAGCCCGACTTTGCTTTAGTGAAGTTTAAGAAGCTGAGCGGCGGCGGTTACTTTAAAATTGTAAACGAAAGCGTACCACCTGCCTTAGAAAACATGGGTTACACCCCTGAGCAGATTGACGCTATTATTAAATACGCCAAAGGCCATGCAAGCCTTAACGGTTGCCCTAATGTAAACCCCGATACGCTGCGCGCTAAAGGCTTTACTGCGCTTGATATTGAAAAGATTGAAGCACAATTACCGGGCGCTTTTGATATTACCTTTGCCTTTAATGCGTGGACGCTGGGCGAAGAAACCATGCAGCGCCTTGGCTTTACTGCCGAGCAGTATAAAAACCCTGCCTTTAACCTGCTGCGCGAGTTAGGTTACAGCAAGGCCGAGATTGAACAGGCTAACGAATACGTTTGCGGCACTATGACGGTGGAAGGCGCACCTTACCTTAAGGATGAGCACCTGCCGGTGTTTGACTGCGCTAACAAGTGCGGCGTTAAGGGTGTGCGCTACATTCACCCGCATGGCCACATACGCATGATGGCCGGTGTGCAGCCTTTTATTAGCGGCGCTATAAGCAAAACCATTAACCTGCCTAACGAGGCTACCGTTGAGGATATACAACAGTGCTACGAACTTAGCTGGAGCCTGGGCTTAAAAGCAAACGCGCTTTACCGTGATGGATGCAAAATGAGCCAGCCGTTAAGCAACAAAAAGGACGAAGAGAAAGAAGATGCCAAGAAAACAGAAACCGTTGCTGCTGCGCCTGCTGAAACAGCCCAGCCGGATGTATTCAGCAAGTTAACGCCTGAACAGGTGTTGGAAGCTGCCCGCGTATTGATGCAGGAAAGTACCGACACCAACTTTATGCGCGAGTTGAGCCGCATTGTGGAGCGCAAGAAACTGCCGCACAAGCGCCGTGGCTTTACGCAAAAAGCAAAAATTGGCGGTCAAACCGTGTTTGTGCGCACCGGCGAATACGATGACGGCACCTTGGGTGAAATCTTCGTGGATATGCACAAGGAAGGTGCAAGCTTCCGCAGCTTAATGAACTGCTTTGCAATAAGCGTTTCTATCGGCTTACAGTACGGCGTGCCTTTGGAGGAGTTCATGAACAAGTTTACGTTTACGCGTTTTGAGCCAAGCGGCATGGTTGACCATCCGAATATCAAGAATGCCTCTTCGGTAGTAGATTATATCTTCCGCCTGTTGGCTTTCGAATACCTTGGCCGTACCGATTTAGTACACGTAACCCCAAGCGAGTTGGCCCTGCGCAGCCAGCCAACTACTGACTTAACCACCGACATAAGCGACGAGCCTATTGAGGAGTATAAGCCAACTACCAGCAACCACCCCGAAATGAAGGAAACCCCTAAGCCAACGGCTAAGAAGGATACCGAAATGAAGGTGGAGAAGAAACTGAGCCTGGCTAACAACAGCATGAGCGCCTTTAACAAGGCCGCCGGCGAAATGATGGGCGATGCCCCACCGTGCAATGTGTGCGGTAACATCACCATCCGCAGCGGCACCTGCTACAAGTGCATTAACTGCGGCAACAGTATGGGATGCAGCTAAGCAGACTATAGATAACAGACATTAGACAACAGACTAATACAAATTTAAACGCCCCTCGCCGAAAGGTTGAGGGGCGTTTTAGATTTATAAAAAAATTATATTTGGTTTTAATAAATAAAACTGATGGCACTACAAGACGAGATAGAAGCTAAAGCAAAGGAAATTCATACAGATGCGTATTCCTTATCAATAGGGGAGTTGATGTCCTTATACAAGGATAAAGAAATTGATATACATCCTGAGTTTCAAAGATTCTTTAGATGGACCCCTCTTCAAAGAACTAAATTGATAGAGTCTATTTTATTAGGAATTCCAATTCCCCCAATTTTCGTATCCCAAAGAGAGGATGGGGTTTGGGATGTGATAGATGGACTTCAGCGTATTTCCACTATTTTGGAATTTACAGGACTTTTAAAAGATGGGCAAGGGGCACTTAAGCCAGCAAGTAAGATGCAAGGCACAGAATATTTGCCTTCATTGGAAGGCAAATATTGGCAAAAGGATGACGACCCGAACAGTTCGTTAGAACAACCTCAAAGACTAATAATTAAGCGAGCGAAACTTGGTGTGCAGATAATAAAGAAAGAAAGTGATAGCGATACCAAGTTTGAGCTTTTCCAACGCCTAAATACTGGAGGTACAGCTTTAACAGAACAGGAGATAAGAAACTGTATTCTAGTTATGTTGAATAAAGATTTTTATACATGGTTCGCTGATTTTCGATTAAACGAAAATTTCAAAAACACTTTGCCCTTGACAGACAAGGCATTTGAAGAACAATACGACACTGAATTGGTATTGAGATATTTCGTTTATAAGGTGATAACTACCGAGAATGTTACACAAAGCAAAGACATAGGGAAACTATTAACCGATAAAATGGTTGAGTTTGCAAAAGACCCTGACTTCCAATTCGAGAGTGAAAAAGAAAAATTCGACAAAACGTTTCTCCTACTTAATAGAGCCTTTGGCGAAGATGTATTTAAAAAATGGGATGCAGGAAAAAATAAATTTACAGGAGGGTTTTCAATTGCCGCATTCGAGGTTATTGCAACCGGCTTAGCTAAGAATATCGACGCTTACTATGAAACGGAAGAAAGCCTGCAAATATTAAGAGCTAAGATTAAAAGTGTCAGTGCGAACGAAACGTTCTTGGAAAATTCTGGGAGTGGCAAAAGAGCTTCTACTCGCCTGCCGCATTTTTTACCTTTAGCCCTTGAAATTTTCAGGAATGAAAATTAGAACAATTGAAGAGTTGCAGAATATTTTGGACGATGATTTCGCTTGGCGGCGAAAAGAATTGTCGCAAATATATACGAGTATAGCTGCAGCAAAAAGCGTCCAAAAAAATACAAACATTCGCATAGGCATTGTAATGTTGTATGCCCATTGGGAGGGGTTTGTAAAAAAGGCAGCGGATTCTTATTTGACATACATCGCGTGTAAGCGATTAAATTATAGTCAACTTGCCAATAATATCATTGCGATTTGTTTGAAATCTGATTTAAGTCTTTATCAGGAGACAAATAAAAATGCAATTCACATTAAAATGGTAGAGTTTCTAACTGATCAGCTTAACACTCGCGCTAAGGTTCCAACAGACGATATTATTAATACTCAGTCTAACTTAAGTTCAGCTATATTTAAGGAAATTTTATCAATTGTCGGAGTTGATTATACACCATATGAGTTAAAGGAAAAATTTATAGACTTACAACTTCTGAAAATCCGAAACTCTGTTGCGCATGGACAAGATCCGGAATTGAAGGAAATAGAATTTAGCGCTTTGTATAGTGAGATTACGTCTTTAATGGGATCGTTGAAAATTGAGCTGCTGAATAATGCAGTTCAGGCAAAATTCAAAAGGAAGCTTACCGACCTAAGATTTACCATTCGCACTTCACCGTTGTTGGTCGCCTGACCAGCGACCTCATTTCTCTTTGCCTGCGTCTGTGTCCGCACAGACGCATGGAACATCCTCTCCACCTACTAAAATAAAACCGCTTGTCATTGCGAGCGATATTCCAATAAAATCAAATGGAGCAATCATCGCGTGGCCCCGCCTGACCGATGATGTCAATCAGTCGGGCAGGAATCTTCAGCTTTGTCTTTATCAATGATTACAAGGTTGAAGATTGCTTCGGACAGATATTTCTAAATTTAAATAGTTGAATTGTCCTCGCAATGACGGACTATTTGATTTAGCGCTTGATTGTTTTTATATACTTAGCCTACAAGCTTCGCCTGCAGTTCGAAGTCTTCGGACTGCGCGCTCTTAATGGCTCCAGGTTTGTAAACTTGGAGCAACATTAGATAAGATAAAATCAGTTTCCACTCTGTTTACTAGTAGCTATAATCACTTAGCGCCATGATGGTTGTACCTATCATAACTATATAGGAAATAATGAGCAGTACTATTTTAGTAAAAAAGGGAATTTTGATTTTTTCGATGTAGCCGGGGTCGGCAGTAAAATCGTCATCTATTGTTCTTCTTTTTGCAGTGATATCCGACTCAAAACCCTCAACTATAGCTTCTGTAAGAAAGTAGCCCGTTAAGTACTGTGCAAAATCTGCCATTAGCGTGCAAACGAAAAGAAAAATGGGTAACAAAAAGTAGGACAGAAAAGTGTTTATGTCCATATGGTTGTATTCACGTATTACCCATAGTATGCCCAGTCCTGCGAACGACAACTGCCGCACGGATTCCGAAATACGGCCACTAAAGGCATCCGACTGGTTGTGCCAGTCCATTATTGTCTTTTTCTCCGCCACTATCTTGCCGGTTTTTTCACTGGCTTTTTAGGGCCACCACCATGCGTGCTACCTTTGGAGTTGTCAATTACAGGTTTTTTTACAGATGTGCCCGAATTGGCATTTGCTTTAGTATTTTTCATATACTAATATTAAGAAAAACTAAGCTACAAATAAAAATTAATTATCTCGGACGCTTATTATGGCATTACCGGGTTCATTTTGTTTACGTCAATATCTACATCCATAATAATCCAAACGCGGGTGCGCTTCTTAAACTCCTGTCCGGGTTTAGGGTTAATAGTGTAGGTGTAATACTTCTGTCCCTTGTTGTTGCCGGTGGCATACTTAATGTCTCCAATCATTTTTTTGCCATGCCTTATCTTGGTTTTGTAACTGCGTACAGTAATGGCATCGGGCAGGTTTTCGTACACCTGTAAAGGGGTGTTCAGGGTTTGCCGTTTGCAGTAGGTGCTAACTTCCAGCAGTATCTTTTTACTGATGATTTGCCCATGGCAGCTATCGCCATCGGGGCACTTTTTGTAAACGTCCACCAGCTTTTCGTGCACAGGGTAAAAAGGTATTCCACCGCTGCCACCACCCATAGCAGAAGCTATGTTCATTATGGCTATAAAAAAATCAGCCACGCCCATGCCGGGCCGGTAGCGGTAATAATACTTGTGTATGTCGGCATAAGCGTAGCTAACTTTTTGGCGCTTTCCTTTTGCTGCACGCTTTTGCTTTTTAGCACCTTTAACGCGGTCCTTTTTTCCTTTGCGTAGTTTTTTGCGTTCAGCCTTCAGTGCTTTGTGTTTTTCTCTTTTAATACGGTGCTTTTCGGCACAGCTTAAACCATGCAGGCCTCCTTTGCTGCGCTTATACTTTATGCGTGCTTCTTTAATTTTTGCATGCTTTTCGCGCTTAATACGGTGGCGTTCCTTACAGCTTATTCTGCCACCACCTTTACCGCCATGCATTTTGGCGCGTGCTTCTTTTTTAAGGCGCTTGCGTTCGGCTTTCCATAAATGGCGCTTTTCGCGCTTATGTTTAATACGGTCTTTTTTTAAGGTGGCCTGCCCATCGCGGCGGTAACGGTTAAGTAGGGTATAGTCTATAATGTTCGATGGGTCCACCTCCTTAACGCCCGTGGCAGAAGTATAAACCAGGAAGGTTTCGTAATTGCGCATGCAGGTATCGGGCCGGTTCGCTGCCATGCAGTTCTCCAATCCACCATTGCGCACGGTAAGCACGGGTTTATAAAAGTAGCAGGAAGAAAGGCCGGTTAGCAGGCAGGCCATCAGGCAGAAGGGTAGAAATTGTTTCACAAGTTAGGGTTAAGCGGTTTTGCTTTTGCTAAGCTGAGAAAAAAGAGCCTGCAACGGCATCCCCATTTACCGGTATTTTGTGCATGTTAAAGTGTTTCCATTAACCTACATTAGCCCTTATGGCATTAGGCAATTGCAAAGAAATTTCGGTAATACTGGCTGAGGCTTTTATCAATTATCCTTTAATGCGTTTTGCCTTTGAAGGGAAAACAGAGGCCGAACGCCAACATGGCTTAAGGCATTTATACCATCATTGCACACAGGCTGCGGCCATGTATGGTGGCGCTTTACTCAGCGAGGATGGTAATGCCTCCTTAATATGGTTGCCGGGTAGTGCTTTTCCCTTAGGCTTGCTACGCGAAACTAAAAGTGGTATGGCCGCTATACCATTTAAGTTAGGCCCAAAGGCAACGCTACGGCTCATGAATCATGACGCTGTGCCCGAAGGCTGGATAGCGAAAAACGCGGGCCCCAAAATGGGCTATATATGGTGCGTAGGTGTAAAGGCAAGCGAAAGAGGCAAGGGCCACAGCCGCTTAATAATTGAGCAAAGTATACAGCAAATGCGCGCACAGGGGCTAAATGAGTTTTGGCTAAAAACGGAGGACCCTGTTAATGTGGGCATCTATCAAAAGCTGGGCTTTACTATTGCTAACCAGGTGGTGGTTAAAAGTAGTGGCCTGCGCAGTTGGATGATGAAGAAGACCTAGCGCAATTGTATGATACCAACAAAAAAAGCAGAGCAGTTAGTCTGCTTTTTTTGTTCTGCGGTAGTGCTCAATGCGCTGTTGCAAAGTGGCGTTTTTTCCTTCAAGGTCAGCAACCTTTTTATCAAACTTAGCCTTTAAAATAGGGCCAATGTTTTGTGCGTTTTCACGGAACTGGGCAATCTGCTGCAGGTTCTTTTTAATTTTTGCCATGGCGGTTTCTTCAAACGTAACGTCCGTAGCATCTCCGGCATATTTGCCGTTTTCACCATACAGCATGTCGCTATTATCCATGTTATCAGTTAATGTGATTATCAATTACCAGCTTTTGCCTTTAGCCGGTTTGTAGGCGTTACTGCGGTGGTTAAAGCCGCTGTTGCTGTAGCCATTACTGGCTTTAGGGCGGGCTTCGTTTACGCTTATCACCTTACCTTCGTATTGTGCTTCGTGTAAATCAGCAATAGCTTTTTTCGCAGCCCCGTCATCGGGCATTTCAACAAAACCAAAACCCCTGCTGCGGCCGGTGGTATGGTCGTTAATTATTTTAGCGGACTTAACGGTTCCGTAAGGGGAGAATAACTCCATTAGTTCAGCAGCAGTAATACTCTGGTTTAAATTGCAGATGTAAATGTTCATTGATAAATTTTGTGATGGAAAAAAATACACCGACAATAGAGGATAGAAAAGAAGGCAGGCAACTTTTAGAGCCGGAATTGCAAGAATACGCTGTAAAGATAAGCTAAAAGCGTAGCAATCCCTTTTTATTTGCGGCCGATAGAGCTGTAACGCGCAGTTAAAATTACTATGGGCGTAAGGGGGGCGGGGCAATTGCGTCTGCCATAAACCGGCGCAACTCGCTCATTGGTTCATGCTTAGCCGGTAATATAGTGCTTTAAAAACATCGCAATCGTTAAGAACATACCCCTTTATGTTAAGACGCTTACTTGTAAGCGGTGAGGTAGTTACAAAGTTTACATTAATGTATTTTATAATATTTAGCTTCATCTGGGTAAAGGCTACATCTGTGCCTAATGCGGCAAACCTGTTCCACATGTTTTTATCAAGAAAGCTTTCTGTCTTATATCCGAAGCTATTTGCCCCCGGAGCGTTGGCTTACATATAGTTCCAGCCTTTGCACAAAACATCTACCGATGTGCTGAAAGTATTAAAATGCAATAACGGAGGGTTGCTGAATTTTTGAGCGCTGTTGTCGTAAATGTCCATATCAATTAGTCCTGTAATTAATTATAACAAAGAGCGGCAAACAACCAAAGCTACTTCATGTAGATGCATCTCTTTTTTCGCAGTACGTAAGTGCCGGCTTCTTTATCAGGCGTGCATTCACTTTCCCCGCGGCTTTGCTCAACATCGTCCTTTGTAACAACTTCAAACCCCTTGCTTTTAAGGTTGCTGATAGTTATGCTGCCATCTGCATTAACTACCATGGCGTAACTCCATTCGCAGCTTCTTAACTGTTCAACAACGGCAATGCTATCGTCATCTGTTATAGTGTCTCTTGGCACGCCATTCACTTCCGAACTCATCTGCTTAAACTCCACTACAGCAGAAAACAGAATGGAGTCTGCATCTAAGTCCCATATATCTTTCTGTATAAAGCTATAACCCCATCCGCCTGCCATGCCGCCTTCAAGCGGGTTGCCGCCATAATTATGCTCTGCTGAAAAATGCCATTCTACTATTACTTCGGGTAGCCCCATGCCGTTAAGTTGCTGCGCGCTTAGTATGGCTTCCTGTGGGTACTCAATGCCATTTATAGCATAAGCTGGTTTATATCGCGTTCTGCCTCTTTTTGTAACGCTCCAGATATATTTTTCATTCCCGGTTTGTTCATCAATAACCTTTAAAAAGTACACGTCCGGTTTTTCCAACCTGGCAATAGAAGTAGTATCCGCGGCAAAAAGAGCAACGGGTGTAATAAAAAGTACTGACCACAGGAATGCTTTCATAAGTGTGCCGCTAAGTTACCCGTGTTTTCGATAAGTGATATATAAATAATATGTAGCCCTAAACATTTTTTGCCGGCATCTAAGTTTAATCATAAACCGTATTGACATTGCTCAATATACTTTGCCGGGCAACTATGGAACTTTGCTGAAAATTTTAACGATATGAAAAAGTATACTCTTCTTCTACTTTGTATGCCTTTGTTGCTGTTGGCAGGTAACGATGCTTATTTAACGCGTGCTGCATTGCTTAAGCAGTATACCCAATCGCTTAACAATAAACCGGGGGAAAAGCAAAAGGCAGAGGTGTTCCGCCACTTTGTTAATTCAGGCTTAGGCGCTGCCAACAAAACAGACGCTGTAATGCAAAGGATTATTGGCTACCGATATGATGAGTATGTGGATGGCTCATGGGGGATTATTGACAGCCTGAGAATGACGTATAGCGGTAATCGTGGTGGAACCTACATTTACAACGATGAGTTTGATACATGGAATAAGTTGCAAGGGGGCAGTATGGGTGCAGAAAATGTGGAGCAGCGCACTAACACGCGCGATGCTGATGGAAACATTACGCAGTTGTTGGTTGAAACATGGTCGGGTACGGCATTCGTTAACTACAACAAAACCCTGAACACCTGGGATGCAGCCGGGCATTTATTAAGCCGTACACAAATGGGCTGGGATGGAACTAACTGGGTGAACGATTCTAAAACGGAGTATACTTACGATGCTGCCGGCAACGAACTTACTATTACAACTTATGGGTGGTCATCAGGGGCATGGACAGAAAGTAACAGAACCCTGAACACCTATGATACAGGTAATCGCCTTTTAACCAACACATACCAAAGCTGGGTAAGCGGTGCCTGGCAAGACCAATATAAATACACTTATACCTATACCACTAACGGCTACACCGCCACCGAGGTTAAAGAGGAGAACACCGGCAGCGGGTTAGAAAACAGCGCTAAATACACCTACACTTATGATGCTAGTAACGACAATACTATTTACCTGGAAGAGCAGTGGAACAGCGGTGCATGGCAGAACAAAACCCGCTTAACCTATACCTACACCAATCACGTAAGAACATCTGTTATATCCGAAAGCTGGGATGGAACCAATTGGCTAAACGTAAGCAAAAATACGTACACACTTAATGGCGCCGGTTATGTTACGGAAGAAACAGAATACAACTGGACCAGTGGGGCTTGGGTGGAAAGCTACCGCTTTACCTATACCTATAACGCATCTAACCAGGAAACGGAGTATCTGATGCAGGCATGGAACGGTAGCCTGTGGCTGAACCTTGACCACGAGTTATATACTTATGACGCAAACGGCAACCCTGATTTATACACCGAACAAAGCTGGGGCGGTAACAGCTGGAATACCGACAGCCAAACTGATTATGACTATAACAGCTATGGCAACCTTGATTATGTTCTTTACCAAATAGGGTCAGAGGCAGGCCTGGAAGATAGCGAGCGCAATTATTTTTATTATGAAACTTATAACGGCCCAAGCAGCATTGCGGAATTGGCTGATGGCTTAAAAGTGCTCATCTATCCAAACCCTACTGCAGATGTCTTGAATATTGACTACCGGGCTACAGTGGTGGGCAGTGTGTTGTTTACTATCTACAATACTAACGGGCAGCAAATAGCTGCTTTGCAAACTACTACATCCATTGGCGACAACTACCTGCCTTTTAATGTGGCAGCATTAAGTGCCGGTGTTTACTTTATGGAAGTGAAGCAAAACGCAGTAGTAAGCCGCCTTAGGTTTGTAAAGCAATAGTATTAACTGCGGCAGGCTGTTTTTCATTCACAGCTAAATTGCGTATTTTAAGAGTTATTAATTGAGCGATTAAATACGCATGCAAACCAGTGATGCTCTTTACCGGCTTATCAAGAGCCTTAGTAAAAACGAAAAAGGGTACTTCCGTAAAATGGCAGCCGCACTTTCGGGCGCTAAGGATAGCAACTATATGTTGCTTTTTGATGCGCTGGATGAGCAGGAGAATTTTAATGAAGCCGCTATTATTGAAAAGTTTAAAGGCGAAAAGTTTGTAAAGCAGTTATCCGTTACTAAAAACTATCTGTTTGATTTAGTGCTGCGCGCTTTACGCATGTATAACAGCAGCAATGGCCTTAGCTTGCTTAACGACCATATTGAAAATGCGCAGTTGCTTTATAAGCGCCTGTTAACTGATGAAGCGCTTGATGAACTAAAGGCTGCCCGCATTGCGGCTTTAAGCCAGGACCGCCAACACCGGCTGTTAGAAATTGAAAGATTAGAACGGAGAATACAATATGATGTTGCAACTACCGGTTGGGATGAAAAGATAAAGGAAACTATAAGCAGTAACAGAAAGCTGTTGGAGCGCCTTGCAGTGGAATTGGATATTACCGAAGTGCATTACAACTTCATGCATTTTGTAAGGCATACCCGCATGGTGCGAACTGCGGAACAGGAAAAATTGCTGGACGACTGGATAGAGCATCCTGCTCTTAAAACTGATTGTGAGCAGTTGGGTTTTGAGGCCCGCATCAGGCTTAATATGGCGTTTAAAATTTACTACCAGCTTAAAAACGAAGACTTAAAAAGCCTGGAGTACATGCGCCGAATAGAAGAGGAGTATCACAGACATCCGGCTGTTATTGAAGATGACCCCAAGCGCTACCTGCTGGCACTTAATAACTACTTAAGTGTTTGTATAAAGCTGAATATGCCTGAGGAGATAGAGGGTTGCCTTGCCAGGGTAAACACTGAGCTGGTAAACAAAAATTCGGCTGCAAGAGTAATGTGGTATGATTTTTCATCATCTGCCAGAATTTATCTTTTTTCTGTAAGAAACCAGATTGAAAAAGCGCTTGAATTTGCGGCTGAGGTAGAAGCAGGGTTAAAGGAGTTTGAACCTTATATGAGCAATGTAAGGGCGGATGTTATGAAGTATAACCTTATGCTTATTTACCACCGTGCCAATATGCCTGCGCGTGCTTTGGACCGGCTGAATGAAATATTGAACAGTAAAGGCATTGAGTTGCGTAAGGATATGTATGCCAGCCTGCGCATTTACAACCTTATTCTGCACTATGATTTGAAAAATATTTTGTTGCTTGAAAGTGCAGTCCGCTCGGCCAAAAATTTTTTACAAACCCGCGAGATGTATTATGAGCTGGAGCGAACTGTAATAAAGTACTTTCTTAAACTGATTAGCTGTGCCGATGAGCCTGCCCGAAAAAAAGTGTTGCTTGCACTGCGCACAGAAGTAGAAGACCTTACCGCTAATAATGCTCTTGAGAAAAACCTGTTACAGAATATTGAGCTGCTTAACTGGATTGACAGTACTGTAGAAGGGGTGCCCATGAAGGACTATATGAAACGCAAGTCTGAGCTAAAAGCTTGACTATCATCTCACTTCTGCCGTTTTTAATGATCGGATTTTAAGAATGGCCCTAAAGTTTGCTGGCTTTAGTTTTAGAGGGGAAGCACCTTTGTTTCATCAAAAACCACTGATATGATGAAACTTTATTTTACCTTTTTAAGCCTTACGCTTATAGCGCATCAGGCTTTTGCGCAGGCGGGGAGCCCCGATGCCGCTTTTGATGGCGATGGATATGTAGTAACCGATTTTCATGGCAGTAGTGATTTTGGCTTTGCCATTGCCCCTCACAGTAATGGCGATTTTTTGATAGGCGGAGATGCCGACTCATCCGGAGAGCGTTCCGCTGCCATTGCCCGTTTTAACAGCAACGGAACTTATGATAATCAATTAGCAACCACCGGCAGGCGCACCATTTCGGTGGCTGGTGGAGATGTAGAGTTATGGTCGTTAGCAATTCAGAGTGATGACCGCTTTATTGGGGCGGGGTCAACAGTTAGCCTTGGCAAAGCCTTGATATTCCGTATGAACCCAAACGGTAGTTTAGATGGCAGCTTTGCCCAAGGCGGCGTTTTCTCGCACCAAACCGTCGGCAACGATGTTGAGTTTTTATCCGGGGTTGTGCTTCAGGATGATGGAAAAATTGTTGCGGTTGGCTCTACCGGTATTGGTAATGATCGCGATGTTATCGCTTTCCGTTTAAAAACAAATGGCACGCCTGATAGCACTTTTGGCGGGGATGGTATTGTGGTAATTGATGCTGGCGCTGCAACTGACTTTGCAAATGCAGTTGCCATACAGCCGGATGGCAAAATTGTAATAGTTGGTGGCTCGGGCGATGATATACTTGCCATAAGGTTAAACAGCAATGGCAGCCTGGATGCTTCATTTGATACGGATGGTAGGGTAACAATAGACAGAGGCTATACAGATAATGCAACTGCCGTGGCTTTACAGAACGATGGAAAAATTGTAATGAGCGGTTGGCTTTTTAATGGCAGAGATGCAGCGATTGTTTTAAGACTTAACAGTAACGGGAGTTTGGATAATGCGTTTGGACAGGCAGGAGTAGTGGATACGGCAATATTAGGTAATGCCGGCCTTTTTGGCCTTGCAATACAGCCGGATGGTAAGGTAATAAGTGGTGGACGGGCTTATGATGGCCAGCGGACCACCATGTTGGTTGTTCGTTTAAACCCGGATGGCAGTTTTGATAACAGCTGGGCGCAGGATGGTATTTTTTTATCAGCTTTTAATAATGATGATGAGGCTGTTTCAGCAGTTACATTATTAGCAGATGGAAGATTAGCTACTTGCGGGTACCTGCGTGTTAACAGCAGTTACAGTGTGGAAACCGCCGTTTTTATAACAGGTATTAGTGTGGGCCTGCTGGATTTCACCAGCCTGCAGAATTCAATACTTATTTACCCCAACCCGGTTAACAGTCAGCTTAAGCTGGAGTTTGATTTAAATGAAGATACCCGGCTGAGCATAAAATTGATAAATCTTCAAGGGCTGTTGGAGTGTGAGTTAATGACCGAACAAGCCTTTACAAAGGGAGCCAATGCTGTTGCTTTATCGGTGCCTGAAACCGTGGCCAACGGTAGTTACCTGCTGCTTTTGGAAAGCAAACAGGGTGCAAGGGCCATAAGAATGCAGTTAGCCCGCTAGCAGGGGGCTTGTAGTTGAAATGCCGAACATATCTCCTTATTGGAGTATTTTATATACGCCATCCTTTCACAAGCAAGGGGTGGCGTTTACAACTTAATGTTAAGATATTCTTCCCTACCCGCGCCTTTTCTAATTTTACATCCTTAAATATCAAGATATGAAAAGATACCTTCTACCTACTTTTTTAATACTGATGAGCCTTAGCTCTTTTGCAGGCACCATCAGCCCTTCAGACAGGCAGGATTTGATTGACCGCTTCGCCCAAACCGTGGCTAACACCCCGGACAAGGCTAAGCGCATTGATGCCTTTACTAAATTTATTAATTCAGGCCTTGGCAAAAGCAACAAAACCGATGCATTGCAACAGCGTGTAATTGGTTATCATAGTGATGATTATACAGCAGGCTCGTGGGTGCTTAACGATTCTATGCGTTTCACCTATAGCGGTAATCGTGGGTCTACATCTCTTTACAACTCCTCATTCGATGTTAAAAATGATTTGGGTTGGGATGGCTCCAATGTTGTTAACCAAGGCCGGTACACCCGTACCTGGTCAGGCAACGCAAATACAGAATTTTTAAATGAAACCTGGAACGCCGGTGCGTTTGAGAACTATTCAAGAGAGCAGTATACCTATGATGGTAACGGCAACAGGCTTACTACAACCATACAAAACTGGACAGCAGGTGCCTGGGAAAATTCTTCCAGATATGCCAATACTTACGATGCATCAAATAATCAGTTAACCTACACCCATTACAATTGGAGTGGCGGCGCATGGGTTGAAGATTACAGATACCTGTACACCTATAACGCGGCCAACCAAAACCTTACATATACTTATCAGAATTGGAGCGGCGGTGCCTGGGTTAACAACAGCCGTACAACATATACTTACGATGGCAATGGTAACAACACTTCTTATCTTGTTGAAAATTATAGCGGGGGTGCCTGGGTGAACAACTACCGTTATACATATACATACAATGCCAATAACGACAGAACGGTAAGTTTAGCCGAGAACTGGATTAGCGGAGCTTGGGAAAACAATAACCGTTGGACCTATACTTTTGATGCCAATCACCATACTACACTTGCCAGCGGCGAAAACTGGAGCTCCGGCGCCTGGGTAAACAGCTACCGCTATGCCTATACTTACAATGCTGCCGGTTACGTTACTAACGAAACCGATTATAACTGGAGTTCAGGCGCCTGGGTAGAAACCTATCGCTATTTGTATAACTACAACGCTAACAACAGCTACCTGGATTATACAGTGCAGCAATGGAATGGCAGCTCATGGGATAATTACTACCGTTATACCTATACCTATGATGCCAACAACAACCCTGACATGACCGATTACCAGGTTTGGACAGCCGGTGCGTGGGAAAATCACGATCATTATGATTACCTGTATAACACTTACGGTAATCTGGACAATGGCGTTTATTCTGTTTGGAGCGCCGGTGCTTATGAATATGACAGCCGCGAGTTTCGTTACTACGAAACTTACTTTGATGTAAGTGGTGTAGAGAATGTAGAAAACGCTATGCACTTTGCTGCATACCCTAACCCTGCAAGCAACCTGCTGAATATTGATTACAAAACAGAAAGCAATGCAGATGCAGTAATTAGCATTGCAAATGTGGCCGGCCAGGAAGTTGTAAATATTAAACGCAACTCCGACATTGGCGACAACTACCAACAGGTAAACGTTAGCGAGTTAAGTAGCGGAGTTTACTTTGTAAGCATTACCCAAAACGGCAAAAGCAGCCGTGCCAAATTTGTTAAGCAATAAGCTTTAAAATATGAAGTTGTAGAGAGGGCCTCATGGCCCTCTTTTTTTATGCCTGCTCGGCAAGTAGCTTCAATGCCTTGTTCATGGTAATAAAGCCTTGCATAGTTTGATTGCCTATTTGTTTCATGATTAAGCCGGCCAGCAATCCGCTGAAATGTTCACCATGGATGAACTTTACCTGCGCAGCAGATATTTCTTCAATGATGAAATAGTGTTGACCAATAAATAGCCCCGGTATGGGCAGGCTGCCGCGCCATTCAAATCGCTTGCTTCTTTCCGCGGCTAATACCGTTGGCTTAAACACTGATTTGCCCTCTCCGTTTTTTAGTTCAACGCGCAGTTTACAACCGGCCTCGGGTTTACCTTCAATAGCAATCACAAAAGGGTTCCATTCCGGAAATTTTTGGAAGTCTGTTAAAATGTTCCAGACCTTTTCAGCGCTTGCGTTAATTATAATTTCTGTTTGTATGCTTTTCATTTCGTTTGCTTTTGTAAAGCAAAGGTGCGCAAGCCGATTAAGCTACGCATTAACAAAAGATAATTAATACCACTTTAGGATATACGTTTACGTATGCGGCTTAGTGATACAGGTGTAATGCCAAGATAAGAGGCAATCATGTGTTGGGGTACCCGTTCCAAAATCTCGGGCTTTTCCTTAAGCATATTCTGGTAGCGTTCTTCCGGCGAGTCTAGAATGAACGAAGAAGCGCGGCGTTGCAGCATTACAAAGGCCATTTCAGCAATGGCGCGCGAAAAACTGTTGAACCTGGGATTGGATTTCGTTAACTCGTCCAGCTTACTTTTGCTTAACACCAGCAAATCACAATCCTCAATTGTTTCAATGGCCTGCCTGCTGGGCGCTTGCAGCAAAAAGCTTTCTAAAGAGGCTATAAAGCCATTCTCGAACATAAAGTTGGCGCTTATCTCTTCACCATCCTTTACAAATAATAAACGGGCGGCACCCTTATTGATAAAGTAGGCTTCGCGGCTAACCTGCCCCACTTGTAACAGAAAGAATTTTTTTGGAACGGAGCGATAAGTAAAAATGCCGGTAAAGGAATCCCACTCCTTTTCGGTTAACGGAAGCATTTTGCTTACTACTGCATGCAATTGCTGAAAAGGAGAAGCCACATTCATGCAATGAATATAAGCCGATGAATTGCTTTGACTAAATATTAAAACAAAAGGTATTAAATGCGGAAGCTCATTTCAACAGTAGCGCCGTTGTCGGAAAACACTACCATGTCTGCCAGTTGCATCATAAGGAACACGCCACGGCCGCTGGTTTTTTCCAGGTTTTCGGGGGCGGTAGGGTCGGGCAGGTTGTTATAATCAAAGCCGGGGCCCTGGTCCTTAATAATAAAGGTCAGGTTTTTGCCGCGGGCATCTACACCATAATCAATAGTTACTTCCTTCTTTTCATCGCACTTATTGCCGTGTATAATGGCGTTATTGGCGGCTTCGGTAAGCGATATCAGAACATTGCCGTAAACTTCGTCGCCAATGTTAAACTCGCTGCGCAAATCGTCAATAAACCTCTCTACTATAGAGATGTTCTCGGGCTTAGATGTTAATTTAAGAGTTTTCACTTTTGTTAAAATGCGTTGCGAAGGTAACTTAATTGTGTTTATATCAAAATCCAATGGTAAAGGGTATTTATTTGTTTAAACAGTATTTTATTTACGGTGCAGGTGCTGTAATGTTTCGGAAATATTTCTCCGTCAAACTCTTATAATAAGGTTTAAGCGCCGGCGGTACTGTTTTATACAAGTCTACCTCACTCTGTTTTGCCTTTAAATATTCTTCAATGGAAGGGGGCAGCTTGCGATCGCCCTCTTTACCCGTATTCGATTCACGTTCAGGTTTTTCATCGCGCTGGCGTTGGGCATTTTCAGCCTCCAGCAAGCGGGTCATAATCTCCTGTTGGCGTTTAAGCATTTCAGTAGTTAACTGCTTATTTACCAATTCGTTTTCGTTGTTTTTCATTTTCTCGATAGCATCACCAAGGTTACCGAGCGGGTTTTGGCCGTTCTTGTTTTCTTCCTGGTTAATGCGCTCCAACTCGCGGCGTATCTGTTCCTGCATTTGCGCCATTTCAGCAAATTGTTTGGCCATAGCCTGGCTGCTTGGTTTGCTGCCGCCCTGCCCTTCCTGTTTTTTCATTTCAGCCATTTGCGAAATCTTGTCGTTCAATTGTTTTTGCATTTTCGACAGATTAGGCAGGCCGTTGCCGGGCTTCTTGCACTTCATGCACATTTTGGGGTTACCGCTTTGCTGCTGCTGGCTTTCGCTCATTTGCTGCTGCATTTGTTGCAGGGCCTCGCTAAGCATTAGTGCAAGGTTGTTATAGCCCGTCATTACAAATTGCTGATTACCCAAGGCCTTTACAACGTTACGGTCTTCCATATCGCTTATGCTCTTGCTCAGGTATTTGTTTACACTGGTAATTTCTTTGGTAATAAAGCTTTTAATGCTCTCCTGGCGTTTGGCAACTGCATATAAGCTATCCTCTACCATCTTGGAGTTTTCGCGAATGCGCTGCTGTTCCTTCATCAAATCAACGTACTTGGGGTTGTTGATGTTGGTGGCTTTTACATCAGCCATTAGCTTCTCTTCGTCAAAAGAAAGCTTCACAATGTTTTCCAACAATTGACGGATAGCCTGCATATCTTCTGCCTCTTGTTCCTGCTCCATCTGCATTTTCATGTCGCTCAACTTTTGCGCAGCGCTTTTCATATTGTTAGAAGCGCTCTTTTGTGCTTTAGACGAGGCCTTGTTGTTGTTGGCATCCATCTGTTGTTGACTTTCCTGTTGCTGCTTGTCAGCGCTCTCCATATTTTGCTCCACCTCTTTAAAATCCTGCTGGCTCTTGGTTTCCTCGTTCAGCTTGTTAAGGTCCTGCATATCCTTCTTGGCATCCTTCAATTCTTCATTTAGCTTTTGCTGTTGTTCTTTCAGGTCCTGCTGCTGCTTTTGATCTTTAGGGTTGCCCTTGCTGTCCTGGTTCTGTTCCGTTTTTTGCGCTAACTCCTCTTGTTTGTCAGCCAGTTTATCCAGTTTTTGCGCCGTTTCTTCCAACTTTTGGTCAAACTCCATCTTTTTGAAAAGTTCCAGCATGCGGTCTAACTCCTTCTCCAGCTTTTCGTTGCTCATCTGCATGTCTGCCATCTTATCCAGGGCGTCCTTTTTCTGCAGGTCTTCCAGCATTTTCTCCAACTTTTCGTAAAGTTTTTTCAGTTCCTCATCCAGCACTTTATCAAAAAGCTCCTGAAGGTTTTTTTGTTTCTCTTTTATGTTTTGTGGTACGTCCTTAAACTCGTTCTGCTTTTCAAAGTTTTGCGATAGTTTATCCTTCATCTCCTTGAGCTGCTCTTCAAGGGCTTTTTGCTTATTGATACTTTCCTGTATGTTTTTCTTGTCTTCCCAGTTCACATTGTTTTTATCCATCAGTTTCTCCTGCATTTCCTGCAGCTCATTCTTCAGGTCCTTGGCATCCTTCATGGTTTCTTTCAGGTCCTCTTTCAACTCTTTGTTCTCTTTGCTTATCTCCTTGTTCAACTCATTTAAGGTAGGCATCTGGAAAATCATCATGTTGCTGCGGCTGCTTTTGCTGCCATGTATACCGTCATTATCCCATACCTCAAAATAGTAAGTTAGCTTATCGCCGGGCTTAACGTTAAAGTCAGTAAGGCTCCAGTAATAAGTAAAGCGTGAGGAAATGCCTGCAGTAAAAGGCACATCAATGCTTTTTGAAATGGATGGTGATGCCGAATCAGCTTTGGTTAACTGATAATTAAAAGTTAACCGGCGCAGGCCGTAATCATCACTAACCTCGCCTACGTAGTAAAAGTATTTTTTGGTGGCGGTATCGTTGCTTTCGTTAACAGCAATTACCGGGTATAAATCGGGTGTAACGTTTAAGGAGTAACTAACACTATCGGCATCTGCCACATTACTGTTAGATACTTTAAGCACATACTGTGTGCTTTGCATAAAAGTTTTGGCAAACAAAAACTCGTCGTCGCCGGCGCGCTTAAGGTTGTAGACTGAATCGCCCATTATAAATTTAACAGACTCTACGTTTTGGGTGTTAAAACGCCAATTCAGTTTGGTGCCTTCAGGCACAACCAGGTCGCCCAGGTTTTTTAAGGTTTCATCCTGCCTGCCGGTGTAAGAGGGGTAATCGCAACTAACTTCAAAGCCGGCTACTATAGGCTTGGCAACCACGGTAAGGGTATAATCCTTAGAGTGAAAGCCATTAGCAGCTAAACGAAAGTTGACAGACTTTTGAAGGTTAGAAAACTCGTAAGTAAACAGGTTGGCTTCCTTTTTTTTAAGGCGCACATTGGTCTTATCGCTCTCCAAATAAATTTCTGCAGGCAGTGCATCGCCGGTAGTTTTAACCTGCAACTCGTAGCTTTCAAACTGCAAGGCCTTTAAATCCTTGTTTACGATTACAAACTGAAAAGGGGCTTCCTTTTCGTAGTAGGTATCGTTATGGTAAAGGCGTTTGGTGCTATCCTTAATAACATTTGGTGCTGCAATCAAAATGGCCAGGAATAACAGGGCCGGCGGAGCCAGGTAACGCAGGTATCTACGGTTCTTGCCCAGGTCAATCGCAAAAGAGAAGTCTATCGGTTTTAGCTCAAAAGCCTTTTGGTCAATAGCCGCAAGTAAAAGGTCCGATTCGGAGGTTTTGGCCTCGTGGTGTAACTGTAAGATGTTGAGGAGCTTGTCCTTAACCTCGGTAAAGTGAGTGCCAATAATTTGGGCAGCCTTTTGATAGCTTATTACTTTACCAAGTTTGTAATAGTGTAAAAGGGGCAGCACTACAAAGCGGGCAACAAAAGCAGCAGATGAAAGAATGAATCCGTAAAACAAAGTTTTACGTGCTATGGGGGCCATATACAGGTAGTATTCCGCCAGGCTTATAGCCAGGAAAAACGCCAATATGTATACGGCTGAAAATATAACACCACGGATAAGTTGGTTCGTATAGTATTTACGAATAAACCTGTCCAGTTTTTCTATAAGTGAATTGTATTGGTTCGAACTGCTCATTTAACTAAACCGAAGATAGCGGAAACCGCTCTTTTCCATAATGATAATGAAGTTAAAACGAAGAAAGCATAAACTTGTTGCCGTGTAGGCTTTTTTAAGAAACACCCACCTGTTAAATCATAAACTCCAAATTGTTAGAGTGTAAGGTGCGCTCATAGTACCGCTCGTATTGAGGAAGAATGTTCTCAATGTCGAAGGTTTGAGCGTGGGCGTAGGCATTGTCCTTAAATTCTTTTAGCCGCTCATCGCTTTCCAGTATGTGGATGGCGTTCATAGCCATGTGTTCGTAATCGCCCACATTGCTCATATAGCCGGTTTTGCCGTTTATATTAATCTCGGGTATGCCGCCTGCATTGGATGAAATTACCGGAACCTGGCAGGCCATCGCTTCCAAAGCGGCCAAACCAAAGCTTTCGGTTTCGCTGGGCAGTATAAACAGGTCGCTTATGGCCAGCAGGTCTTCTACGGCATCCTGCTTGCCCAGGAAACGCACCTGGTCGCAATTACCAAGTTTGCGGCAAAGCATCTCAATGTTCATACGTTCAGGGCCATCGCCAACCAGCAATAACTTGCTGGGCACTTTCTTCAGCACTTTATCAAACATCATTATTACATCTTCTACACGCTTTACTTTTCTAAAATTCGAAACGTGTATCAATATGCGTTCACCCCCGGGTGCAATGGCCTTTTTAAAGTGGTCCTTATCGGTTTTTTTAAAGCGGGAGAAATCAATAAAGTTGGGTATTACTTCAATATCGCGCGTTATGCGGAAGTTCTTATACGTATCATCCCGTAGGCTTTTGGAAACACTGGTTATACCATCGCTATGGTTAATGGAATATTCAACCACGGGCTTATAGCCGGGATCCTTACCCACCAGTGTAATATCCGTACCGTGCAGGGTAGTAACAAAAGGCAAGTTATAGCCGCGTTCCTTTAAAATGGAACGGGCAATTAAAGCAGATGAGGCGTGAGGTATGGCGTAATGCACATGCAGTATATCCAACTGCTCAAAACGGGCAACATCCACAATTTTACTGGCTAGGGCGCTTTCGTAAGGTTGGTATTGAAACAAAGGATAATCAAGCGCCGAAACCTCGTGGTAAAATATATTCTCGTGGAAACTATCCAGCCTTACCGGTTCCTGGTACGTAATAAAGTGAACCTGGTGGCCTTTTTTGGCTAAGGCCTTGCCCAGCTCGGTGGCTACCACTCCGCTTCCCCCGTAGGTTGGATAACAAACTATTCCGATTTTCATTTCGCCGAATAAAAAGACGATGTGAATGTAAACAGATTGTATTTTCGGAGTATTAAATCATTGATTTTAAATTGACGTGGATATGAAAGCCGGTTTTTTCTCTCTTTTTCTGTTGTTTATCATGGCAGCCAATGCCCAAAATGCCGATAGCCTTTTAAAACAAAACGGCATTAGCGTAAATGCGGTTAAAATGAATGTGTTGTATGTGGGCGTTGATAACCCCATTGAAATTTATGCCGCAGGCAGAAATGCCGATGAATTATTAGTGGATTTGGAAGGGGGCAGTTTGCTGAAAACAAGCACGGGGCATTATAACGCCAAAGTAAATGCCGTAGGCCCCTGCACGCTGGTGGTTTCGCAAAGTGTAGCAGGTGTAAAAATGGTATTAGGTAAGTACACCTTTAAAGCAAAACGCCTGCCCGATCCGCAGGCTACGCTTGGCGGCATGCTCCGTGGAGGCAAGGCCCCTACTGAAAAAATACTTTCGATGAAGAGCGTAGTGCCTATGCTGTTGCTGTTTGATTTTGATGCAGATTTCCAGGTAAAGAGCTTTACACTTTCCATAATCAGCGACGGCAAAATTACTTCTGCCGAAACCAAAGGTTCAGTATTCAGTAAGGAAATGAAGGAATTGATTAACAGCGCTAAAACCGGCGATTTGGTTGTGGTGCAGGATATAATGGTTGAATGGCCCGACAAAAGCAGTAAAGAGATTAACGCTTTAGTGGTTAAAGTGGAGTAGCCATACTCACCAACCCGTTACCAATAAATTACGGGCGGCCTTTTCGCTGCACTTTTGGTAGTTGCTGTAAGCTTGCGTAGCGCGGCTTCGTATTTGTTCTGCGGTTTCGTTTAATATCCAGCCGTCTATGGCATTTTTAATGGTGTAAGCTTCAGGGCACATTAAGTGGCTGGTCCATAAAAGAGGATTAGCGCCTGCTTTTTTAAGCGCAGGGGTAAAATAGGAGCGGCTAAAACAAGCAAGTATAATAGCATCGCGTTTTTCGATGTTTTTTGCTGTTGGGTAACTCTCTAAGTTAAAATCCATAAGGCCATCGTGCCCGCAATAGCCTATTAGGTTAGCGGAACCGCCAAACTGCAGTTGTATGGAGTCGGCCTTAATTGCACAGGCAAAATCTCCGGCAGTGGATTGCAGAAAATCAATGGTGCATTGCTTGATTTTGGCCCCATCATAAGCATCGGCTAAAAGCCAGGTATCAGTGTTCTTGTGCTTAAATAGTAATCTTTCCAGTATATCGCCGCTTGGGTTGCTGTACTTTTTCACCAGCTTCCACTCCGTAGCATTGGTAAAAAAGGTTTTAATACCATAGCCGCAACCCCAGTAAAGGTTGTTTTTGGGGTCCTGCCCGTTTCCGATTTTTTCGGGCACCTTAACAATGCCCTGGTTCACGTTATCGCAAAGGGCTACAAAAATGTGAATGGTTCGGGTAGCCGCGGCATTAAGGCTGATGAGTAAAAACGCTAATCCGAATATTTTTTTCATACAAAAGAAGTTATACCGCAATTTTCTAAAACGAAATTTCGTTATATTTATTACAACCCTTAAAACTCAGCGCATGGGAAAATGCTACGCCTTCCTCGCAGCTCTTCTTTTTTTGGCTGCCTGCGACAATGCCGAACAAAACAAGCCCGATGCGGACCGTGTAATAAAGGATACCGTAGCTAATCTACTAATGAAGGATTTTACCGATAAGCCTGCCAGCCAGGCTTATTCTGCCCGTGTGGAGCCCCGCGATGAAAGTGTGCCCCGTAACCAAAGCGCAACCCTGTTGGCGGCGCTGCGCCATATGCAGGCCACCCCACAGCGCTTTCGTATTGATGCTACCCAGGATAACAGTATAACCGGTAAGGCCGGCACCCGTATTTCTTTTAACCGCAATTGCTTTGTTAACCGTAAAGGGGAGGAGGTAAAAGAGACAGTGGATATAGAATTAAAAGAGTGCTACAAGCTGGCGGATATGATGACGGAGAACCTTTCTACCACCAGCCGCGGAACCTTGTTGGAAAGCAAAGGCATGATAAGTATAACTGCTTTTTATAAGGGAGAAGAGTTGAAGTTAAAAGAAGGGGAGGAGTTGAGTGTACAGTTTCCTTTTGCCTTTTCTTCCAGCCGCGACTATTCATTTTTTTATGGCGAAGAATTGCCGGAGGATGGTATTAACTGGATGCCGGATGGCAACACTGCCAAAGCGGGCGATGCAACAGAGGTTGAACAGGATATTACGGCCCCGCAGTTTTTGTATAAAAATGTTGACCTTGAAACTTACCTGAAACAGTTTGTTCAGTACCCGGAGGAAGCAAGGCGCAATGAGCTTTCATCTAAGGTGGATGCGGTAATTCAGATAAGCGCTTCGGGCAAGGTAACCAACGTACTGGCCACTTCCGATTATAAAACCTTTCGCGATGATGTAACCGCCCAACTAATGGATATGCCACGCTGGACACCGGCAAAATATAACGGCCGTAACATTGCCTGCAGCATAAGGGTTAGTATGGATTTTAATATACGCCGTACCGAGCAGGTGCTTATTAAGGTGCATGAAGATGAGGTGTCCTATTACTACAATTCATCCTTTGGTAATGGAACCGAAGGCACGCAGGCTAATGCGGGTGCTGATGAATTATACAGCCGTTCGTTCAACCGATTGGGCTGGTTTAGCTGCGCCCGTTACCTGGAAACTAAAACAGAAAAAGCTGATGTGGTGGTGCGTAGCGATGAGAATGCGGATGTTAAGCTTATCATCAATGGCCGTAACAGCATTGTACGCGGCGAAAACTTTGTGGGCTTTACCCGCTTCCGCAATGTGCCGGTAGGTTTCGATGTTAAGGTGGTGGGCTTTAAATACAGCAATGGCATTATCAATTCTTTCTTACAGAATCTCAAGTTGCAGAAGCAAAATGTAGTAAGCCCGGTTTGGGTGCAGGAGGCTAAAGAAGCTGTTTACGCGAACGTATAATTGCCAACTACTTAGTTAACAAGCTAAATACGTTATTCAATGTATTTTCCTTCGGCAATCTTCTTATCTAAAGAAGGGGAGTCGGTGCCTAATTCTTTCGCTTTTTTCCAGCTATCCAAGGCGGCATTTTTATCGCCAAGTTTAAACAGGATATCGCCGTAGTGCTCCAGTATAGTGCCGCTTTTATCGCCACCGGCTTTCATGGCTTTTTCCTGCCAATCTTTAGCGCTTTTAAAATCGTTTAGCTGAAACAGTATCCAGGCATAGGTATCAAGGAAAGAGCTATTGCCGGGGTCCAACTGGTTGCTGTAGGCGCTCATTTGCTTGGCACGCTCCAGGTTTTCTTTGCGCAGGCTTAAGTAGTAGCTGTAGTTGTTTAGCACAAAAGCATTGTCGGGGTCCAGCTTTAATGATTTCTCGTAAGCGGTATCGCTCTCGGCATTTTTATTCAGGCTATGGTAAACATCGCCCAGGTTAGCTAAAAACTGCGCCTTAAGCTTCACATTGTCGGCGCTCATTTTTTCGCCCTTACTGTAGCTTTTAGCCGCTTTTTCGTACTGCGTCAATTGCTGCTCGGCACCGCCCTTAAAAAGGTATATGGCGGCCTGGTTAGGAAAAAGCTCCATGGCCTGGTTGGCAACATCTAGTACGTTATTCCAGTCCTTGCGCTCATTATAAATCAGCATTAACTGCTGCCATACTTCAAATACATCCTTGCTTTTTGACAGGGAGCTTTTGTAGGCCGCTATTGCATTGTCGTTCTGCTCGTCCATAAAATACAGGTCGCCCAGTACGGCAAACGACTTGGCTTCATCAGGATGTACACGCGCTAAGATTTTGGCCAGCTCAATTCCCTCTTTTCGCTTGGCGCTATCTTCGTTGTTCATCTGTATGTACGATATAAGCAGTATGCTAACCTTAGTATCTATACCTACTTTAGGGTTTTCGAAAATCTCCTTCAGGTTTTGTTTGTTCTGGCCATCGTCTCCGGTTTTCATGCTTAGGCCCGCCATAGCTAATTGCGCTTGCGGGTTATCCGGTTCAATAGCCAATACCTTCTGATAAATTTCAATGGCCTTGTCCTTCATTTTATTGGCTCGGTACAGTTCAGCCTCCTGTAACAAAAACTCCGTTTCTCCGGGAAACTCATCCTGTAGTTTCTTCACCTCATTAACTGCTTCATTAAACTTGCCCAGGTGCAGGTAAATGTTTTTCTTCTCTGCCACTACCTGTTCGTCAACACCAAAATTTTTTTCAAACTGGTCGTATACTTTAAGCGAGTTTTCCAGTTGACCCATTTTGGCATACAGGTAAGCCAGGTTCAAATAGTAATCGGGGTCGTTAGGGAATTTCTCCAGCAGGGTGCGGAAGGTTTCAACGGCTTCTTTGCTTTTACCTTCATTAAGGTAAAGGTTAGCCAATAACTCCTGGTACCATTTGTTGCTGCCATCCAGCTTAACTGCTGCCTGTGCTTCGCGCTCGGCATCCTGCAGTTTGCCCTGGTTAAAATAAATCTGCGATAACTGGAAGTGTGCGTTAGAGTTTGCCGGGTCCAGCTCCAGCAGTTGTAAATAGTTTTTAACGGCAAGGTCCCAGTCTTCAATAACCTTGGCGCGCTCGGCCTCCATAAAAACGTTATCCCGTTTTTGCTGCTCCTTTTGGCTTATTGCAGGAGCAGTCTGAGCCTTGTCGCCTTTGCCTTTCTTCTTCTTGCCATCAGGCGCAGCCTGTGTATCAATACTCAGAAAAAGAATTGCTGCTGAAAGAAATACTAACGGGATTGATTTATTCACTAGTTACTATTACGTCATTCAATATTAGTCCAACAAAACATTGTGGTCGCCAATGCTAAAGTCGTCCATCTTTCCTTCAATTCTAACACTATTTCCAATCATACTATTGGCTATTAACTTATTTTTTAAGGTTGTTTTGCCCTGTATAATGCTGTTTTTAACTACACAATTTTCAATAACCGTGCCTTTGGCTATTGATACATGGGGACCTACTACCGAATTTTTAATTACCACATCATCCTCAATATAACAAGGATGTAAAACTACCGAGTTCTCCATAACGGCCTTACCGCTAACGTTATTGCCGTCTTTTATAAACTCCAGCACGCGTTGATTAGTGTACACCGTAGCATCTTTATTTCCGCAATCCAGCCACTCAATTACCTCTCCTTTGTAAAACTTAGTGCCCTTGGCTTTCATGTTTTCCATGGCATCGGTAAGCCAGTATTCGCCTTTTTGCTTAATGCCTTTATCTATCAGGTATTGCATTTCCTTACGCAGGTAAACGCCATCTTTAAAATAGTATATACCTATAATAGCCAGGTCCGATACAAAGTCCTTCGGCTTCTCAACAAATTCAGTAATAACGCCATCCTTATCCAGCTTAACTACACCAAAGGCTGAGGGGTTATCTACTTTTTGCACCCATATAATGCCGTCCTTTGAGGCATCGATTTTAAACTCACTGCGGAACAGGGTATCAGCAAAAGCCACAATAAGGTTGCCTTCCAGAAAATCGCCTGCGCAAAGTATGGCATGCGCGGTACCCAGTGGTTCTTCCTGGTAACGTATATGCCCTTTGCTTCCGCAATCCTTTGCTACCTGCAACAGTTTTTCCTCAACGGCTTTCCCAAAATCCTGTCGTATTACAAAAACAATGTCTTCTACTTTTTCTACGGTACTTTTAACCAGGTCTTCCACCAGCCTTTGTACAATGGGCTTACCGGCAATAGGTAACATAGGCTTGGGAACAGTTAAGGTATGAGGCCTTAAACGGGTGCCCCAACCGGCCATAGGGATAATAATTCTCATTTTCTCTTTCGCTGTTTTATTTGGGTTGAACAAATGGGGTTAGCTTTTGCCGGTTGAGCCAAAGCCGCCGCTGCCCCTGTCGGTAGTGTTTATTTCTTTTACTTCAATCCACTGCGCTCTTTCGTGCCGGGCAATAATCATTTGTGCAATACGGTCGCCCGATTTAATGGTGAAGGTTTCGTTAGATAAATTGATGAGTGCTACTTTAATCTCGCCACGGTAATCGCTATCAATAGTAGCCGGCGAGTTTGGCAGACTTATGCCATGCTTTAGTGCCAGGCCGCTACGGGGCCTTATCTGCGCTTCAAAACCCTCCGGTAACTCCATAAAAAGCCCTGTAGGCACCAACTTTCTTTCAAGCGGCTTTAGCTCAATATCTTCTGTTATAAAGGCGCGTAAATCCATACCGGCTGAACCCGCTGTTTCGTAAGCTGGCAAAGGGTTGTTGGATGTATTGATGATATTGATTTGCATGGGGGCGGCAAATATAATTTTATTGAATTTACAGCACTTAAACTATGGGGCGGGCTTTTCGTACGTCAATAAGATACACCACGGCAAGAAATATAAGCATAAACAGGGTAGCTGTCCAGTTGCGCGAAACACCGGCAATGCCGCTAACCTTTTCAAAAGCCACCCATAACGCAAGGCCAAAGGCAACGTAACCCCCGATTTTCTTAAGGTCGTACTGCACGGGGTAATACTTTTGCCCAAGCAGGTATGATGCCAGTGCCATGCCCCCGTAACAGGCAAGGGTTGCCCAGGCGCTGGCCATATAGCCATACTTTGGTATAAACAGCAGGTTAAGCACAACAGTAAGCAGGGCACCACCAATAGAAACAAAAGCGCCCAGCAAGGTACGGTCAGTTAATTTATACCAGATGGAAAGGTTGGTGTAAATGCCAAGGCAAAGGTTAGCCATCAACAGTATAGGTACCACCTTTAAACCAACGCGGAACTCCCTGCCGATAAAATACTGGAACCAGTGCAGGTACAGCATTACCAGTAAAAAAATAAACACGCAAAATATGGTAAAGTATTTCAATACATCGGCATATATGCGTTTGGCGTCTTCCTTGTTGCTTTGGGCAAAAAAGAAGGGCTCGGCAGCAAAGCGAAACGCCTGTATAAACAGCGACATGATGATGGATATCTTATAGCAGGCTGCATAAATACCTAACTGCGCCAGGTTGGTAGCCGTATCGTAAGGCAGGGTGTATTTCAATATCATACGGTCCAGCATCTCATTTATAATGCCGGCAAACCCTATCAACACCATGGGTAGTGAATAGCGCAGCATTTTATTAAACAATTCCCTATCGAAACCATGGGCAGCACCTTTAAACTGCGGCAGTAGCAGCAACAACTTAAATGCACTGGCGGCCAGGTTGGCAATAAAAATGTAACCTACACCAATAGCCGGGTTGTATAAGGAGCCAAGGAAACTACCCGGGTGGTCGAAATAGGCCTTACGGCAAATGATAAGGAAGAACACATTAAGCGAGAAGTTGACCGCTATCTCCAATATTTTAACGGTGGCAAACCATTTGGCGCGGTTTTCAGCCCTTAGTTTTACAAAGGGGATAGCGCATACCGCATCCAATGCCAGCATCCACCCAAACCAATAAATGTACTCCACATGGTCAGGATATTTTAAAACATCTGCCAGTGGCCGGGCAAACACATAGATAAGCACCAGAAAAAGCGCAGAAGTGCCTATTATAAAATTGAGAGTGGTGGAGTAAACCCGCAAGGGGTCTTTGGCATCCTTATGAAAACGGAAAAATCCTGTTTCCATACCAAAGGCAAGTAACACGGTAAAAAAGCCGCTGTAGGCATAAAACTCTGAGTTAACGCCAAACTGCCCGGTGCTAAAAACCCGCGTATACAGGTATGTCAGCAAAAAAAACAGAAACCTGCCGGCTATACTGGGTATGCCGTAGATGGCGGTTTGCGATGCAAGTTTCTTTAATGGATTCAATTTCTTTTCAGCCCTAGGGGCTTGATTTATAGGTTGGTTGCTCGTTTTGCTTTGCTAAGTTCAAAAGTTTTAGCCTTTGGCATACTACCATTTCAACCCCCCTTACCCGCTATTGTAGATGTTAAACAACACGTAACATTTAAGCCATCTGTCCGTATTTGTATGTTGAGAAGCGGTTTATGCCCCCGCTATGTCAAACAATTTTGAAATGAAACGCGCACTATTTCTTCAGATTATACTTTTCACTGTAATTTCTTTTTCCGCATTTGCCGGCGAAAATCCGCAATATATAAACGGTAAATATGAGGGGGATTATAAGGACGGCCTCCGCCACGGGCAGGGGCGCGCCATCTACTATGATGGTAGTATGTATATGGGGGAATGGAAGATGGATAAACGCAACGGCGTAGGCCGTGCAGTATTCAAGGATGGCTCATCCTATTACGGCGATTGGAAAGACGATAAGCGCCAGGGCAAGGGAGTGTATGAGTTTCCTAATGGCGATAAGTATACCGGCCAATTTGCTAATGATGAAATGCAGGGCTGGGGCACTTACGAATACGCTAACGGTAACAAATACGTAGGCGAAATGACCGCCGGTATTATTACAGGTAAAGGCACTTTATACTACGCCAACGGCGAGCGTTACGAGGGCTCTTTTGTTAACGGCCAAAAATATGGTAAGGGAGCTTATTACTACAAAAGCGGTAACATTTACGATGGCTATTTTGTAGCAGATAAAAAAGAGGGTTTTGCAAAATTGACATTTGCCAATGGCGACCAGTACATGGGCGAGTTCAAAGAAAATAATCGCACCGGAAAAGGGGTTTTTGTATGGGCAAATGGGGACAAATATGAGGGTGAATTCGTTAATGGGAACATGAACGGGTTCGGCACTTTTACCTGGGCGGGTGGTGAAAAATACACCGGCACCTGGACCAACAATAATCGCGATGGCAAGGGTACATATGTAAGCAGCGCGGGGGAAGAAAAGATTCTTTCCTACGCCAACGGTGTGAAACAATAGAGAAGGTAACGAACAAGCTATCTCCAACTTCTCGGAATCCGCACGGCCATCGGGCGGATTTTTTGTTCGCCTAATCCTGTTGATTTTTACTTCGGGCTTTAACATTCCAAAACTTTTTATTTGCTGCAGTGCTAAAGCGGTTTTACCAGAACGAGCTTATTGAAGTTGGCTGCGACGAAGCCGGGCGTGGGTGCCTGGCGGGGCCGGTTTATGCCGCTGCTGTAATTCTACCGCAAGGGTTTAAGAACAAAAAGCTGAACGACAGCAAACAACTGCAACGCAAAGAACGCGAAGAACTGCGGGCTGTTATTGAGCGGGAAGCAGTTGCTTTTGCGGTTGCCTCCTTGGATAATCACAAGATTGACGAGATAAACATTTTGAATGCATCCATAATGAGCATGCACTTGGCTTTGGACCAATTGCAGCAAAAGTTTCAATTTATTATAGTGGATGGCAACCGTTTTAAGCCGTACCAAAATATACCGCACCAAACCATTGTGGAGGGCGACGCCAAATACATGAGTATTGCGGCTGCATCTATTCTGGCAAAAACCTACCGCGATGAGTTTATGGAAAAGCTACATGAGGAGTACCCGATGTATGACTGGAAAAGCAATAAAGGGTATGGTACCCAATTCCACCGTAACGCAATGCTTCAATTTGGCAGTTCGCCTTACCATAGGCGCACGTTTGTTTTGAAAGAATTGCAAATGGAGCTGTTTGTCAAATAGCTAAAATCAAAAAGCCCTCCGATTGTTCGGGGGGCTTTTTGACAACGACTTGAAGAAAGAGCTTACTTTTTCTCTTTTATTTCAATTACACCTTTGCTAAGTTTCATGCAAATAGCGTTTTGGTTACCGGGCGCTTTGGTGGTTAACTTAACTGTAAATACCAGGTCGCCGCTTTTTACCAGCTCGGCTATTTCAGTACCGTTTAAAAGGAAGTCAATAGTGGCGCTTCCTGCGCTGATATCAGGTGTGTAGGCTACCTGCTCACCATCTCCTGAAGTGCCCGCATTTTTAGCATACAATTGAACTCCGGCAATTTCGTCGAATGTGCTGGCGCCTGAAGTAACCTGCAGTTGTATAGCAGTTAACTTAGCTGATTGTAAACGTCCCCAGGCATCACTAACACCTGCGGTGGTTATAACGCTTTTAATGTCGTTTTGCGAAACCGGAAATTCATAGGTGGTAGTGCCGTAAGTGTTAGGCGAAGCCGGAATACAAATTGGGCTAAAGTCTGACAGGTTGTAGGGAACAACGATAGGATCTTTACTACAAGATGAAACGCCTAAAAATAATACTAAAGCAAATAGAGGGTAAAACAGATTCTTTTTCATGAGTGTGGTTTTGTTTTGTTAAGCCAATATACAAATTGTCTATTAAACACAATTAAATAATTTCTATTTGTCGGGCTACCTTCTGTAGTATCTCAAACACGGTCTCGGCCATTACGTTTTCACTGTCAAGCGTTGGGTTTATTTCTGTAAACTCCAGGCAACAAATCCTTTCATTTTGAACCAGTTCCAGTATTATATCCGCAGCTTCCCTTTCATTTATGCCGCCTTTAACCGGGGTGCCTGTGCCGCGAGAAACGCTGGGGTCTAATGAATCTACATCAAAAGACAGATAAACCTTATCGCAAGGGGCAAGGTATTTCATGGCTTCACGGCTTATTTTGGTTACGCCGGTTTTGCGTATTTCTGAAGAAGTAAAGTTTTTAACCTTATGTTGCTTTAACAGGTAGCCTTCCTGCTCCTCAAAATCGCGCATGGTCATGTAAAGCAGGTCCCGGTATTCCACTTTAGGGCTTATGCCACCTACATTCTTAAGCATTTCCCAAAGCTCAATGGTATCGTAATCAAGGTCGTTTACCTTGTTTTCAATGTTATCCTCGCCTAACGATGCCGCCAAGGGCATGCCATGCATATTGCCCGATGGGGTAGTAAAAGGACTGTGCAAGTCGGCATGGGCATCTACCCAAACCACACCAAGCCGGCTTTCGGGGTATGCCATTTTAATACCGGCAATAGTTCCGCCGGCGCTGCTGTGGTCGCCTGATAATACAATAGGGAATTTGCCATCCTTCAGTGAGTCGCGCACTGCTGCACCCACCCGCTCATACATCTTTAACACGCTGCGTATACGCTTGGCATAGCGGCTTTCTACCAAACCATGCAGGGCAGCATTATCATCCGGTATGTTAAGGCTGCGGTGCTCCTTAAAAAAGTTACTTCTAAAGTCCAGCGCGGCAATTTTAATGGCATCAATGCCCAGGCTGGCACCGCGCGTGCCGGCGCCTACTTCGCTCTTTACTTCAATTAACCGAATTTGCCTTGTTTTTTTCATAACCCATTGTTTTTCAAAGGGCGACACTTTTATACCCGTTAGCTTCAGGTTGTTAAAAAGCCCGGTTTTAAGGGGCCACAATAAGCTGGATTAAAATTTTTTTGTAAGTAAGGGTATATGAGTATTAACTCTTTCTATATTAGTTGCTAAAATATTCATTCTCCGTTAATCGGCAAACATGGCAGATAATAGAAAGTACATCCTGGCTTTAGATCAGGGTACTACGAGCTCCCGCTCTATTCTTTTTGACGACCAAGGGAATATTGTGGCAATGTCGCAAAAGGAATTTACCCAAATTTTTCCGCAGCCGGGTTGGGTAGAACATGACCCCGAAGAGATTTGGAACTCACAATTTTATACCGCAAAAGAGGTAATGCAGATGGCCGGTATTGAAGCCGGGCAAATTGCAGCCATAGGTATAACCAACCAGCGCGAAACCACTGTGGTATGGGACAAACAAACTGGCGTGCCTATTCATAACGCTATTGTTTGGCAGGACCGCCGCACAATGGATATATGCAACAACCTGAAAAAGAAGAAGGATTTTGAAAAGTATGTGAAGGAGAATACGGGCCTGGTGGTTGATGCTTATTTCAGCGGGCCTAAAGTGAAGTGGATATTAGATCACGTTAAGGGTGCCCGCAAGCGTGCTGAGAACGGCGAACTGCTGTTTGGCACTATTGATAGCTGGCTGGTATATAAACTTACTGACGGCGCTTTGCACGTAACTGATTACAGCAACGCCAGCCGTACCATGATGTTTAACATCAAAACCTTAAAGTGGGATCCAAAGCTGCTGGAAGCTATGGAGGTGCCTTCTTTAATGTTGCCTTACGTAACGGATAGCAGCCGCATTTACGGCTTTACGCACCGTGGCGTTTTTGATGTTGAAATTCCTATTGCAGGTATAGCCGGCGATCAGCAGGCGGCTCTTTTTGGTCAAACCTGTTTTAATGCGGGAATGGCAAAGAATACATACGGCACAGGCTGCTTTATGTTGATGAACACCGGCAACAAAATGGTGAAAAGCAAGAACGGCTTATTAACCACTATTGCATGGGGTATGGGTGGAAAAGTGGAGTACGCCCTTGAGGGCAGCATATTTATTGCCGGCGCTGCAGTGCAGTGGTTGCGCGATGGTTTAAAAGTTATTGATACAGCCGCTGATTCAGAATATCACGCCTCATCGGTTCAATCAACTGACGGGGTTTATGTAGTGCCTGCTTTTGCAGGGCTTGGTGCTCCTTATTGGGATATGAATGCCCGCGGAGCTATTTATGGTTTAACGCGGGGCACAGGTAAAGGCCAGTTTGTACGGGCTACGCTTGAATCATTGGCATACCAAACCAAAGATGTGTTGGGTGCAATGGAGCAGGACAGCGGTATTAAATTAAAATCGCTGAGGGTAGATGGTGGTGCTTGCGCCAACAACTTCCTTATGCAGTTTCAGTGCGATATATTGGGCGTGCCTGTTGACAGGCCAAAAGTTACCGAAACTACAGCCCTTGGCGCCGCCTACCTGGCGGGCCTTGCTATTGGCTACTACAAAAAGCCGAACATACTTAAACAGTGGAAGGTTGACCGGCAATTTAAACCGTTGATGAAGCCCACTGACCGCACTAAGCTTTACGATGGCTGGAAGAAAGCTGTTAAGATGACCATTGAGTGGGGTAAGGCAAAATAAGCGCCCATATAAGCCCGAAAACAAAATGCGTATGCCAACGGTTGAACATCTATTGCAATCGTTAGTAAACTCCGGGCAAACTCCTTCAGTTCAATACGGTTTCTTTAATAAAGACGAAGTTCTTCATTCCTTTAGGTACGGTTATGCCGATATTGCTAATGCGAAACCTGTTACAGAGGGTTCTACTATTAACTGCTACTCCATTACAAAAACCTTTACCGCTGTTGCCATTTTGCAACTAATGGAAAGCGGCGCGTTAAATGTTGACGCACCGGCCTGTAAGTATTATCCCAACTTTCCTTACAGTAATGATATTACCATTCGGCATTTGATGAGTCATACTTCGGGATTGCCCAATCCGCTTCCGCTAAACTGGATTCACCTGCCTGAGGAACATAAGAGCTTTAATCGCAATGTTTTTTTTGATAGGGTGTTTAAGCAAGCAAAACAGAAAGCTAAACCCGGTGAACGGTTTGCCTACAGCAATCTTGGCTATGTTTTGCTGGGCCGCATAATTGAAAACCTAAGTGGCAAATGCTATGAGGATTATATAAGCGCTAATATCCTTCAGCGTATTAGTGTAACGAATGATGTTCTTGGTTTTAATATCAATCCCGCCAATCATGCAAAGGGATACCAAAAGCAATTGAGCCTGATGAATCTTCTGCTTGGCTTTATGCTGGACAAAAACAAATACATGGGACCGGCCGAGAACGGATGGAAACCATTTGAGCCCAACTATGTAAACGGCACCTCCTATGGCGGTTTGATTGGTTCAACAGAAGGATTGGTAAAATATATTCAGGCGCTTTTAAGCGATAAACATCCACTGCTTAAACCCGAAACGCAAAACCTGATGTTTTCTGAAAACCTGACAACTTCCGGCAAACATACAGGCATGTGTCTGGGCTGGTATAAAGGGGAACTGCTAAACAAAAGCTATTATACCCATGCAGGTGGCGGGGGTGGTTATTATTGCGAGATGCGTATTTATCCGGAACAAAAACTGGGTAGCGTAATAATGTTTAACCGCACAGGCGTTAGTGATGAACGGTTTCTAAGCAAGCCCGATTCATTGCTGTTAAATGCTCTTGTGTAACTATTGTTACCGATACAACCTTTACCCTGCTTTTATTTTGCTGCATGCTTTAACGGTAATTATGTTAAGGTCTTGCCGGGCTTACCAGTCTACAGGTAGATTCGCAGCGGGTTGTTTGTGGTTTAAAATTTGCGTTATGAATGAAATGATTATTGCAATTATAATTGGCGTAGTGGCAGGTTTACTTGGTGGCACACTGGGTATTGGCGGTGCAGTGGTTATAATTCCGGCATTGGTTATGTTTTTAGGCTTTAGCCAACAACAGGCACAGGGCACTACACTTTTTATGTTGGTGTGGCCCGTAGGGGCTCTTGCGGCATGGCAGTATTATAAGGCCGGTATGGTTGATGTTAAGATTGCCATTGTTTTGGCTATTACCTTTTTTGTAGCAAGCTTTATAGGTGCGCGCTTTGCAACGCATTTGCCTAACGTAGTGCTCAAGAAATCTTTTGCAGTTTTACTTATAGTTATTGCTTTAAAAACCCTGTTTATTGATAAGTGATGAAAGAGTTTTGGAACGAACGCTACGCAGCTAAGGAGTTTGCCTATGGCACAACGCCCAATACATTTTTTAAAAAGGTAATTGATGGCTTACCTGCCGGCAGGATGTTGCTACCCGCCGAGGGCGAAGGCCGCAATGCTGTATATGCTGCCACAATAGGATGGCAGGTTTTTGCATTTGATTTAAGTGAAGCCGGCAAGCAGAAAGCTGAGTTACTGGCAGCCCACCATAATGTAAGTATTAACTATAGCATTGCCACATTCAGCGATTACAATTTTGCGCCTGAAGGCTTTGATTGCCTGGCCTTTATTTTTTGTCACCTGCCTTCAGCCATGCGCAGGCAGGAATATCGTCGCTTGTTTACTGCCCTGCGCCCCGGCGGTTTGCTGGTGCTGCAGGGGTTCTCAAAAGCCCAACTCGGCAAAAAATCGGGCGGGCCGAAGGATGCTGATTTTCTTTTTTCAATAGAGGAATTGGTTGAAGATTTTAAGGATGCAAAGGACCTTGAAATTGTTGAAGAAGAGCAATTGCTTGATGAAGGCCCGTTTCATCACGGGCCTGCTTCCCTTATCTCCCTCACTGCCCGCAGGTAATTTGGGCTTATGTGACAAATGTCACAAAACAGGTGGAATAGCCTGCCTACTTTTGGGTTATTAAAACAAAGTGTATGCAAGTAGAACAGATTTATACCGGATGTTTGGCACACGGTGCCTATTACCTTGAAAGCAATGGCGAGGCAGCTATCATAGACCCTTTACGCGAAGTGCAGCCTTATATTGAAATGGCAGAAAAGCGCGGTGCTAAAATCAAATACATTTTCGAAACTCACTTTCATGCTGATTTTGTTTCGGGGCACATTGACCTGGCAAAGAAAACCGGGGCAACAATAGTATACGGGCCTACGCAAATGAAAACAGGCTTTGATATGCTGGTAGCTAATGATGGGCAGGAGTTTGCCTTAGGCAATGCGAAAATACGGTTGATACATACACCGGGCCATACGCTTGAAAGCAGTTGTTACCTGCTTATTGATGAAACAGGTAAAGAGCAGGCCTTGTTTACCGGCGATACCCTGTTTATAGGTGATGTTGGCCGCCCCGACCTTGCCCAGCATGTAATAGCCGACCTTACACAGGAAAAACTGGCTAACCACCTCTACGATTCATTGCAGCATAAAATTCTTCCGCTGCCGGATTCTCTTATTGTTTATCCCGGCCATGGTGCCGGTAGCGCCTGCGGTAAAAATTTAAGTAAGGAAACCAGCGATACTTTAGGGCATCAAAAGGAAACGAATTATGCCTTGCGTCCGGGTATAACCCGTGAGCAATTTGTAAAAGAGCTGCTTACAGGTTTAACACCGCCGCCCTCTTACTTTCCTAAAAATGTGTTGATGAACATACAGGGTTATGAAAGCATAGATAACGTATTGGAACGTGCCTTGAAGGGGATAACGGCCCGTGAGTTTGATACTATAATGCATGAAACCAATGCTGTAGTAATTGACACACGCAAGGCCACCGATTTTGCAAAAGGTTTTATCCCCGGCTCAATCAACATTGGCATTGATGGCAGTTTTGCGGTTTGGGTAGGCACCCTGGTAAAAGATATTAAGCAGCGCATTTTAATAGTGGTGGATGAAGGCCGCGAAGAGGAAGTAGCAGTGCGCCTCGCAAGGGTAGGTTACGATAATTGTATCGGCTATCTTACCGGGGGCATAGAGGCCTGGCAAACGGCAGGCTTTCCGTTAGATACTATTACTTCAGTAACGGCAGAGGAGTTTGCGCTGGCCGAGCAAAAAGACCCTAACATTAATATTCTGGACGTCCGCAAAAAAAGTGAATACGACTCGGAGCATATCGTAAATGCCATTAATGGCCCGTTAGATTACGTGGACGATAGCATGTTGCGGATAGACAAAAACAAAACATACTACGTGCACTGTGCGGCGGGTTACCGTTCCATGGCTTTTGTTTCTATACTAAGAGCAAGAGGTTATACTAATCTTATAAATGTAGATGGGGGCTTTACGGCTATTAAGAAAAGCGGAAAGTTTAAGATTACCGATTACGTGTGTCCCACAACCATGCTTTAGAATTTTGCCGCAGTAAGGGATGAGCGTAGGATTATTTCCTATCTTACATCTCAGGATTGCGATGACTGATTTTCAAACTACAAGGATTAAATCCATAGCCCGCCATATGCGACAGCTTAAGGAGGAGGGCCGTTCTACTGCTTTGTTGGTAGGCGCCGGCATATCTGCCTCTGCGGGTATACCCCTTGCCTCTAAAATGGTGGTTGAATTAAAAAACGATCCGCGTTACAGCTACCGGTTTGAGGATGCTCAGCTAAAGGAAACCGACAATGAGTACAATATATTAATGAAGTGCCTTACGTATAAGCAACGCGAGGAGTATCTGCGCTCTTATACCAATTCGGCAAAAATTAACCTGGCACATTTGTACATCGGTATGCTTATTAAGGAGGGATACGTAAATACGGTGCTTACTACCAACTTCGACCCCTTATTGGTTAAAACAATGGCGCTGTTTAACCATCATACTTATGTGTACGATTTGGCCAATACGCGCAACTATGTGTCCGATTCCATTTTGTTCCCCAATATATTTTACCTGCATGGGCAAGGCCATTCGTTTTTAATGCTTAATACCACTGAGGAGTTACGCCAACCGGGCGATTATTTTAAAATGCTGCTTAACGATTTGCTGCGCAAGCATTACTTTTTGGTTGTAGGCTACAGCGGGTTATGCGATTTTATTTTTGAGGAGTTGTGCCAGGTGCCGCGCTTCAGTAGCGATTTGCATTGGGTGGGCTACAAATCCGAAGAAGCGCCGAAACATGTGCGTGAGCACCTTTGCAATAAAGATTCCGTTCGGTATGTAAACAGTAATGGCGCCGATAGCTTTTTCCGGGCCCTGGCTAATGAATTGGAATTAACCCCGGCGCCCTTTTTCGACCGGCCTTTTGATTACCTGCGCGATATATTGGGCAACATCGGCACATTACAATTTGATGATGGCAGCGGAGTTCAGAATTTCGATTTATTAAAACAGCCCTTACAGAAAATAGAAACTGCAATTGAATTAGTTGAAAAGGGGGATGTGAAGACCCTTCGCAACAACCTTAAAAATTTGTCGCAGGGCAAGTTGGAGTCTGACCTTATGTCGCTGATGCTGCAGGGCAAATACCAGGAAATAGTTAACCGGGCAGAGGAGATAAAGGCGGTGGGCACCGAAGATATAATTAAGCAGTTGGCCCGTGCTTATTATAACCTGGGTGATATATCCTTTAGGAAAGGCGAAATTGAGGAAGGGGAAAGTTACTACAAAGAATCCCTGATTCTGGTACCGCAAAACGCTTTTGGCTATTACAACTGGGGTACCGACTTAGTCCGCATTGCGTTAGAGAGGAACTGTGATGAAAAGCTTCTTCGATTGGGGATAGAGAAATTTGAATGGGCCGTTAATATCAAGCCCGATTTTTATCACGCCCTTACCAATTGGGGTACCGCCTTGTTAAAGTTGTACACCAAAACTGATTATAAAGCCTACCTGAATGAAGCGATAGAAAAACTGGAGAAAGCTAATCAGGCTGCAGCCCATATTGCAGATTACAGCCTGGCTTGTTGCTACTCACTTCTGGGCGATTACGACAAGGCTTTAGCTTTACTGGAGTTAAGTTTTGTGCATGAAACAGCTACCCTTATGCAGGCAGACCGAGCTCACATAGAGGCAGACGCTGATCTTGAAAATTTACGCACGCACCCGCGTTTTAAAGAATTACTGGATAAGTATATGCCGCAGCCAATAGGCGAAGGACATCGGGGCGCGGAGCCCGTTTCGGGTTAGTAACCCTGCTAAACAGATTGAGCCACTATCCATGCGGTAGTCCACGCTGCCTGAAAATTGAAGCCGCCCGTAACAGCGTCAATATCCAATACCTCACCCGCAAAATACAGCTTAGGGAACAACTTACTTTGCATGGTTTTAAAATCCACTTCGTTCAGGTCAACACCACCTGCAGTTACAAACTCTTCTTTAAAGGTGGATTTGCCATTAACCTTAAACTGTGATGCAGTTAGCATGCTGGCAATCAATTCAATGGTTTTGTTGGAGAGGTCTGCAAAGTTTTGAGTAAGTGCGCCTGCACCTGCGCCGGCGGTTAAAAGCGATAGCCAAAGCCGTGTTGGTACGCCGAATAAATTATTCTTGCCTATTGTTTGTTTGGGGTGTTGCTGCTTGTAATTTTTAAGGGCTTCAATAAGCTGTGCAGTAGTTTTGGTGCCCAGCCAGTTTACGTCAATATCAAATTGGTAATTGATGGCAGCTAACTCCCTTGCGCCCCATGCAGAAAGTTTAAGCACCCCCGGGCCGCTAAGGCCCCAATGGGTTATCAGCAAAGGGCCTTCGGCGCTAAGCTTAGTGTCCTTTATTTTTACCTGCGCATTAGGCACTGAAACGCCTTCTAACCCTTTTATGCGTTCATCTTTTATATTAAAAGTAAAGAGGGATGGCACCGGCTCAACAATGTTATGGCCCAGGCGTTGTAACAACTTCCAAACCTGTACTGTACCTCCGGTTGTAACAATCACAGCATCCGCGCTTAGGTAACCATTGCTTGTTTCCAGGCTCCATTTATCGCCTGCGCGTGCTATGCTTTCTACCCCGCATTGCATTTCCACTTTAATGCCTAGGCGCCGTGCCTCATTCCAAAAGCAGTTTACAATAGTTTGCGATGTGTTACTGGCGGGGAACATACGGCCGTCTTCCTCCGTCTTTAGCTCCACACCACGGCTTTCAAACCATTCAATGGTATGGGTTGGGTTAAACCTTGTAAACGGACCTGTTAGTTGTTTCTCTCCACGCGGATAATTTTTTACCAACTGGCGGGCTTCAAAACAGGCATGGGTAACATTACAGCGCCCGCCTCCGCTTATTTTAACCTTGGCTAAAAACTTGGGAGATTTTTCCAGAATGGTAACCTGGTAGTCAGGGTTCTTTTCGGCACAATTAATAGCAGCAAAAAAACCTGCTGCGCCTGCTCCAACCACTACAACCTTCTTCATAACTAAGAGGCTGCTTCGCCTTCGGCTACAACCTGGTAAATATCGCGCAGGTTGCGTCCAAGTCCGTCATAGTCTAGTCCGTAACCAACTATAAAGTCGTTGGGTATCTCAATACCGGCATAGTCTACTTTAATGTTGTTTACTAATGCGGCGGGCTTCCATAATAAGGTGGCAATTTTTACTGAGGCCGGCTCCTTGCTCATAAACTCCGGCATAAGCCGTGCAAGTGTGGTGCCGGTATCTACAATGTCTTCCAGTATAATTACATGCCTGCCTTTAAGGTCGGTATTTAGGCCAATAAGAGTAGTTACGTTACCGGTAGAGTTTGTGCCATGGTAAGACGAGGACTTTACAAAGCTCAACTCGCAATCCAGCTTTAATTCTTTCATCAGGTCCGCAGCAAACATAAATGCGCCGTTAAGCACGGGCACAATCAAAGGTCTTTTGCCTATATAGTCGTTATTAATACGGGTTGCTACGGCACGTATAGCCTGCAATATCTCCGATTCACTTTTATACAACTTAAACGTTCTGTCGTTAAGTTTTACAAGCCTATCCATGCCTTCCTGTTTCGCCCAAAGATGTAAATTGCCTCTATAAATAACAAACCTGCAGGGCAAAGCACGGGGCTGTTAAAAAAAGGCCGCACCTTTGGCAGGTGCGGCTGAACCAAAAAACCAGTTATTTCTTCAGTTTATCTTTAAAGTAGTGCTCAAACTTCTCAACCTTAGGCACTATCACATAGGTGCAATAAGAGTTGGAGTTTTTATTCTGATTGTAATAATCCTGGTGATAATCCTCAGCCTTATAAAACACTTTAAAGGGCACTATCTCTGTAACTATGGGTGCATCAAATGCCCCGCTTTTATCTAAGCCGGCTTTAATGTCCTCGGCAACTTTACGTTGCTCCTCGTTGCGGTAAAAAATGGCTGAACGGTATTGTGTTCCTTCATCATTACCCTGGCGGTTAAGCGTGGTAGGGTCGTGTGTTTTAAAAAATACTTCCAGCACTTCGGCTAAACTTACTTTAGTAGTATCAAATACAATCTGCACCACCTCGGCATGGCCGGTAAGGCCGCTGCAAACTTCGCGGTAAGTAGGGTTTGCAATTTTACCGCCGCTGTAGCCGCTGGTAACCGATACTACTCCGTCTAAGCGCTGGTAAATGGCCTCGGTGCACCAAAAGCATCCTCCGCCTAATGTTATTGTGTCAAGTTTTGTTGGATCGCTCATAGTTACTTGCTTGGCGGCCGGCGCCTTTTGTGTAGATGAATTTTTTTGTGCGCAACTGCTGATGGAAACCAGCAGCGAACAGATTACAAGGATATTGGAAATTGGCTTTTTCATATGCTATCAGACGTAAACTAGTTACGGCCCTTACAGTTAAACGGTTTATGCTTAACACCGTAAAGCGGTCTCTTGTTTAAAATTAACAGCCTTTAAGGGCCAAAATCAGCCTTTTATAGCCCGCAGAAAACAGCTAGCCGTGGTTTTTACCACTTTTCTAACTTTGCACTTCTAAAATAAAAGCATGAAGTTTTCTGAAATGAATTATAAGCGCCCTGATATCAAAGATATCGAGCGCCGTTTTAATGAACTATTACTGAAGTTTGACTCTGCACAATCTGCTGATAATCAAACAGAAGTGCTGGCTAAAATAAACGACCTGAAAACCGAGTTCCAGACTTATTCTTCTCTTGCCTCGGTTCGTAATTCAATAAACACCCAGGATGCCTACTACGAAACAGAGCAGGAGTACTTTGATAGCAACGAGCCGCTTATTAAGGACCTGAACATTAAGTTTTATAAGGCCTTGGGTAGCAGCAAATTTAAAGATGAGCTGAAGCAGAAGTTTGGCCAACAGCTGTTCAACATTGCCGATGTAAGCCTTAAAACTTTTGACCCCAGTATTATAGACGACCTTAAGGAAGAGAACAGGCTGGGTACGGAGTATGTAAAATTGATTGCCAGTGCCGAGGTGGAGTTTAACGGCGAGAAAATGAACCTTAGCGCCCTTGAAGCTTTTAGCGAAAGTACCGATCGCGAGGTGCGTAAAAAGGCCTTTGATGCCAAGTGGGGGTTCTTTGCCCAACATCAGGATAAGTTTGATGAGATTTATGACAAGCAGGTTAAACTACGCCATGCCATAGCTAAAAAGTTGGGCTATAAAAACTTTGTGGAACTTGCTTATTACCGCCTTGGCCGTACAGATTATGATGCAAAGCAGGTAGCCGGTTATCGCGAACAGGTATTAAAATACGTAGTGCCTATGGCTGCTGCCCTGCGCGAGCGCCAGCGTAAACGTATTGGTGTAGATAAACTGAAGATTTACGACTGGGGCCACAACTTTAACTCGGGCAACCCAACGCCGCAAGGTACGCCGGAAGAGATTGTAGCTAATGGCCAAAAGATGTATTCAGAGCTTTCGCCCGAAACAAAGGAGTTTTTTGATTTTATGGTGAGCAATGAATTGATGGACCTGGTAAACAAAAAGGGAAAGGCATCAGGCGGTTTCTGCACCATGTTCCAGAAATACAAGGCGCCTTTCATCTTCGCTAATTTTAATGGCACAGTTGGCGATGTAGATGTGCTTACCCATGAGGCGGGCCATGCCTTTCAATGTTACGAAAGCCGCAACTTTCAGGTAGAGGAATATTACTGGCCTACGTATGAGGCCTGTGAAATTCACTCTATGAGCATGGAGCACCTTACCTACCCGTGGATGCACCTGTTTTTCGGAAAGGATACGGAAAAATATAAGTTCGTTCACCTTACTTCTAACATACTGTTTTTACCTTATGGTGTGGCTGTAGATGAGTTTCAACATTTGGTCTACGAAAATCCTGAAATGACACCGGCCGAGCGCCGCCAAACCTGGTTGAAGCTGGAAAAGAAATACCGCCCCTGGGTTGATTACGACGGCAATGCTTACCTGGAGAACGGCGGCTTTTGGCAACGCCAAAGCCACATTTATAAAAACCCGTTCTACTATATCGATTACTGCCTGGCACAACTTTGTGCATTCCAGTTTTGGAGCAAAACGCGCAATGATTTTAAGAGTGCATGGGCCGATTACCTGCGCCTGTGTAAGGCCGGCGGCAGCGATAGCTTCTTAAACCTGGTGAAACTGGCTAATCTTAAATCACCTTTTGATGCCGATGTTTTTGAACCCCTGTTTGCAGAGATTCAAACGTATTTGGATGGTGTGGATGATATGAAGATGTAAGCTCACCCGCAAGTTATAAATGAACAAGGGCAGTAGTTTTCTACTGCCCTTGTTCATTTATATGTCTATCACAATTTATTTTTCTCCTGAACCCTTAAATTGGTCTTCGGTGTATTTGAACAGTACATTAAAAGTGGTAAGCGAGCCGTAAATGCGGGTAATGTATTGCTGCATTTCTACCTTGTCTTCATCCGTAAGCAGTTTGTGCGCATTTATCTTTTGTTCCATCACGCGCAGGCGGTCGCGCAGCATTACTATTTTGTGGAAAAAGCTTTCAATAGGAATTTCCTTAGGCTGCAGAGAGGTGTCCTCCGGTTTTAAAATCATCATACCGCGGTTCCATTTGCCGGCCATTGATACCACTTCCTGCAGGTCGCTTTTTTCTTCCAGCAGTTCATTTACGGCTTCTTTAATATCGCGCAGCGTTATAGGCACAAACTCTGCCGCAGTAGCCTCCAGCACTTCCATTCCTACAAAATCGCGTGCAATTCCGCGGGTGGCATTGCCATCGCGAAACCAAATGGTGTAATAATCTGCATCTACATCAACAACAACCCCTTTTCCGAATTTGGGGTGCTGTATTCTTGAACCTGTTCCTAAGTTTTGTGACATACTATTCTTACAATTTAATTTTTCACGTTAAGCAAATTCAATCAATACCTGGTTTTTCTCCACGGTTTGCTTCAGCTCTGCTTTTACTTTTTTAATTACACCATCGCGCGGGCTCTTCAGTACGTTCTCCATTTTCATGGCCTCCAGAATCAAAAGGGTATCACCCTTTTTTACTTCATCGCCTTCTTTGGCAACCACATTGATTATTAAACCCGGCATGGGGGCTTTAATACTTTGCACTGCCGAGGCAGATTTGGCGGTAATGCCCAACTGTTGAAGCAACAAATCGTATTTATCCTTAATGCTTATTTCGTAATCGTTGCCGTTTACGTTTATCACCATCGTTTTTTCTTCCGCATTAAAGCTTATCAGTGTGGCGTTATAACTCTTGTTATCCTTAAGTATATGAAAGGTGTTATCGCGCACCTCAATAATATCCCACTCTACAGCCTGGCCGTCAAGTTCGTTGTCGCCAACGCTGAATTCTTTTTTACCGTTAATGGTAGCTTTTATCATACAGCAAGTTTATAAATATCTGCCGATTGGTGCAATGAGATACAGGCAAGCCTTATTTCAAGGCACGCGCTACATCCAGCTCCTGCATCAATGGCGTTTCTCGTTCAAGGTGGTTTACCAATTGGCTGGCCAGGTAGGGCGCTAAAGAAAATCCTTTTGTGCCCAATCCATTAAGCACTGCCATATTTTTATGCTGGGCATGCCGGCCAATAAAGGGCCTTCGGCCATTTACACAGGGCCGTATGGCAGCGCGGTGCTCTACAACTTCGTAAGGCAACTTTAGGGTTTGTTTTAGCCCTTCCTCAAGTTCTTTCCGTCCTGCTTCGCTGGGTTGGTTATCTGTAAAGTGCCAATGATGGGTAGCGCCAACGTAATACAAATCGTTGCCGTCCCATGGCACAATACCAACTTCACCTTTAATTATTCTGTTGTTGTAAAAATCCTTAATACGAACAATCAGCACTTCGCCTTTGGCTAATTGGTAGGGAATGTAATTGAAATAAGGGTTTTGCATGCCTGCTGCACCATCACAGAAAATAATTTTAGCAGCTTCAAGGCCCTTATAGCTCACACAATCCTTATGCACCTCCAGTTTTTCAAAGTCAAATCTTTCTTCTTGCAGGCTATTAGCATCATTAAGCCATTGCCGTATTGAGCCATTAAGCCGGCGCGCCTGTATACGGGCAGCTCCATTCACTTCAAAGCTGCCGAATGGATTGTGAACCTTTTCACCATCAAGATAGCTGAGCTGCGTACTACTTAGATACTTACGGTAACTATCAGTGCCGCATTTCAGGCTCCAGTCGTTTTGCGCTTTAATGGAATCGAAGAGATGGTAAAGCGGTATGGAAGCGTACAACTGCCCTCCTAAGGCTGTGCCTATTTCTTTATATGTGTGTTCAGCAAAGGGCAGTAAGGTATCAGCCAGCCAGGTAGTGTTGTACTTGCGGCCGGTAATGGGATTTATTAAACCGGCAGCCACAGTTGATGATGCCTGCGCAGTGCCTGCATCAATAACCATAAAAGTTCTGTTTTCCTTTTTCAGGAACCAGGCCAGCAGGCTACCGGCAATACCTTGCCCAACAATTAAATAATCTAACACGCCTCAAACTTAAACAGCTTTAGCGGTATAGCAATCAGGTAAGTAAAGGTTTAGCGGAAGTAGGACAAATCCTTTTTAGGAGGTGGCGGAGGTGTGTTGTAGTCGTCATCCTCTTTTTCCACCAGTTTGGTCTTCTCCAGCTTTTTGCGGAAGTAGATATACAGGAATATTTCGAAAGCGATAGAAATAGGAGCGAAGTATAAAGCGTTCTTCATGCCCTCTTCGGTTTCCAGGGCGTTTTTACCAAACATAGAGGTGATTGTAAATGCAATAAGGAAGCACACTAATAAAACCGCACCTGCATAATTCAAAATATAAGGCCAGGGGCTGATTCCCTTATTGCGCGCCGAACGGTAGAGCGCTGAGCAAAATGCTATAGATAATATCAAATCCATCTTTACAATTCCTTTAGTTCCTGTTGAAGTTTCTTCGTCAATCCCCGTACCACTTCGTCATAACTATGGTTAATCATCCATAATAATTCCTTACGGGGTATATTACCGCTGTCAAAGTAAACGGAATTCCACATCTTTTTACTCATGTGGTAGCCGGGTTGCACATCCGCATATTTTTCGCGGTATTCTTCCACTAGTTCCGGGTTCATCTTTAAGTTAACCCTAAAGGGGCGAAATGTCAAGCTGGTGAGCAGGAACATTTTGCCCATTACCTTGAAAACCAAGGTGTCCTCATCAAAAGGAAATTCTTCAGTTACTCCTTTTTTACTGAGGCAATACTCGCGTACTTCCTCAATATTCATCATTTCCCCTTGTTCATGATCTTATCTGAAAACGCTGAAAAGTTGCGGATGTTTTCCTCCAGGTACTTCTTTCTTTCAGCAGGCAGTGCAATGGCCTCCAGGGGGTTAAAACCCTGTTCTACAAACTCAAAGGTGGGCTCGGCCCCGTTTTTGGCCACGGGGGCGTACATCCATTTGCCGGCGCGCAACACAAAACGTTTATCACCGTCAATAAAAGCTACCTGGTTGTACTTGTATTTATCCATGGTGTGGCCTTCATTATCGTACCAAAAACTTTGCAGCACAGGCAGGTTATTCTCCCGTTCCTCCATCATGGTGTTATCGCTTTCATTTATACCGGCTGCGCGCACAATATCGTGGTGCACAAAGCGCGATGTAACATTGTGCGTTTTAACTTCTCCTTTACCGTGTTCATGGTCCAACCAAAACACCGGCACGCGGTTGCCGCCATCAGTAACATTACTAAAGTGGTATTGCCATCCCTGTTCGCCAAAGTTATCGCCGTGGTCGCTGCAAAACACTACCAGGTTATCCTGTCCTTCGTGCATCTGTTTGCAAAAGCCGTCAACGTCTTCTTTAATCAGCTTCCACGATAGTTTTTGTTTCTCGCGCAAAAGTTCAAGATCAGCTTGTGTAATAAAGCCGTTATCCTTCTTTAAAAATGTTTGCGAAAGGTAGTGGTACAACACCTGCCACTCATGAAGCTTGCCCAGTAATCCTTTACTCAATAGCTCAAAAGTATCGGCTATATGGTAAGGGTAGTGGGTTTCCATTATGTTGATGAAAATGAATACCCCTTGCCCTTTAGCGTTATTTTCATCAATCAGTTGTTTGGCTTTGGCAAATGCATCATTAGCGGTTTTTTGCGCCCAGATAATTCCCTGGCGCAGGTCCTCGCTTAGTTTATCAAATACAATGTCCTTAGGTTTAAGAAACATGCGGCGTATACGCGGGCGGTTAGCTGAAAGTACCATGCGCAACAACCAGGGGTGGCGTGTATCTACAAACTGCCAGGTTTTATGTACTTCGTCAAAGCCTTTGGCTACATTAAAAATATCGGTAGTAACCATGTTAGCGGTTACCTGTATGGGCTTGTAACCTGCAGCCTTCAGCTTTTCAGGTAAAGAAGGCATCTCATCTTTTAACCAACGGCTTTGTGATGTAGCGCCATGCTCGTGCGGTAACATGCCTGTAAAAAGGCAGGATGTAGCAGGTAATGTCCAGCAGCCTGAAGAACGGGCGTTAGTAAACTGTACGGCGTTTTGTTCCAGGTAAGGAACGCCGGGGCCTCCCTGCTGGTAGCACGAATCGTAGCGGAGGCTATCAGCTACTACCATTATTATGTTCTTTGGCTTGGCCACAGTTTAAATTAAGCTGGGCGAAGGTAGAATTTTTAGGGAAGTGAGAAAGTTGAGCTATCCGCGAAAAATCCGCAATTTCATGTAGTGTTTCAGCCTGTTATAACCATACCTACCATTGATAATGTGCCTGCAATAGCAGCCGTTAATTTACAGGCATGGAACGAAACATACCGTGGGCTTATTGATGATGCTTTTCTCAATTCTTTAACGCTGCCGTTTTATGAAAAAAAGTGGAGAGGCATATTTAAACAGGCGGGCGAAGACTGGGTGGCCCGTGTTATTAAGAATGAGGAAGGAACCATAGTGGGCTACATTACCGGAGGCAGAGGGAGGCAGCCCTTTCATAACTGCGAGGGCGAGATTTATTCCCTTTACCTGTTGAAAGCTTATCACGGTAAAAGGTACGGCTCAGCGCTGTTTCGGGAGGGTGTGCGCCAGCTACAACAAAAAGGCCTCAATTCCTTTTATGTTTTTGTTTTAAAACAAAACCCCGCATTAGCATTTTACCGCCACTACCGGCCGCATGTTGAGGATTACGCCAAAGTAAAAATAGATGAGCGCGAATACGATGATATTGGCCTGGGATGGAATAACTTCGATTTTCTGAATGCTTGACATCCGCGGAAAAAAAATTCTGGTTACCGGCGGCACCGGCCACCTGGGCTCTGCCATTATTCATCACCTGGTAAATGATAAAGGGGTAATGCCTGCAGACATCCGTGTTTTTTATCTGGCTAATAGCCCCACTCTTTCTTTAAACGATATACAGGGTTTGGATATGGTGCCGGGCAATATTCTTAACGCGGCAGAAGTGCAGGCTGCTTTCAGCGGAGTACAACTTGTTTTTCATACCGTTGGTTCCACCACTTTCGATTCGCGCCAAAAGCGTATACAATGGCTGGTTAATGTTGAGGGCACACGCAACGTGCTTGAAGCTGCACTTAATACACCCGGTTTTGAAAAGATGTGTTACACCAGTACGGTTAACGTATTGGCAATACCCCACCCTGTTGGCAGTATCGGTAATTTTGAAAACAGTAATCCCTATATAAATCAACCGCGCCTGCATTCGTTTACATCTGCTGCACAGGTTTTAAACTTTATTGAAAAGGCAAGATTGGATAAGGCCGGATGGGTGAACGAAATTGGTATAGGGTATTATGACTCTAAACTTGCAGCACAGGAACTGGTGAATGATTATGTAAAGCGTTTTGGGTTAAATGTTACTTCCATTTTGCCGGGCACTATGTTTGGCCCTTACGATTGTTTAATAGGAACAGGCATGTACCTGTTAGCACTTTACCGCAATCAAATGCCGGTGGTACTCAAAGGCGGCTTTCCTTTAGCGCATGTAATGGATGTGGCGGCAGGGCAGATATTGGCCATGCAAAAGGCTACCGCAGGTTCGAGATATATTTTATCAGGTAGAGAGGAAGACAACCGCACCTTGAGGGATATGTGTAAAATAATTGTAGAAGTTTTGAGCAATAGGTTCCCCAATAAAAAAATTAAATCGCCCCAACTTGTTGTTCCGCGGTGGTTGGCCCTTGTAGCCGCTTTTTTCAGTGAGCAGTTTAGTGTTTTGTTTAACAGGCCAATGCTTTTAAGCCGCGATGCCGTTAGGCCCGGCAGTTATCCTTCCTTCTATACCAGCCTCAATGCCATTGAGGAACTGGGCTATAATCCGCAACGCACTTTCCGGCAGGCTGTGCATGATATGCTTGATTATTACATAGCCCAAAATTTGATAGACACCCCCGGAAGATGGATAGACCGCAGGTAGCTTTCCCCGTATTTGTATTTTTCTACAATTATCATCTTATTCCGGATTTTCAGCAATACTTTTTAAGTTGGATGTTTAAACATTAATTTAAACCATGAAAAGGATTCAACTAATTGGTTTAGGGTTTTCATTACTGTGTTTGTGGGTCATTTTGTCTTCCAGTTCAGCCGGCCGCGCTACTGCCGCTAATACCGGAAACACCGGTGGTCCGGGTGAAACAGCTACCTGTGGCAGTTGCCATACAGGTGGCAGTTACGGAACTGTTAGTTTGCAAATACAATTGTTTAGTTCGGGCACTACTAATGCCGTTACTTCTTATACCGCGGGTACCTTGTACGATTTACGGGTAACTGTAAACCATACTGCAGGCACACCTGCAGGTTATGGTTTTCAGCTTACAACTTTCCGGCAAACGGGTAATACGCCACTTGCTGATACCTACAGCAACCTGGGCAGCAACGTAAAAAAGAAGACTGTAACCACCGGCACCTACTCCGGCCGTACTTACTGCGAGCACAACGGTGTAACCAATAACAATGTTTTTAATATGAGTTGGACCGCACCTGCTGCCGGTACAGGCACCGTAGTATTTTATGCTGCGGGTAACGCCGTTAACGGAGCTAATGGCGATAACCTTGATAAGGCAGGTAACACCTCACTAACCATCACCGAAGCAGCGGCTTTATCAGCTACAGGAACGGTTACGAACGTTAACTGTAACGGCGGAACAAACGGTGCTATTGATTTAACGCCGGCTGGCGGTGCATCGGGTTACACTTATCATTGGAACACCAATGCCACCACACAAGATTTAAGCGGACTTGCCGCAGGCAGCTATAGCGTAACGGTTACTGATGCAGCAAGTGCAACAACCACTGCATCATTTACAGTTACACAACCGGCAGCCCTTACGCTAAACGCTACACCCGGCACTATACTTTGCAATGGTGGTACTACCACTGTAACGCTTAGCGCTAATGGTGGTACGCCGTCCTATACGTATAGCGGCAGCACAACTAATTTATCTGCCGGTAATTACAACTATACTGTTACTGATAGTAAAGGATGCACTGCAAACACATCCGTTAGCATAACGCAGCCCACTGCTTTGCAGGTAAGCACTAATTCATCGCTGGCAGCTTCCTGCTTTGGCGGCTCAGTAAACATAGTGGTAAACGCAAGCGGTGGCACCCCGCCTTATTCCGGCACTGGAACTTTCTCGGCCACTGCAGGCCCGCATACTTATACAGTAACTGATGCCAACAACTGCAGCAAGCAGCTTAGCGTAACAGTAACACAGCCCGCGCAATTAACGGCCAGCGCCACTAACGATACTATACCCTGTACCGGTGGCAATGCAACGGTAGTTGTAACAGCCAATGGCGGTACGGCGCCTTACAATGGAACCGGAACATTTACCCTTACTACTCCCGGCTCCTACACTTACACCATTACTGATGCTAACAATTGCTCAACCACTGCAACGGCTACAGTAAGCTCGGTTAACGGCTTTACGGCAACTGCGAGCCCTGCACCCCTGGCATGTCAGGGCAGCTGCACAGGAGCCATCGACGTAAGCATAAGCGGAGGCGCTGCGCCATTTACGTATAGCTGGAATACAGGAGCTACTACGCAGGATCTTAATAATCTTTGTGCAGGCAGTTACCAGCAAACCATTACGGATAATAACGGATGCCTTAGCACGAATAGTTATGTAATAACCGAGCCTGCTGCATTAGTGTTAAATGTTGCGGCAGACAGTATTAAATGTTTTGGGGAAACTGCACAAATTACCCTTACAGCATCCGGCGGCACATCACCTTATACTTTTACAGGTGGTGGTGTGCTTACCGCAGGTACTTATAATTTGTCGGTATCAGATGCTAATAGCTGTAACGCTTCGCAGAGTTACACGCTTACTGAACCGGCTCAACTTTCAGCATCAACCAATGTGCAGGGCTCTACAGGCAGCAATGGTTCAGTAACTGCAACGCCAACGGGCGGTACAGCCCCTTACAGCTATAGCTGGAGTAATACTGAAACCACACAAACAATAAGCAATCTTGCACCCGGCACTTATGATTTAACGGTTACTGATGCTAACGGATGTACATATACAACACAAGGAATTGAGGTGCCTCTGGTTAATGGCATGAGTGAGACAGGAATGGCAGCAATAAGCATTTATCCTAATCCGGCTGATGAAAACCTTAATATCGCGTTACCTGAATCAATTAAGGAGGGGAAGCTAATGATAATGGATGTACACGGTAATGAGGTATTCTCTCAATATATACATGCACAAAATCAGTTTCAAATCAGCCTTATTGATTTTGCAACAGGGGTTTATTGGATAGGCGTAAAGTCAAGCGTAAATTATAGTACGCGCTTTATTAAACAGTAGGTTGTTCGCCTTATTCCTTAATGAAGCTGCGCTTCAAGCAAAAATTACTATCGCTTATTACGAGGTGATATAATCCTGCAGGAAGTAAGCCTACATCTAACCGGATGTTGCCATTCACATTTCGGTTCAATACGTTTTGCCCCAGCACATTTGTTACGCTCAGGCTGCAATAGCCTGAAAAAGTGTTTCCTGGTTCAATAGTAAGCTCTTCCTTAACCGGATTAGGATAAACATTCAGTGTATTGAGTGTTGCCTCCTCAACTGATGATAAACAAGAGGGGATATCTTTCCAGTTTGTAAGTTGGCTTTGGCAGCCGCTTACATCGGTAACGTTTAAACGAATAAAGCCGGTTCCGGTAAGTGAGCGCTCATCGCAGTATAAAGTGTCCTTGTCTGTGTTGGTTATCTGGGCAATGATCAATCCATTTAAAGTGTCTTCCGTAGTTTCCCATCTGTAAGCTTGCGCACCATCCGGCGATGCATCTAAAACATTGTTGCCGCTATTTGTGGCATCCGGTAATATGATGAATTGCGCTTGCGGTTGAGGTAAAATATTGAAATTGATGGTTGCCGTTGCAGAATCTGTACAGCCGTTTTCAGTAACAGTAACTGCGTAACTTCCTGAAGAGGGCACAGTGATTTGTTGCGCACTTGCTCCGGTGCTCCAGCTATAAGTATCATAGGCTTGTTGAGTATAAAGGAAAAGCCCCCCACCCTGGCAAATGCCACTGCTATCATAAAGAATTTGGGGAGTGATTATGCCTGCAATCGTAGCGTTTAGCAACACAGTGTCCTGCGGGCATTGCGTGCCTGACACATTAACATGGTAAGTACCTGCAACAGTTGCATAAATAGACTGAGTGGTTTCGGCTGTTTGCCAAAGGTAATTAACGCCATTTAATGAAACGGTCAGCAATACCGAATCACCGGTGCAGATAAAAGTATCGGACTGCAGAATAGATAAGTTTTCTTCAAACGAATGAACATTTACAGTGTCTGTTATAGTAAAGGAACAATTAGCAGTATCACTTGCTGATATGGTAAACAATCCGGCTTGCGTTAGTTCAATTGTTTGGGCTGTAGACCCATTGCTCCATACAACATTGGTATAATTGCTATCTATTTGCACCAGTATTGAGTCTGATGGACATTTAACTGTATCAGTAAACGCAATTAGGTTAATGCTACCTGGTTGCTTAACCATTACTGTAACCGGATTTGATGAAACGCTAATGCCGTTTTGCGTAACAACGGCCTGATAAGTTTGTGTGCCGAAAGGCGCAGCCGAAGTGGTAAAATTATTGGGGTTAGTTATACTTCCCGAACCGTTGCTGGTCCATACTACTGTTGTGGGGCTTTGGCACATCCTTAAACGAAGCTTGGGCCGTTGAGATGCGCTTACTGTGCCAACAGTGTCTCCGCAAACATCGTTATTGCTGCTGATGTATAATCCCTTGCCGGGTTCCGTTGTATAAACCATCATGTTTTGGAGGTTGTTGGAGGTGGCGGGATTGTAATGGCATATTTCTACAACAAGATTAGAAACCCCATCCCACATATAGAAAGAGTCAAGGCTGTGATTGTTCCATCCGGAAATGGGAGTGTAAGTTTTAGGACCATATACCAAAGTTAGTCCCTGTTGCCAGGTGTTTAGCAGTAAAGTATCGGCCGGCACACAACCTATGCGAATAACAAAATTCTGAAGTGTTGCATTGCTGTTAAACTGACCTACTTCCCAAGCAAGGGCTTTTATCACTCCACCCGCTCCAAACAATGCATTTAATTCGGAAGCAGTATAAAGATACTGCATGCGAAATCCTTTTTTAAAATTGCCGTAAATAGTTTGGTTTGTGGTGAAACTTCCAGACTGAACATTATATCCGTTTCCGATAGAATCTAAAACATCTGCTCCTGTACAGCCTGCATAGCTTATTCCGCAATCAAACAAGCTTGCATTGGCACTAAGTTGTATTGTTTCACCGGGGCAAATGGTATCGCGGTCAACCGTTGCGGTTACCGTAAACTGCGCTTTGCAGAAGCCAATCGCCAGCAGCAGAAAAGTCAGGAGTGTAACGTGTTTCATGGTTAATGTTTCGGTTCGCTAACCAATATAGAAAATTCATTTGGCATCAACCATATACAAACTCACTCAAATCTTTCAGCCGCTCATCCGCATCTTTCATACTCTTTACCTGTTCAAAGTTCAGCACTAAGAACTTTTCCGTTTCACGGAGGTAAACGCCGGCGCGGCGCAGTTGCACGAATTCCAGTATCTTACCAAACACGCTGGAGTTATAAAAGCTACTTTCTTTATTGGCTACAAAGTAGCAGCGCATTTGGCGGCCTTTAATAATTATCTGCTCCATGCCAAGGCGTGTAGCCAGCCATTTAATACGCATGGCATCAAACAACTCGTAAACAGGTGCAGGTACGGGCCCGAAGCGGTCATGCAGTTGTTCTTCAAACTCTTTCAGGTTTTCTTCATTCTTAATCTCGTTAAGGTCGCGGTACAGCAACATACGTTCGGTGTTATTGGATACGTAATTGCTTGGTATAAGCATTTCCAGGTCTGTTTCAATGGCGCAGTCGCGCACATAATCCTGTGTGCGCTCCATCTCATCTTTATATAGTTCTTTAAACTCTGTTTGTTTTAATTCGCGCACGGCTTCGTCCAATATCTTGTGGTAAACATCGTAACCAATCTCCGCAATAAAGCCGCTTTGTTCAGCGCCAAGCAGGTTACCCGCACCACGTATATCCATATCGCGCATGGCAATATTAAAACCGCTTCCCAGGTCGCTGAATTCCTCAATGGTTTTTAAGCGTTGTTTGCTTTCGCTGCTCAAAGTACTTAACGGTGGCGCCAGCAAATAACAAAACGCATGTTTGTTGCTACGGCCAACACGTCCACGCAATTGATGTAAATCGCTAAGGCCAAAGTTGTGCGCGTTGTTAATGATGATGGTATTGGCATTAGGTATATCAATACCGCTTTCAATAATGTTAGTGCAAAGCAGCACATCGTATTCGCGGTTAATGAATTTCATAACCACCTCCTCCAGATGCGCCCCTTCCATTTGGCCGTGCGCTACACCAATATCAATGTTTGGTATAATCTTCAGCAGCATATCCTTTACCTCACCAATATCCCTTACCCGATTGTGTACAAAAAACACCTGACCGCCACGGTAAATTTCGTATTCAATGGCCTCCTTAATTAAGTCGGGGTCAACGGGATGCAGCTCGGTAGTAATAGGTTGGCGGTTAGGAGGGGGCGTATTGATGATACTTAAATCACGCGCACCCATCATACTGAATTGCAATGTGCGTGGTATTGGCGTGGCGGTTAAGGTGAGTGAATCGACGTTAGCACGCAGGGTTTTTAAAGTTTCCTTAACGCCTACACCAAATTTTTGCTCCTCGTCAATTATCATCAGGCCCAGATCTTTGAACTTTACGGTTTTGCCTACAAGCCCATGAGTGCCTATTATGATGTCCGTTTTCCCATCAACCAGGTTTTGCAAGGTTTCCTTTTTTTCCTTTCCTGTTTTAAATCGATTCAGGTAGTCCACCTCCACCGGAAAATCACTTAAGCGTTCTTTAAAAACCTTGTAATGCTGCAAGGCTAAAATGGTAGTGGGCACCAGCACAGCCACCTGCTTACCATCGCAGGCCGCTTTAAAGGCCGCCCGAACGGCCACTTCCGTTTTACCGAAACCCACATCACCGCAAACTAACCTATCCATAGGCGATACGGCTTCCATATCGCGCTTAACATCCTCTGTAGCCTTAGCCTGGTCGGGCGTATCTTCATACATGAAGCTGGCCTCTAACTCGTTTTGCAGGTAGCCATCTTTAGGGAACTGATGGCCGCGCGCTGCTTTGCGTCTGGCATATAACTGTATAAGGTCAAAAGCCAGTTCCTTAATTCGCTTCTTGGTCTTCTTCTTTAAGTTACTCCAGGTGTCACTACCTAACTTGCTTACTCGCGGGCTTTCACCTTCCTTACCCACATATTTCGATATTTTATGCAGCGATTGTATACCTACATACATAATATCGTTGCCGGCGTATATCAGGCGTACGGTTTCCTGCAACTGCCCGTTCACTTCAATTTTTTCCAGTCCGCTGTAAACGCCTACGCCGTGGTCAATATGCGTTACGTAATCTCCGGGTTTTAACTCGCGCAGCGTTTTCATCAGCAGGGCCTTATCGCGGCTAAAACCCTGGCGCAGGTTGTATTTATGATAGCGGTTAAAAACCTGGTGATCTGTATAACACGCCAGCTTTAAGTCATCATCAATAAACCCTTCGTGTATGCCAATAAGCACCGGCGAGAATTTAACGTTAGCCTTAAGATCGTCAAAGATGGCGTAGAAGCGTTCTACCTGTTTTGGGTTTTCGGCAAACACCAGGTTTTCATAACCGTTGTTGGTGTTCTCGTGCAGGTTATTGATAAGCAGCTCAAAATTTTTGTTGAACGAAGGCTGCGGCTTGCTGTTGAACCTGATCTGCTTTTCCGATTTAAAGAAACTCTTCTTGCCGTATTCAATAATACGGAAACGGGCAATGCCTTTAAGGAAATCAGCCGGGTTGAGAAAAATGTTTTCCGGCTCGCCTTCCAGCAATGGGTGGTGCGGATGCTCCAGCCTGTTTTTCTTTATTTGCGGCTGTACCTTAAGCGCTTTTTCCATACAGCCTGCCAGCACCTCGGTTAACAGGGCGGCATCTTTGATCCAGATAATTGTATTGGAGGGAAAGACCTCCAGCACTGATGCCTTCTTTTCGTTGGTAAAGTGCGTTTGAATATTCGGCACTATGCTAACCGCTGCAATTTTTTTCTGCGAAAGCTGGCTTACAGGGTCAAAGGTGCGTATGCTTTCAATTTCCTCTCCAAATAACTCTACCCTGTAGGGGAACTCGTTGCCGAAGGAAAAAATATCAATAATGTCTCCACGTATGCTAAACTGCCCGGGTTCATATACAAAATCCACCCGCTCAAATTCAAACTCCACCAGCAAGTCAATCATAAAGTCCACATCCAGCTTTTCGTTTACACGCAGATGCAGTGTTTGCTGTTGCAGTTCTTCCGCCTTTACTACTTTTTCAAATAAGGCCTCTGGGTAACTAACCGCCAGTTCGGCACGGCTGTTGGGGTTGCTTAATCTATTTACCGTTTCGGTGCGCAGCAGCACGTTGTTGTTGTTCAATTCAGTAAAATCGCCGGGGCGCTTAAAACTATCCGGGAAAAAGAAAACATCCTTACTTGCCAGCAGGTTCTTCAGGTTATTTTGAAAGTACGCTGCCTCCTCTTTATCACTCAGGATAAAAAAGTGGTTGTACTCCGTTTGCTTAAAAACGGCAGCAGCCACAAAGGCATCCTGCGAGCCGATGAGCCCGGATAGGTGCAGGTCATCGCTGCCTTCTGTTTTTTCATTTAATAAACGGACAAGTTCACCTATTGCTGGTGTTTCCGTATAACGTTTTAAAATCTCCTCAAGGTTCATAAAATACAATTGCCCCGTAGGGACCTCCTGCGGGGTTTAATCATTGAACGTCAAATATACGAAGATGTTATATCTGTTGTTATCCGTTCGCTAATCCTGCTTAGGAAAAATCCAATATCTATAGGGGCCAAGACTATCCGTTTCATCCGGTATCCAGGGCTTTAAACTATCGGTGTTGTCCTCTTTTTTAGGAAACGGAGGAAGGTAGTAATACCCCGGCTGACCAAACTTGTATCCTTTCTTTAAACCAAACGGGTCAAAAAGGTCAATGGTATAAACTGTTCCGCACTTACACATTACAGTATATTCCGCTGCTTCATCCATGCTGTAATACTCTTTATTCTTAGCGTGGTTATAACAGCTTTGATTGGCTGAATCGCAGCTTTGCGGTTTTTGACAAATAGGCAGGCTGTCTTTAAATACACTTACTATCCGCCACTTTTCAGGGGATGACTTAGGCTCTATCCAGGGAAAGTCAAACCCAAACCTGCCATTGGCATCGGTGGTAACTACATTCACTATCTTTTTATTGCCTTTTATTATTTCTACCGTTACGTCGTAAGGTGGCAAAACGCTGCCCTTGCATTCAGTAGTAGCAGTTATACGGCCTTTAACTTCAAAGGTGTTAAAGTCTGTACAGGAGGCTAAAAGAAAACTCGAAATAATGGCAGCTAAAAACAGGTAAGCGTTTTTCATAACCTAAGTTTTGCTGTAAGGTACGATTTAAACCCTTTGGTGCATCCGCAAGGATTAAAAATATTTAAGCGTTTAAAACCCTGCCCTTTTTCGGCACGCTTTGCACATCGACAGACTCTCTGCATCTATGGTAGAAATTCTTTCCACTGCATCAGCCATAACACAGTTCCTTGTTTTGCAGTGGGGTAGGCCCAGGTTGTGTCCAACTTCATGCACTGCAATTTTGGCCAGGCGGCTACGCATTAAATCGGGCTTATTGCCCAACCTGAAAGTGGAAACGATGCAGCTTTTTCCGGGGCAATACCCCAGCCCGAAGATGCCGAAATCTTCGTAACGGCTTTTCGGCTCCAGTGTGCGGCCCCAGTCATCCGTTTTGGTAGTTGATATATCCAATGCAGTTAAACCGATGATGTAATCCGCACCATCGGGCAGCTGTTGTTTTAGCCAGGCTATTAACTTATCTGCCCTATAGCGGGGCGTTTTAATATTGATAAATGCGTTGGCGGGAGGCTTTATTGCCGGCAAAACAATCACCCGCATTCCGCATATAGAATCTAAGGCGGTTGTTACAGCGGCTACTTCACTAAGATTTACGGTACCAATAGGTTGAATGGCAATTACAGTTGTTTTTTGCTCATGGTAGGTGGTCCCGCAAGATGCGGATAAAAGCAGTGCAATTAACAGGGAGAGGCGAGCCATAAAGCATTAACGCATTGAAGGCTACTAAATTACAATTTCCGTTAAGCTGCCTTTTATCTCCTCTCCATTGCTTAGATTTGCACCCTTAATTCAGCAAAATGGAAGCAACCAACGTAGTAGAGATATATACCGAAATGACCCCGAACCCGGAGAGTTTGAAGTTTGTAACCAACCAGCACATACTTCCCAACTTTCAATTGGATTTCAGAACTAAAGAACTGGCCTCAGGTTCGGCGCTGGCAAAAATGCTTTTTGAAATACCTTTTGTAAACGGTGTGTTTATAGCCAACAACTTTGTAACTGTTACTAAGAAGGCAGAGTATGATTGGTTTGAAATAACCCCGGAATTAAAAGAGGCTATTAAGGGCTTTTTACAAAGTGGTGCTAAAGCTGTGGATGATGCCCTGCTACCAAAAGATATTCTGCAAAGCCAAAACCCTTCAGCCGCTAATAACGACCCGGAAGCAAAAATTAAAGAACTGCTTGAAAAGTATGTGAAGCCGGCTATACAAATGGATGGCGGCCACATTGAGTTTAAAAGTTTTGAGCAGGGTGTAGTACGCCTTAGCCTGCAAGGCTCTTGCAGCGGATGCCCATCTTCAACCATTACGTTAAAAAGCGGTATTGAAGGCTTGCTTAAGCGTATGGTGCCCGAAGTAGAAGAAGTGGTTGCCGACGCCGAATAGTTACCGTTTTTCAATTTATAGGGCTTGCGTATATTAGTGTAAACGAACGCCCTGAAAAACTACCTTCCTAAACTCCCCCTTGTACTCTGCTTTTTGCTGGCCGTTGCCCTAAGCATTAAAGGCCTGCGCGAACCCGACCTATGGTGGCAAATACGCACCGGTGAATGGATATTGGAAAACGGCAAAGTGCCAACGCAGGATGTTTTCAGTTATACCTATAACGGTGCTCCCTGGGTAAATATTAAATGGGGGTTTGAAGTTGTTGCGGCGCTTATCACAAAAGCGTTTGGGCCGGAATTTATTTTTCTGTTGCAGGCCCTGGTAAGTGGTATGCTTTTGCTTTTACTGCTAAAGTGCGCACGCATTTATTTGCCTGACAAGGCCGGCACTAAAGTGTCCGATAGTTTCCTGCTTTCTATCGCGGCACTGCTTACTCTATTTGCCTGCGAGTATCGCTTTAATGGCAGGCCTGAGATGTTCAGCCACCTGTTTGCAGTGCTTTTCCTTTTTATTCTGTTGCGATATAGGACTGAGGATTCCAACAAAATTCTTTGGCTGGTACCGCTGCAACTGCTATGGGCTAATATGCACGAAGCCTTCGGCATGGGTGTAATTTTAATTGGCTTGTTTACGGTTTCGGCCTGGGTTGAATATTTACTTACCGCAAAAAAGAAGCTGACCCTGCGCAGCAAAATGCCTATAAAACTTTCCTTATTGCTTTTGTTGGCTGCCGCCATTATTGTTGTTAATCCCAATGGCCTGGTATTGCTTACTAAGCCGTTCAATATTTTGGGGCAAGTGTACGAGAATAAGTTTAGCACAGAATTGCTTGACTATAGCCGCGCAGAATATTGGCAATGGAATACTTATCTGGCAATTGCTATGGTACTTATTGGCATAGCAGGTGCTTTTCTGCATTTTAAGCAACTAAAAATAAAGGGCAGCAAGTTCAGCGTGTTTGTAGCGCATTTTGGTATTGGATACTTACTACTGCTGCCGGCTTTTTTATACCTGGCATTAACTGCCTACCGCAACATCATTTTTTTGGTGTTGGTTAGCTTTCCACTATTTGTATTTGGCTTGCAAAATCTGTTGCAGCGCATTAAAGCTCTACAAACCAAAGCGTTTGCTACGGCCTCTGTATTATCGGGGGTTATACTTATAGCTTATGGCCTGGTAATAAGCAATAAATACTACGAGTGGACAGGCAGCCACGATAAATTCGGCCTGCAGGTTTTTGCTACATACAATCCCGTTGGGGCGGCTGATTACATTGAAGCCCACAGTATAAAGGGTCCTTTCTTTAGCGACTATCTTACTTCATCCTATTTGTTGTATCGCTTGCAACCGGACTTTAAGTCGTTTATTGACTTGCGGGACCTGGACGTTTTTCCGGCAGAGTTTTTCAATAAGTATGCAATGGCTATTACATATTCTGATGAGTTTGCGCGACTGGATTCAGCCTACCGTTTTAATTGCGTTGTGCTTTATCGCCCGCAGTTTGCAGCCATACACCGTTACCTCATAAGCGAAAGTAGATTTAAGCTGGCCTATGCTGATGCCGTGGCCTGCGTATTTATACCGCGTAGGGATAGCGCTGATAATGCTCCGCTAACCTTTTCGGCTACTGGGCAAGTGACACACCACGTGTTGAGCAACGCCATAAATCATCTCCTCAACCCATTGTTTAAGTGGGACGATTCCGGCAACAATGATAAAGACTATATAGCGGCAGCTTATTTTACTACAGTGGGTAGGCTAACCGAAGCGGAGGATTATGCAAAGCGCTCTGCAAGCGGCAATATTGATAGCTACAAAGGCTTGGAGGTGCTTGGTGAAATTTTTTACAACAAGGCGTTGCAGGCTACAACTAAGGAAGAGAAGGATAAGCTGTTGGAAATGGCCCTTAACTACTACAAGCAGTCGTTGGCTGCGAATGCGGATTTTGCGGCATCTTACCTAGGTGTTGGAGCGGTTTACTTTCAGCAACAGAACATCAGCGTGGCGCTCGAGAACTTTGACCGTTGCCTTGCCATTGATGCTGAAAATTTAAACGCAAACATTTTTGCAGCAGAGTGCTGCAAGTATTTCGTTAATCTTAATAATGCACAGTCTGCTGCTTATACCGATAGGGCTATAGGTTACTACCATAATGCTGACAGGCTAAATCCTCATAATCCTACTATAGAACTTAACCTCGGCTTTTTGTACTTCCGCAAAAACGATTGCGGTAGGTCAACGAACTATCTTAAAAACCTGGAAGGTTATACAGGGCTTAGCCCGCAGGAGCAGCAGCAGGTAAAAGGCTGCCTGCAAAAATGTGCAAAGTAACTACAGGTAGTATTTAAGGTGGTGTTCCTTTAAGTGCTTTTCAGCACTACGGTAATTGGGCATTACTTTTTCTACAACACTCCAAAACCGGGGAGAGTGGTCATGATGCACCAGGTGGGCAAGCTCATGGATGTACACGTAGTCAATAACACTTGGCGGGGCGAACATTAAGCGCACTGATATAACCAGGTGACCGTTATGCGAGCAATGGCCCCAAAAGCTGGTAGCATACTTCGTTTTAATGCTCTGTATGTTCTTTTTAAAGAAGCGGTTGTTAAGGTCGTGTAGGCGTTCGCTTATAATAGGCTGGAAATATTTGCACAAGCATTTTGCTACCAAATACGAAGAAGTGTTTTCCTCTGCCTCTTTGCTTAGCCCTTTGGCAATAGACAACAGAATATTGTTCCCGAAAATTTTAGCGCTGGAACGGCTGCTATCCTGGTAGAATATGGAGATAACGAATTCGTGCGCCCCTACTTTCAATACTTCCCCATTCAGGTATTTGCGCTGTGGCAGGCTATCAAGTAGTTCAGGCTTATCGCCTAATTTTTCTTTCGCCCATTTTAATAAATGATCTAAATGCTTGCGTCTTTCCTCTTTAGTCTGGCGGTCGTTAATGCGCAGCAGTATGCCGTTTTTGTTGACTGTAACACGGTTGTTAAAGCGGGTTTCGTACAATATGCGCACAGGCACACTTTCTCCGTTAACCTCAATTTCAAATTGTTGTTGTAAGGGCTCCTCCTCCTGTGCGGGTGCGGGTGCCGGTTTATCGAATAGAGAAAGCAACATAATTCGCCGTTGCTAAAATCAGATAAAGAAGGCTTAAGGCAGGAAACTTTTTTCCACAAACAGCAAAGGGCTAGTTGTCTGAATCGCCCTTGCCCATTTCTTTTTTAATGCGTCTTATTTCCTTGCGCGATACGCCGGTTTCGTTTGATATTTCACCAACGGTTTTTCCGTCGTTAATAAGGTCGCGTATTTTTTCCTCGTAGTCGCTTTGGAAAATCTGCGGCTTGGCAGGTTCATCGCGTTTGTAGGTTGGCGTTTTCTCTTTAGGTTCCGGAAAGTTTGGCGTGCTGCGGAACGGGTGCCAGAAAAACAGCAAAAATCCTATTAGCGTTAACACCCCCAGCCATATTAACCTCGATTTTTTGAAGCGTACGGTATCATCGCCTTTGGCAGGCGGGCCTTGGGGTGTTGGGTTAGTGCCTTGTTCAGGGGTTTGCATCCTTCCTTATTAAAGCTGAAAAATAAAAACCCTGCTGTAAAATTCACAACAGGGGTTAAGTAGCAGTAGTTAAATAAGCTTATACCACATAGTTGGCGCAGCAGCTTGCTGCATGCGCATCGGGCTTGGCTTTAAAGGTAAAGCCCATGCTAAGTATATAGCCCATTGCCTCGCTAAGGGCCGTGTTAGAGCCAAAGCGTGGGTTGGTATTTATATCGGCATGCACTTCCAGTTCTGTGCCGTATTTGTCGAACAATGGACATAGATGGTAGGCAATTTCAATAGAGCGCGAAACTTCAGTTAACAGCCTTTCCTTTAAAGTCATCTTTTGCGTGGTTTTCATGTTATTGATAAACATGAAGCCCCCGCGCCCTTTGCGCAGAAAAACAATTACGGTAGCAAACTCTGTTTCGGCACCGCGTACCTGGGAATCGGTGCCAATGCAAATTTTGATCGGGTTACCCGCCTCGCGTTCACTTATCAAGGACTTCTCCACCGCATCCGCCACGGGGATTTGAATATTGGTGCCGTCTAAACGGTGCCATTTACTCTTAAGTACAGATTCCATAAGCATTCATGTTTTGGTTTACTAAATTTAAAAACATATAACCCTCAATTTTCATTCCGGCAAGTTCTTTTTTCAACAGCAACACTGCAAAGTGACTCTCCTTCTTTTCATTGATAAGCTTAGTCGGTTAAGGGTTGCGTAATCAACAATTACAGCAGCGCTCTTAACAAAAATTTTTGATGGGCTTTAAACCTGCGTCATGTTCCGCAGTCATAATC
>JBDHYB010000008.1:0-87839 GCA_039811145.1 Chitinophagales bacterium | reverse complement strand
AACAATTTCTTACCTACTTCTGTTCGGTAAAAAGCAGTAAACTTGTAAGGCTATACAAATAATATTTGGCTGCCTGCCGCCTTATAGCAACTACCCGTGGCAAATGGCGGAACTTATAACTAAGATGAAGATGAGGAAACTTTTTGCTTCTGCTTTCCTGATGTTAATGGTTGCGCTTTCCATAGCACAGCAAACCACCCGTTTGGACCTGCACCTGTATAGGCGCTTAACTGCAGGCGAAGTGCGCAACCAAAGCCTTGGCTTATTGGTAAAAGGCAACCCTGCTGATATTAAAAGGCTGGTTGAGCAATACGGAGGTGTTTTTAAAAACAGTTACGGCAGGGTTTCATCAGTGGAAATACCCGAACGGAACATATTGGCCTTTGCTAAAGAAAGCGCTATTGAGAAGATTGAAAGCAGCCGTGCCAAAGGCACCTTTTTAATGGATACCGCCCGCATACGCAATAATATTGATAGTGTGCTGGCAGGCTATGCTCCTCTTACCCAGGCCTACAAAGGCACAGGCGTAATAGTAGGTATTATTGATGGCGGCATTTATTGGCAACATGGCGATTTCCGCAACCCGGCAGATAGTAGCACTACACGCATCCGCTATATATGGGATCAGGGTGATAACAATACCAACACCCCTCCCCTGCCTTATAATTATGGTCATCAATGGAGTTGGATTGACATTAACTCAGGCAACTGCACGCATACGCCGCCTGCTAACGATTTTAGCCACGGAACCTGTGTAGCCGGTATTGCAGCCGGTAACAGCCTTTCTACCCGCGGTACACCTTACGAAAACCAGTTTACCGGCGTTGCTCCTGAATCGGAGATTATTGCCGTACGAATTTTAGAGGACGAGAACTTTTTGGATAACGTTACCGATGCCGTTGATTACATTTTTAAGAAAGCAGACGCATTGGGTAAACCTTGTGTTATTAATACTTCAGTAGGCACCTACTACGGCTCGCACGATGGCCGCGACCTGGCCACTTACGCCATTGAACAACTTTTGGATGAACGCAACGGCCGTGTGCTGGTAGCCGCAGGTGGTAATGCAGGCAATATACCGCACCACGTAGGCTATGTTATTCCTGCTGATTCCGCCTATACCTTCTTTAAATATAACGCAGCAGCGCAGGAAGTTTACTTTGATCTATGGGCTGATACGGCTGACTTTGCCAATGCTTTGTTTGCTGTTGGCTGTAACGATACATCAGGCAACAACCTGGGCCGCATTAACTATCTGAATGTGCCGGCTGACTTTGCCCCAACGCAGGGCAATGGCGTAATACTTAACCGCAATCTGTTTAACGGCACCACCCTTCTGGGCCAAATAAGTATGCAGGCCACGCTGGATGAAGATCGTTACCATGTTGAGTTTCTGATAACACCTGCCAACACTAAAAACCTTTGGAGACTGCAAACAAGCGGCAGCGGCACCTTTGATTTATGGAGCCACAGCGGCCTTATTGGCTCGGCCGATATAGTGGATTCAGTTTCCGTAGGTGGTCAGCACGTTTATATTCAATATCCGGGCTATCATCATGCCGATATCAATAAAACAATCGTATCAAGCTGGCAGTGCAGCGATAAAATTATTACGGTAGGCAACTATAGCAACCGGGCTAATTACGAAGATTACAACCACAATATTTTTGATGTAACCAATACCATACAGAACGAGTGCGGCGTATCAGGCCCCGTGGTTTACGATGAAGTGGTTGGCCGCCGTTTTAAAACTTCAAGCTTCGGCCCCACGCGCGACAATCGCCTTAAGCCCGATGTTATGGCAACAGGAAGTACCACTATTTGCACCGGCGATGGCAACGACATTTACCTGAAAGTGCATGCTAATGGTGGATGCAACCGCTTTAAAGTTTCAGTAACAGGCTATCACTTGCGCAATGGCGGCACTTCAATGGCATCGCCTATAGTGGCGGGCATTGCAGCCTTGTATCTGCAAAAACGCCCTACAGCTACCTGGAACGAGATTAAGCACGCCCTTATTTGCACTGCTGTAAAGGATGGCTATACCGGGCCTACTGCCAATAATGAGTACGGCAATGGTAAGGTATCGGCTTTCCATGCCATGACCTATGACCTTGCCTGCATTACCTTTGGCGCTACAGATACTGCATGCATTAACTATAACCCCTTAGCCAATGTTGATTCAGGCAGTTGCGTAGCCAAAGTATATGGCTGCACCGATAGCACTGCCGATAACTATAACCCCAACGCTAACATTAGCGATGGTAGCTGCACTTACACCGGCATAAAGAACATTGCAGATGATTTTGTTTCAGTTAAGGTTATGCCAAACCCCTTCAGCAATCAAACCACCTTCGCCATTATTACAAATGGCTACGAGTATCAGCAGGCGGAAATTAAAGTTACTGACCAGTTAGGGGCTCTTGCGGATGTTATAACCGTAGGTAAAGGAATTACACAGTTTACTTACCGTAACAACAAACTGCAAAAAGGCATTTATTATTACGTGCTTGAACTGGACAATAAAAAAGTAAAAACAGGTAAGCTGGTTATACAGTAACCGCTAATTAAATGGTATGAAGAAGACATTGATTTTAAACACCGAGGAGATAAAGCAGAAAACACGTCGTATAGCCTACCAGGTTCTGGAGGATAATTACGAGGAAAAAGAACTGGTGATGATTGGCATTAAGCCTAACGGCTTTGAATATGCCGAGCAGTTGAAGAAAGAAATTGAAGCCATTGACGGCATAAAGATTACCCTGCTTGAATTAAAGCTGAACAAACAAAAGCCATTATCTGAAGAGATTAACGTGGAGTTAGGTAAGCTATCGCTGGATAAAAAGGCAGTGCTTATTGTTGACGATGTAGCCAATACGGGTAAAACCCTGTACTACGCTTTAAAGCCCATTATGGAGTATAGCCCGCGCAAAGTACAGGCAGCCGTTTTAGTGGATAGGCAACATAAATTATTTCCTGTAACGGCAGATTTCGTTGGGCTCTCTCTCAACACCACCTTACAGGAACACATACTTGTAGAGTTTGATGGCAAGGGTAATGGCGAAGCCTACCTTACTAACTAAGTTGCTCAGCCAGTTCCTCTATCTTTTGCTTTAACGGGCTAAAACTTATTTGTGCCCTTTTGTAAAAAGGCGTGCGCTCGGCAAGGTTACCATCAATAAAGCTCCGCAGGCCATCGTCATCTAACCCCGCCAATAAGGGCCGTTCATTCCTATCGGTATCTTTCAGGCGGTTGTAAATGGTTTTCTCGTCTACCTCAATAAAAACTACGGTGCCGTTAGTCAGCATCCAATCCATGTTATTATAAAAGCAGGGCGTTCCCCCACCGGTAGCTATTACCTTCTTTTCAATGTCTATCCCTCTAAGTGTTTCGCACTCCGCCTTACGGAAGAATTCAAAACCGTGTTCGGCAATCAGTTTCCTTATACTCACTGCCTCAAAGCGTTCGCATATAGCTTTGTCTAAATCAACAAACTGCATTTTAAGTTTTGCAGCCAGCTTTTTGCCCAGGGTTGTTTTACCCGAGCCCATAAAACCCACAAGAAAAATTGTATTTACCACGCTGCAAAGAAAGAGGGATTTTTTTAAAGCAGCCTACAGCAGCCCTAACCGGCCACTATACAACAAAATTTAAGGCTTAGGCCTTAACTGCAACGCGCGGGTCAAGCACCGAATACAGTATATCGGTAAGTATGTTCATGATAACGAAGATAAGCGCCACTAAAAGCACACCGCCCATTACCACCGGAAAGTCGAAAGAGAGAAGCGATTGAATAGTTTTCAAGCCCAACCCATCGTAGGAGAATACCCGCTCAATGAAGAAAGCCCCTGTAAGTAATGCTGCTAACCATCCGCTTATCGAGGTTACCACCGGATTCATTGCATTGCGCAAGGCATGTTTAAACACTACGGTATAGTATCCTAAGCCTTTAGCCCTTGCGGTGCGTATATAATCCTGGCTAAGGGCATCCAGCATTGAGCTGCGCGTTAACTGAGTAATGATGGCCACCGGCCTTACACTCAAGGCCAACACGGGTAAAATCAAATTCTGCCAGGCGTAGTAGTCATTACCGTAATCATCCACTACGGTTAAGGAGCCGTGCACATTAAGGCCCGTATAGTCAGCCAGGTAGTAACCAAAAATCATAGCCAGTAACATAGCCGAAAAGTAGGCCGGCTGCGAGTTGCCGAAAGTGGAAAACACCAGTATCAGGTTATCCCAAAAACTGGCCTGCTTAATGGCGGCAAATACCCCCATAACTATACCTATAATACTGGCAATTATCATAGAGATGATGGCCAAAATAAAAGTGGCAAAAAGCTTGCTGGCCAGTATGCTGCTTACTTTCTCTCTTGTTTGAAAACTCTTACCCAGGTAAGGCGCCTTTACCACTATGCTTATCTCCCCAAGGCTGAAAAGCTCGGTAAAGCTTACCTCATCAGGGTTAAGGTGCGAGGGGGCATCGGCATCTTTTTGATTATTGAAAGAAACAGGGGAAAGGTCATTAAAGTAAAGCATCAGCCTGTGGTACCAAGGCAGGTTCAAACGAAACTCCTTTTCAATGGCAGCTACCGTAGCTACATCGGCGCGTTGGCCAAGTGTTAAGCGCGCACTGTTAACGGGCAGTATATTAAACAACCCGAATACCAACAGCACTACACCCAACATAACCAGTATGCCGTTCAGCAGGCGCTTTACAATAAACTTTATAATCTCCATAGCTTACTTCTTGCTGAAGTAGGTTGCATTTAACTCCTCAAACGTAGGTAAATGTCGGTAATGCCACTTATTTATTACTACACCGTTTTTCAACAGCATTAAGCCGGGGTTACTGCGCAGCATAGTTTTAAGGGCAGTTTCATCATTATGGTAAAAAGGGTAAGCCGTTTGATACTTGTGGCGGAACTCCTCTACATGGCCGTCATTCATCACTACTGCATAGAGCTTCACTCCTGCGTTATCGCACTGTTGCGCAATAGTATTTAATTCCTTAAACGCGTCGGTATGGGTGGTAGATAACCTCCAGCTAACCACCATAAGCGAGTAGTTAGGGTCGCTCAACAGGCTATCGGTTATCTCCTGCCCTTCGTCATCTTCAATAAACAGGTTTACAATTTTAGCCGGTATGCCGGGGTCAAGCACTACATCCTTGCGTTCTACCAGGCTGTCGTATTCGGTATAATCCCACTTACCGTGCATTACATCATCTTCAGAGAAGCTTTTATTCTGCCCGGTTTTGTTACTGCGGTAAATGAACGTCTTCTCAATAACGGGCTGTTTCTTAACCTCGCGCAACTCGCGGATGTTGTTACCTATGGCATAAGGACGAAAGTCGATTATGGGCTCGTTCAGAAAGGTGCAGTATATACACAGGAATAAAGAAGCAACCGCAGCAACAGTAGCAATACCTTTCAAAATGCCACCAACAAACCAATGCTTAATGCGGTCCACACCAAGCACCAATCCCAAGATCAGAAAATCAAGGAATACATCTTTGTAGAAGGTTTCCCAGGGGCGCAGTTTAATGAAATCACCAAAGCAACCGCAGTCAGTTACCTTCATGCCGCTTTCTACAAACTCTTTGGTAAAAAAGATGTTGCTGAACTTTATAAGCCCCAGCATAACTACCAACAGGCCGGTGGCGCTTACCAGTAAAATGCTGCGGGTGCGCGGGTTTTTAGTAACCGCAATAAGCGCGTATAACAACATTACCAGGCCCGCCACCGCTAAAAACTTATGGGTAATACCAAACCCGCTTAAATAGGTGTAACCGGTAAGAAAGGTGAAGAATAAGGTAAGGAACCATACAACCGCCACGGTAAGCCTTGGCCGCCAGCCCACAATAAGCATAATGCCGAAGAACATTTCCGCAGCTATCATAATTATAGCCATAGGTGTGCTAAAGTTGCCGATAAACTCCCACAGGGCACGTAGTTTCTCATTCATTGCGGCTGAAAGGAAATAGATGTTCTCACCGGCAAAAGCCTCAAAATACTCGTGCATTTTGTAGCTGGTGCCCAGGGGGTCAATAGCCTTTACAAAACCGGAGAAAACAAACAGCGACCCAACAAAGTGCTGCAAAAAAGGAATGATTACTTCCTTTTGCTGAAATACAAAATAACGCAACAGGCTAAGCACAAGGGCCGCAATGCCCACCAATAAAAAGATTGTATAAACAGTCATAGCAGTATAATTTTACTACCTAAGTTCATGCCTTAAACAATGGCATGTTGTAGTTAAACTTTTAATTTTTCTCGCTCAGTTTAATAAGCGCAAATACCGAGTAGTTCACTATATCCTGGTAGCCGGCATCAATGCCTTCGCTTATCAGTGTTTTACCTTCATTATCCTCAATCTGCTTAATACGCAGCAGTTTCATTAATATCAAATCGGTAAAAGAACTAACCCGCATATCGCGCCAGGCTTCGCCGTAATCATGATTCTTCGCAAGCATCAGCTCCTTAATCAGCTTCACCTGTTGGTCGTACAAGGTTACGGCTTCCTGCTCGCTAAGTTCAAACCGCTTATCATCTTTTAACGTCAATTGTATAAGGCCCATAACGGCATAGTTTATTATGCCTATAAACTCAGGCTCTACGCCCTCATCCACCATTTGGGTCTTCTTCTCTTCAAGGGTTTGAATACGTTGTGCTTTAATAAAAAGCTGGTCGGTAAGCGACTTGGGCCTAAGCACCCGCCAGCTGGTGCCGTAATCATGTGTTTTCTTCTGAAAAATGTCGCGGCAGCGTTTTATCTGTTCGTCAAACTGTGCGGAAGTATTATTGGCCATTGGTTTCAAAAATAGAAATGAATGGTAATTTGCGCAGCAGAAATATCAACGCCACCCTTGTGGTAATTTGCTTATGACAGTTAATTGTCGCGGAAAACTAATAGACCTTTCAACGCCGGTAGTAATGGGCGTATTAAACCTTACGCCCGATTCATTCCATAAAGCCAGCCGCATAAGCAGCGAAAAGCAGCTAATAACCCGGGCACGCAAAATGCTTGCCGACGGTGCCTTGATACTGGATTTGGGAGGGATGAGCAGCCGGCCCGGCGCTAAAATTGTTTCGGAGGGGGTTGAACTGAAACGCGTTCTTCCCCACTTAAAGAATTTGCTGAAACACTTCCCAAATGCTATAATTTCTATTGACACCATACACTCTTCAGTGGCAGAGCGATGCCTGCAGGAGGGGGCGCACATTATTAATGATATTTCAGCAGGCACTTATGATAAAAAGATGCTGCGCACAGTAGCAGCCTGCAAAGCTCCTTTTATTGCTATGCATATGAAAGGCCTGCCACACAACATGCAGCAAAACCCACGATACAAAAATGTAGTAACGGAAGTAATGGACTTTCTGGCGCGCCGCATAGCTGCCTGCAATAAAGCAGGCATTACCGATGTAATTATTGACCCCGGTTTTGGCTTTGGTAAAACCATAGAACATAACTACACCCTGCTCCGCAATCTGCAATACTTTAAACAACTGAACGTACCCGTGCTTGCAGGGCTTAGCCGCAAAGGAATGTTATACAAACTATTGGGTACGGAGAGCAGCAAGGCGCTAAACGCAACCACTTCGGCAAACACCATTGCCCTGCTTAAAGGGGCAAAGCTGTTACGTGTGCATGATGTGAAAGAAGCCGTTGAGGCTGTTAAGATTGTACGGGCAGTGCAACAGCTTTAGGCACGCTGATAGAAGTCATGCCAACGGCTAAGCCATAGGCCATACATTTACCGCATAGATTACTTAATAAATCTAGTGCATGCCTGCTACCCCCGTGCAAGAGTTGTTCTTCATACCCTATAAACGGGGTAACCTTTACTTAGCTACAGAGTTGATCTTGATTTATCTGATGGATGAGCACGCTGACGTAATAGCGCATAAACAACCGATAGCCCGTGAACTTACCTTTAAAAGATTGGTAACCCTTGAAAAGGGACAAACTGCAATTACCAACAACGAGCAGTTTCAGGATTTGCTAATTACCCCCCTGGTGCAGGAGCTAAACAACAGCGCACCGGTTAAAAAAATTCACTAGCCAATTTCCGTATCAGCCGCCAAGTCTGTTAACAATGGCTTGCCGGGCCATACATTCATGCCCCACCTTGTTTATTCCTTAACCGCTATTGCAGGTTCCCGGCCTGCTGCAAGCTATCCTGTTGCTGTTGGCGGGCTTCAAATTCGGCCACCATTTGTTCTGGTGTTTTACCCAAATTCATCAGGCTTAGGGTAACATCCTTGGCTAAAGGGTGGTTGGGGTATTCCCTTAAAAACTGGTGATATTTCAACTGGGCGTTCTCGTAGTTATGCACCTTATCTTCAAACACATAGCCCTGCACAAAAAGGGCATAGGCTCTTTTCTCGCTATTGGGGTAATTGTCGTATATCTTTTGATAAAGCGTTATGCCGCGCAGCGGCTTACCCATACTTACATAAAAATCAGCAGCCTTATACAGGTAACCTACACTTTGGGGGTTAGCCGGGTATTTATCCGCAAAACTTTCGTACGCGTTAAGTAGTTGTACAACCCCGGCGCTATCCACTACGCCTCTTTTAACCTGGGCAAGTATATAATCCTCTTTGCTTTTAATGCGCCTTTCGCTCCAGCGTTCCATCATAGGCTGGCAGCTATACAACAAGAGCAGAACCACACTAACGGCTAACAGCTTTTTCATCAACATAATTTTGCGCGAATATATTGGTTTGCATAAACACAAAAGGCCCCGTTAAGGGCCTTTTGCATAAATATTACAATACGATTACTTAACCTCTACCAGTTCAGTATCGAAAATTAGTGTTGCGTTTGGAGGTATTACACCACCTGCACCGGCTGAGCCATAACCCAGGCTTGCAGGGATTATCAACTTGGCTTTGCCGCCCACCTTCATAGTGGCAATACCTTCGTCCCAGCCTTTAATAACCTGGCCCTGGCCTAATACAAATGATATAGGTTGGTTACGGTCGTAGCTGCTGTCAAACTTCTTACCATCGGCCAAAGTACCGGTGTAGTGTACTGATACAGTTTTACCGTTAACAGCCTGTGCACCTGTGCCTTCCTTCTCAACTAAAATGTAAAGACCGCTTGCTGTTTTCCTGGCTTTAGGATATTGCTTCTTCACCAGTTCATCAGCGCTCATGGTTATTAGCTTAGCTGCTTCTTCTTTCTTTTTGGTAATAGATGCAACGCCGTCTTTGTAGGCTTTCATTGCATCAAAAGCTTCAGCTTCCTTACCCACGCGGATAATGCGAACAGTGTTCATTTTATCGCCCTGGGCAATTTTGTTTACCACATCCTGGCCTACTACTACATGGCCAAATACGCTGTGTTTGTCGTTTAACCAAGGGGTAGCTACGTGAGTGATAAAGAATTGGGTTTGGTTAGTGCCCGGGCCGGCATTTGCCATTGATAAAATGCCGGGACCTGAGTGGCGTAAAGTCGGGTCAAACTCATCAGGGAAGGTATACTTGGTGCCTGCGCCGCTGCCATTACCTGCTACGTCGCCGCCTTGTATCATAAAGTTGGCTATAACACGGTGGAAAGCTATCCCATCATAAAAAGGAGTGCCAACGGGCTTGCCGCTGTTTTCCTGCTTGCCTTCGCAAAGGGCTACAAAGTTACCTACGGTCATAGGCACTTTTTGATATTCCAACTGGCACACAATAATGCCTTTGTCGGTATTAAATTCAGCATAAATACCCGGTTCGTTTTTCCAGTTAGGATTATCGGGTAGGGTGGCCGGTTGGGCCGGTGCTTCAGGATTAGATGCCACTGGTTCTTCGTTTGTTTTGTTGCTGTTGGCATTGCAGGCGCTAAACAGGCCGGCAAACAGCGTAAGGGTTAACAATATAGATTTACCTTTATTCATGTGTATGTTTTTTATTGATTGACGAAATAAGCGTGTTTTTTAAAATTTAATAGACGCCAGCGCATCAAGGAACTTTTTTTCGGTTTGCGCCAAATTCAGGTTGCTCTTCCCTCCGCTTGCATTCCGGTGGCCGCCCCCCTCAAAATAAGTGCGCGCAAAGGTATTTACATCTACCTCTCCCCTGCTGCGGAACGATACCTTTATCTTATCCGCTTCCTCGCTAAAGTAGGCGGTCATCATCACCCCTTCAATCTTAAACGGGTAGTTAACCAGGCCTTCACTGTCGCCGCTTTGCAAATTAAATCTTTTGATTTCAGCTTGTGTAAGCATCATATATGCCACTTTTTTATTTGGCGTAAGTTTTAACTTTTCGTTAAGACAATAGCCAAAAAAACGCAGCCTGGTTTCACGAAAGATGTTGTTTATCTTCTCGCTCACGTAATCGGGCCGGGCGCCCTTAGCCACCAAACCGGCAGCTACCATTAGGGCATTGGGGGTGGTATTATTAAACTGAAAGAAGCCGTTATCCGTAGCCAGGCCAACGTACAGATTCTCCGCGACCGGCTGGTCAATCAAATCGCCATAGCCCATATCCATAAGCAGGTCATACACCATTTCAGCCGTAGCGCAATAAGCGGTATTGCTAAAGGCTATCTGCGCAAAATCTTCGGGCTGCTGGTGGTGGTCCACCATTACTTTTATAGCCTTGCTTTGTATTATACTTTCACCAAGGCTTTCTAAACGGGTAAGGGCATTAAAATCAAGGCACCAGATAACATCAGCGCCGGCAATACGGGCATCGCACAGCTTTTTGCCCATTTCATTCTCATATACCATTACGTCGGCAGTGCCGTTAATCCACTTCAGGTTATCCGTAAACGGTGTTGGCGAAATAAAGTCCACGGCATGCCCCTTCTTTTCCAAAACCAGTTTAAGGCCCAGTGATGAGCCCAATGCATCCCCGTCGGGGTTACGGTGGGTTACTATCACCATTTTAGCCGGTTTCTCTACAATCTCCTTCAGCCTGTTTATGTCGCTTTCCTCAAATTTCATTGAAGCGCGAAAGTGTGAAAAATATCGGGGTTTTTCGCTTAAAAGCATCAACGTGCAAAACATGGCAAGGCCTGATACAAGTCAAAGTCGCTTTACTAATTCATGCTGCTGAATATCTTTGTCGCCCTTAAGCAGCGATTATGAGTTTTATTATCCGTAAAGGCGATAGAAATGATGTGCCCGGCATTTTTAAATTAATTAAGGAATTAGCCCTTTTTGAACGCGCTCCTGAAGCCGTGGTTAATACTGAAAAACTGCTGGCCGAAGATGGCTTTGGCAAAAACTCAATTTATAGCGTATTTGTAGCAGAGGATGCCGCTACCGAGGAGATCATTGGCATTGCGCTGTATTATACAGCTTACAGCACCTGGAAGGGCCGTATATTATACCTGGACGACCTTGTGGTAACCGAAAAATGGCGCCGCTACGGCATTGGCCGCAAACTACTTAACGAGGTGCTTAAGCAGGCCAATCACGATGGAGTTAACCAAATACGCTGGCAGGTATTGGAATGGAATACACCGGCTATTGAGTTTTACAAAACCCTTGGTGTGGAGTTTGACCCCGAATGGATTAATTGCAAAATGACTAAAGAACAAATTGCAGACCATGTTGCAGGCCTGCACGCTCATATACCTTAAAAACAACAATAAACTTATAACTCTTCCCCCCTATGCAGGTTTACAAATTTGGCGGTGCATCAGTTAAAGATGCCGATGCGGTAAGAAACGTTACAGCTATTTTAAAGGAGAACAACTTTAACGAAAAGGTGGTAGTAATATCCGCCATGGGTAAAACCACTAACGAGTTAGAGAATGTTATTAACCTGTACTACGCAGGCAAAGCCGAATGGGAAAAGGCCCTTGACGGAATATTTGACAAGCACCTGCTGATAATCAATGCCCTTTATGCTGATGGCGGTAAGGATAAAGCTATTGAAGATGTAAAGTTGCTGATTGAAGCCACCCGTAAATTTTTAAAAGAAAACAGCAGCAGAAACTACAACTACATTTACGACCAGGTAGTATCGCTGGGTGAATATATCTCTACTACCATTGTTAGCGACTACGCCAATAACCTGGGCTTAAAAAACACCTTACTTGATGTAAAGCAAGTGCTGTTTACCGACAATGCTTACACCGAAGGTAAAGTTGATTTTAAAAAGAGTGAAACTGCTATAAACAAAAAAGTAAGTGAACTGGTTAAGAGCGGCTTTGTTATAACGCAGGGTTTTGTGGGCTGCACGCCGGAAGGCTTTGCTACTACGCTTGGCCGCGAAGGTTCGGATTATACTGCTTCCATTTTTGCTTATTCACTAAATGCGGAACGCATGACCGTGTGGAAGGATGTTGAGGGTATTATGAATGCAGACCCTAAAGAGTTCCCCGATGCGCAATTTTTAAGTGAGATAACCTACCACGAGGCTATTGAAATGACTTATTATGGCGCCAGTGTTATACACCCTAAAACCATTAAGCCTATACAGAATAAGAACATCCCGCTTGAGGTTCGTTCTTTTGTAAACTACAGCAAACGGGGCTCTGTAATTTCGGCCAATGCCAACACCAGCTTTTTACCGCCGGTAATTATCTGGAAACGCGGCCAGGTGCTTCTCTCCTTCTCTGCCAAAGACTTCAGCTTTATTGCTGAAGAACACCTGAGCAAGGTATTTGCCACCTTTGCTGAAAACCGCCTGCGCATTAACCTTATGCAAAATGCAGCCATCAGTTTTTCAATTGCTGTAGATTTTAAGAAGGAGAAAATTGAAAACATTATTGAGCAGTTGCAAAATGATTTCAGCATTACGCGTAATGATAACCTAAGCCTGCTAACCATACGCCATTATAACCCCGGTATAATAGATAAGCTTACACGCGATAAGGATATACTGCTGCGTCAAATGTCGCGCACTACCATCCAGTTACTCATGCGTGAGTAAGCGGATTTGAATCCGAAGTATCGCTGTATTTTAGAAATGAATATTGCGGCGCTGGTTGAATAGAGCGCGGATAATCAAGAGCAACAAGGCTATAAGGGCTACCTCCACCAGGCAGGCCCAATAATTATACCGCCAGTCCGGCAGCATATCGATATAAGAGAACGGAGGAAGATTATCGTATATCAGGTGCAGAAAGTTATGGATATACGGTGTTTTGTAAAAGGGTATGTCGATATGAAAGGCTGCTTGCCCGTCAATAAAAATCCAATCAAAGTCAGGCAAAAGGGCAAATATAATTCCCCACTTTGTCGTGCTCCAGTAAACGTAAAGCATGGTAATAGTGGTAAGCAACACCACCAGGTGAAAAGCCAACCAAAACGGGTCAGTGGGAGCGGCATCAGGGGGGTGGTAAGTTAAGCGTGCCAGTTTATCTAATATGCCATGCGATAAAAAAGCAATTACCGCAACCAGTATAAAGCTAACGGCCCTATACTTTTTCCAGTCAAAAAGCTTTTGGATAATAACGCCGACTAACAAGTGCGTAGGTGCCTGCATAGCGTGGCGAATATAGGAGGGTTAAGGTAATATGGAATATCGCCGCGAATGGTATTACAAAAAATCACGGGTATTCAGCCTTCGGTCGGCCTTCTTCTTGCCATGTTCTTTCTTTTTCTTCAATATGGTTTCCTTAATATCCTTAGGCACTTTAGTAGCAATGCGCTTTTTTTCAGGGGTAAGCGCCTTTTCCATCATAGCGTAAAACTTGTTTACCGTTTTTTCTTTATTGGCCGCCTGGCTACGCTCGGCGCTGCTGCAAATAAGGAACTCTCCCGCCGCATTAACGCGGTTTTTCCAGCGCTTCAAAACCATCTCCTTCTCCTCTTCATTAAGGATGTTGGAATGCAACAAATCAAATATCAGTTCAACCTTGGTTTCGGTTTTGTTTACGTTTTGCCCACCCTTACCGCCACTGCGCGAAGTGCGGAAGTGCAACTCACTCTCAAAATTTCTTTCCTTCAAATTCATACTGCAAAAATGAGAATTTGCCCATTATGCTGTAATCTTGAGCTGCTGCATGAAGTATTTAACCCGAAATATCTGGATACTTTCCCTCGTAAGCCTGTTTAACGACATAAGCAGCGAGATGCTATACCCCATAATGCCGTTGTTCCTGGCCAGCGTTGGCTTCTCCTCCTTGTTTATTGGGGTATTGGAAGGCTGCGCTGAAGCAATAGCAGGCTTAAGCAAAGGATACTTCGGCCGCCTTTCTGATGCCAGCGGCAAGCGCATGCCCTATATCAGCTTTGGCTACTTTCTCAGTGCCGTTTCAAAAGCCATGCTGGCCGTATTTACATTTGCCTTGTGGATTTTTACGGCCCGTAGCATGGATAAACTGGGCAAAGGGGTGCGAACTGCTGCGCGCGATGCCCTGCTTAGCGATGAGGCTACGGCAGAAAATAAGGGTAAGGTGTTTGGCTTTCACCGCGCAATGGATACGCTTGGTGCAGCAATAGGGCCTGCTTTGGCGCTGCTTTATCTTTTCTACTTTCCTGAAAAATACAAAAACCTTTTTCTGCTAACCTTTATACCGGCAATGATTGCCGTGGGCCTCACTTTCCTCATTAAACAAAAGAGTGCCCCGGGCAGTAAACCTAAATCCACGTTTAAACTATCCCAGATATTCGACTACCTGGAAACGTGTTCTGCTGATTACAAAAAGCTGATTACCCTGCTGCTGCTGTTCGCCATCTTCAATAGCTCTGATCTGTTTCTCCTGCTTAAAATAAAAGCAGCCCTGCACGAGGATAAATACGTTATCGGTAGCTATATACTGTTTAACCTGGTGTATGCCCTGGCCTCTTTTCCCTTAGGGCAAATGGCGGACAAATTCGGATTAAAGAACACCCTAATCTTCGGGCTGTTGATTTTTGCTGCAGTATATGCAGGTTTTGGGTTCAGCACATCCATCTACTTTTTCATTGGCCTTTATGCCATCTACGGGTTTTACATGGCCGCTACCGAAGGAGTAGCAAAAGCCTTAGTAAGTAACATTGTTCCTAAAAGCGAAACAGCCTCTGCCATTGGCACTTTTGCCGGCTTAAGTTCGGTTGCAGCATTGTTTGCAAGCACGTTTGCCGGTTTATTATGGACCTACATTTCGCCTCTTGCAATGTTCTTATTCAGCGCAGCGGGTACGTTAGTGGTTGCAGCCCTGCTTTTTACTTTTCGCTTAAATGAAAAACCGGCCGATGAAATCACCGACCGGTCAGCAGCATAAAAAGGGGAAAAGAACGCTAATCTTAATCGCGCGTGCTAAACTGGAAAGGCAAGGTATAATACACCTTTACCGCACGCCCGTGTTGCATACCCGGTTTAAATTTCGCAAGGGTGTTTACCACTCTTACACCTTCCTTGCCAAAGCCGGGACTTGCACTTTTTAATATGGTTGCATTACTTACTGAGCCATCCTCGTTAACCACAAAACGGATAAAGGCTTTCCCTTCTATACCAAGGTCCAGTTCTGCTCTGGGGTAAACCGTTTGTTGTTGCACAAAGCGCAGCAGTGCCGCTTCGCCACCGGGGTATTCCGGCATTATCTCTGCTACGTTTACAGGGGCAGTTGGCGTTTCAATTACCTGTTTTACCTCAAATATGTCTCCTTTATCACCTTTACCGTCAGTAACGCCTAAGGGGTTTGTATTGTTGCTCAGGTTAGTGGTTATACCGGCTTCAGCAAGCAAATCTTTATTCTCAATAATTGAGTCAGACTTAGCGTGGTTATCATCCACCACTTTCATTTCCACATCTTTTTGGGTTTGAACAGCAGCAACCTGCTCTACCGGCTTAGGAGGGGGAGGAACAATAGGCGGTTCGATGGGCACTACAATGTCAGTAAGTATTATATCGCCGGAAGTGTACGTTGAAGTTGCGCTGTGTTGCAGCTTTTCGCGCAGAATGTTGCCGCCTACCAGTAAGGAAACAAATACAAGAGTAGCAAACATGCCTATTTGTAAATAGCGGTCCTGTGTTTGGCGCAATTGGTAAGCGCCGTAGTTTTTGTTGCGGTTCTCGAAAACAATGTCGAGCATTGAGGTGTTGCGATAGTCAGTGTTCATACGATATGATTTACCTCTATAATGAGATTACACAGGATTTCCATACGTTAACAATGTCATAGTTTTGTCATAAACGGGTAGGCCTTAAAAACAAAACGCCCCGCATTATGCGGGGCGTTCCATATAATTTATGGCTGCTTTATTGCAATTGCTTCATCATATCCTGCGATAGCTGGTCGTTGGGGTCCAACTCAAGGGCCTTTTGCAGGTAGGCTTTGGCGCCTGCAGTGTCTTTCTGCTTTTCTACCAGGTAAATGGCAGAGTACTGGTAAGCTTCCACCAGTTTGCTCTTATTAGCTTGTGGATTTTTCTCAGCCAGTTCTATCAGCTTTTGATAGATAGGATAAGCGGCGTAATCTTCCTTGCTTACTTTAAAACGCACGTTTACCTGTGCTCTCCAATAGTAACCATCAATAGTGGTTGGGTATTGGGTCATATAAGTAGCAAAGGTTGAGTCAGCATTTACTGAGTCCTGCACGCTTATGTAAGCACGGCCTAAGTAATACAGGTCAATATTGCTGAACTTGTTGCAGTTGGCACGCTTAAGGTTATACTGGCGGATAGCATCCGGGTAACGCTTAGCCTGGAACAAGATTTTTCCGTAATCGCCAAGCAGGTCGCAGTTCATTGAGTCGTCCTTTAAAGCAGTAGCAAAGTAGTTCATAGCCGCTGCAGTGTCACCAACCTGCGAAGCCAGCTTAGCCGAGTAAGTAAAGTCTGTTGGGCGGGTTTCAATGTTCTGCATTTGCCAGAATTTGGTCATCGCCTCGTAACCTTCCTTGTAGCGCTTAAGCTCGTATTGGCTGTAATACAGGTAACGTTCAAACACAAAGTTGTTAGGGTCGCAGGTAAGGCCCTTAGCAGCTTCTTCAGCTACCTTTTCGCAGTCCTTATTCTTCCAGTAAACCAGTATAATGCTTAAGCGGGCACGGCAGTCGCCGGGGCTTAAATCAAGATACTTCTTAAAGTTCTCCAGCATTTTGTCGTATTGCTTGCTTAAGTAGTAAGCAGTACCCAACTCCTTATAAACGTTGGCGTTTGTAGGGTCAATACTTAAGGCTTTTTGAAATTCTTCAATAGCGCTGGCATATACCTTACCATTTAACCAGATACGGCCTTGCTTAATGTGCGGTAACGAAGCCTTCGCATCAAGATCTGAGGCATACTGGTATTTATTCATTGCCTTACCACCGGCAGCGCCATCACCGGCTAAGCTTTGGGCATTGTAAACATCGCCCTGGGCATTTACTATGGCAAAGTTTTTATTATCCAGATTAAAGGCCTGCTCTAAATTAGTTTCAGCCGCTTTTAAGTCACCTGGTTCAATTTCAGCATAGGCTGTGCCTATTTCAAAAAAAACGGAAGCGTTTTTGCTTTTGGTAATTTGCGTAGCACGGTCAAAATTCAGCTTGGCATCAGCGGTATTTTTAGCCAATAATGATAGGCGGCCATTAGCTACATAACCCAAAGCAGTTTTTGTGTTGGGGTCAAATACCAGTTTATAAAAAACTTTGGCGCTATCCAGCTCATCGTTTTTCAGGTAGGCATTACCCAGGTAATAGTACACATCGGGCTTGCTTGCAGCAGGGTCCTTCAGCAACTTATACAGGATATTTTTCGCCTTAAAGTAATTCTCGTTTACAATCTCCTTCTGGGCGTCCTGCAGGGTTTGGGCAAAAGCACTTACCGAAACAAAAGCAACCAGTGCTATTAAAACTAACCTTCTCATTCTCTTCTTTTAATTTTAGAATTATATCTGTTTGAATTAAAACTAAGTGCCAAAGTTTAACTGCCTCCTTTAATAGGCCCCGTATTAACATTTATTTCACGTACGGGCATCTTTGCGGGTATTAAACCGGCCTTTAAAAAGATTTTCGCCCCTCTTTCCTTATACATAAAGTTCACAAAAAGCCATTCCAGGTTATCCTCGTAACGGAAACGGGTAACGGCCGTTATGGTTCTTTTCAGGGGATAGGTTCCTTCCGCTATATCCGATTGATTGGCACTAACAGCTACCGGCTTACCCTCCTGATCTTTAGCGCGCAAACTTAAAATTTTTACGCGGTGCAAAATCTTTTTCACGCGGTCATCATCTGTATCGCTAACAAAGGCAAAAGGCACAAAGCCAATAGCATTGGTTTCGTCCTCCACATAGCTTATAACCTGCTCGGTTGAATCTAAAGCATAAACGTTTACCGCCTTATCTCCGGTATAGCCTAAAGCCTTTAAAACCTCTTTTACCATTCCGGCATTCTTGCTATCAAACACAAGTTTCGGCGAGGTTCCACCTGCGTTGCCGGTTAAATAACGGCGAAGGGTGTTTTCGTCCAACTGGCTATCATCAAACTTTTTACTGCCAATAAGGGCAACGGCATCATAGGCAATTACAATCTCGCGGGTATAAATGGTGTCGCGATCTTTAAATCTGTCTTTCTCCGCCTGCTCCAGTTGGCGTGGCAGTATCATTACTGAAACTCTTCCGCTACGGAAATCATTAAAAAGAGCTTCTTCCCCCTCATAAACGGGGGTAATAGCTACGCTATCGTTAGAATAGCTGAAAACCTCAATTTCCTGCTTAATAACAGGCTCAAGGCCGGCATCGCAGCCAACGTTTAGCTCACCCTTATAGGTCTTGTTCTTGCCTTGCTGTACGGCTTCGTTGTTGCTGGTTCTGTTAGCACAACTATTGGTCAAAAGAAGGCTACTCAATAATCCACCGCAAACAAACAATCTCCAGTTATTTGCCATCTCTTATGTTTTTGTAATCAGCGTAAAAGGTAAACAGCCGGTATAAGCCATATAACAACAGCAGCCCTGCAAACAGGCGGGCCGTGCCATCGCCCAGGCCGCTGCTTAGAGACGGCATAAAGAACAACGCTAAAGCAAAGCCTGTAAATATCATACCGGCACCCGCTTTCCATATCAACATGGGGTTGCTGTAAATAACTCTGAAGAACTCATTCAATTTATCCATCTCCCTTAAACTGCAAAATCATAACCACTCGCAAGGAATGATTATGATTTTGCTATAGTTGTTTCGAAAATACGCCTTTTATTGCAGTTTAAACATTACAGGCAGGGTGTACTGTACGCGCACCGCTTTACCCTGTTGCTTACCGGGTTTAAACTTAGGTAACATTTTAACCACACGAACGGCTTCCTTATCAAGGCCGGGGCTTACACCACGTAATACCTGGGCATCGGCTACTGAACCATCCTCCATTACTACGAAACGGATCATTACGCGGCCCTGAATATCGTTATCACGCTCCATTTGCGGGTATTGAATGTTCTTGGTAATGAACTTGATCAATTCACCTTCACCACCGGGGAACTCAGGCATCTGCTCCACAAACTGGAATACCTTTGGTTCTTCCACAACAGGTGCTTCTGCTACCGGTTCTTCAACGGGTTCCTTCGCGTTAATATCACCTTCCTTGGTTTCAGTGGAGATAGTTTGATCTTCCAACTGCTTAACTTCGGTAATAGGTTCTTCTTCTCTAACTTCTTCCTGCTTCTTCACCACCATTTCAACGAAACGGATAGTTGGGCGTTGTGGCGGTGGCGGAGGAGGCGGTGGTGGTGGTGGCGGAGCATTTTTATCTAATGGTGGCGGCTCTACCAGGTTAACCACTGTTTCTTTTGTTGCTTCTTCTTCCTTAGCGGGGAAAAGTTTATCCCAGGGGATAAACGCTGCGGCAGTAAAAAACAGCGCCAGCAGCACGGCTATTAATAGCCCTACCTGCAGGTGACGCTTCGTAAGCTTGCGCAGCTGGTACCCACCGTATTCTTTGTTTCTATCATCGAATACGATGTCATCCATCGTCCATGAATAATAATTTGGTGTTGATGCCATCTCTTGTCTTTTAGGTTTTATTTCACCACTGCTAATAATTCTTGTTGTTTAACCGCTTCGGCCTCAACAGCCGTAGGGTCCTGCATGGAGTAACACTGGGTTTGGGTTATTTCCATTTCATCCAGTATATCTACCATGTTTTTATACGTTGCACCGGGCATTAGCTTTATCAGGCAAACCATCTTCCGGCTTTCTCCTTTCGAAGTAGGCTGGCATTCTGTTTTTACCCTACGGCCCTTTTCAAGTATCAGTTTCCTGATTCCGTTTTCGCCGTCAAAGCTGGTTTCCTTCAGGTTTGCAACCTGCAGGCCGTCATACACATAAACCCTGTCAAACGAATCGATAAGCACATTCATAACCTGGCAATCTGCCACTTCCGAAGGTGGGTCTGCAATTCTTTTATCAAGGCCAACGTAGTATTTAGCCTGGCTTAGCACCATGGTTAACATAAAAAAGGTGATAAGCAGAAAGCCTAAATCTACCATCGGGGTCATATCTACCCTGATGTTTCCGGTTTTTTTGTGCGGCCGCTTATTCAAAGAACGGTTTTGGCCGCCGGTGTTTTCAGTTATTTCAGCCATAGGTTTTAACCTATGATGCCGGGTTTCTAAAATTCCACAAAACTTTTTTTACTGCGATACGCGCTCTTCAACAGCACGGGCATTACCGCCATTGGCTACCGCCTCCTCTTCAAGGGGATCGGGATCCTGTATGGCGTAAATTTTAGCCCCTGTTATATCCATTTCATCCAGTATGTCCACCATGTTTTTATAGCGGGCGCCTTTCAGCATTTTAATCAATATAACAGCCTCGCGCGGCTTACCGCTACGCATCGGCGGACAGTTCTTCGGCACATCAGTAATCTTTTTAAGGATTTGCTTACGTATACCGCCATCGCCGGCAAAAGTAGTTTTCTGTAATCCTGCAACCTGCAGGCCTTCGTAGTACCACACCTGGTCAAGTGTATCAAGTAATACACTCATTACCTGGCATTCGCTAACGTCCTGTTTCTCGTCTTCATTCTCCACCTTTTTAGGCATGTTTAATTCCATTGCCTTTGGTTTATTTAAGGTAGTAGTAAGCATGAAGAACGATATCAGCAGGAACGCAAGGTCCACCATGGGTGTAAGGTCCACACGGGTAGACATTTTTTTGGAACGGACTCCTCCGCCATGTTTTCCATGTCCTCCTCCCCCTCCGGTATCTATATCTGCCATTTTATTCCTCCCTGGTTTTCGTTAATAATGGTTTCCGCTTATGGTGTTTTTGGTTCTCCACCTTCAGCCGGAGTTTCGCCTTCGCCACCGCCGCTAAGCGTGGTTATCAGCAAAAAGCGGTGAATATCACGCTGCGTTAAGCTCTTTACAATTTGCTGTACGTGGCTAACGCTGGTGTTCTTATCGCTTTTAATAGCAATCTTAATGTTGCCGTCAGTTGCATACCGCGCTGCCTGCACCCAATCGCCTATCTGGCTATGCAGAGAATCGAACGGGATACCCTGCATTTGCTTTTCCTGGTAAGCTTTAAACTCATTTGGTGGCAAAGCCAGCACCGTGTTGGTATTTTCGATAGAAGTACCCCAGGTATCTGTCAAAGAGAAGATCTTCTTCTGTTCGTCAGTTAACGTTTTAAGGTTAGGATACTTATCGCCAAAACGGGTAACCAGCTCATCTATCATGGCGTAGCGGGTCTGCGATTCCTTTAGCGATATATAGGCTTTGCCATCCTTGTCAACAAGAATAGTAATAGCATCGGTAAAGGTCTTTTGCGAATGTGCAATAGGCACATCCACAGCAACTGCCTGTTGTGGTTTGAACTTAGCCGTTAATATGAAGAAGGTGAGTAACAGGAACGATACGTCACACATCGCTGTCATATCAACAACGGGGTTCTTTCTTGGTGGAACTATTCTTGGCATGATGCACCCTTTTAATCAGTTAATAAAATTACTTCTTCTGGGTAGAATTGAAGGTCTGAGCTATAGAGAAGCCGATCTCGTCAATTCCATAAGTAAGGCTATCAATCTGGGTGGTAAACACGTTATAGAAGATGATGGCAAAAGCTGAAGTACCGATACCGATAGCGGTATTGATAAGCGCCTCAGATATACCGGCGGCAAGTGCAGCAGGATCCGGGTTACCGGTTGTTGCAAGTGCGGCAAACGCCTTAATCATACCGATTACCGTTCCCAACAGCGCTACTAGGGTAGCAACCGATGCGATGGTAGCCAGAATTGGCATATTCTCCTGCAGGCTTGGAAGCTCAAGTGTTGTAGCTTCTTCAATTTCCTGTTGAATGGCTTGTACTTTCTGCTCATGCGTAAGCACGCTGTTATTTTCCATCTCCTGATATTTCTTCAGGCCTTCAACCACTACGTTAGCTACTGCACCTTTTTGACGGTTGCACTCGCTTATAGCGCCGTTAATGTCTTTGTTATGTAACAGGGTTTTGGTTTTCTGTAGGAAACCTTCTAACGAGCCAGAACCTTTAGCGCGCATAATGGTTAGGAATCTTTCAATTGAGAAAGTGATAACCAAAAGGAACATGGACATCAGGATAGGCACGATTGGGCCCCCTTTGTAAATAATACCGAGGAAATCTCCGGGTTTTGGCTCCTTACGGTCAGCGTCAAGGAAGTGGCTCACGTCACCGAAAACGAACTTATACACTAAAATTGATACGACAAGAGCTACTACCATTACAACGATAGCCCATGGGAATCCACTACTTTTTTTCTGAGGTTTTGCCTGACTCATGTTAATACTGTTTTTGTGATGAATTTTTTGGTTTAGTTTTTCTGGAAAAGAGGCGTAAAAATATCTTTTATTTCCACTTTCCAAAATTTTGATTTCATAATGGGCGCCCCCTGAAACCAAAATCCTGTGCCCTTGCTTTCCGCTCTAAAAACGAGGTGCTAAAGTGCTTATTATCTTTCTGTTATTTAATTGTTGATTTATGACATTATTGTGACAATGAAGGTAACTTTATATACCCGCTTTACCAATGCCCTGATGCTGTAACAATCTATTATTATTTATGTTTGCAAGGCAACATAACATTAATGGAAAAGATAGAAACGGATTTAACGCGTATGTTGGGTATACAATACCCCATTATAATGGCGCCTATGTTTTTGGTGAGCAATGCCAAAATGGTAATTGAAGCCTGCAAGGCCGGTATTACCGGGGCCATACCCGCGCTTAACTACCGCAGCGATAAGGAGTTTAGAGCCGCTATGGACGAAATACGGAGCGCCACCGACAAGCCTTTTGGTATTAACCTTATAGCTAACAAATCCAACATTAAGTTTGAGGAACAGCTTAAAACCTGCGTAGAATATAAAGTTGGGTTTATTATCAGCTCGCTTGGCTCGCCCCAACGCATTATTGATGAATGTAAGCCGGCCGGTATAAAGGTGTTTTGCGATGTTATTGACCTGGAGTATGCCAAAAAGGTTGAGGCAATGGGCGCCGATGCCGTAATTGCAGTAAACAACGAGGCTGGTGGCCATGCCGGTAAAATTGGCCCGCGCGACCTGATAACCACTTTAAAAAAGCACGTTCATATTCCTGTAATTTCAGCGGGTGGGGTAGGCAACTTTGCGCAGATGAAAAAGATGCTGGAATACGGTGCCTGTGGCGTTTCAGTAGGTAGTCCTTTTATTGCCAGCGACGAAAGCCCCGTAAACAGCGACTATAAAATGGCTTGCGTAAGCTACGGCGCTAAGGATATTGTTATGACCACCAAACTTTCGGGCACGCCCTGCACGGTTATTAATACACCTTATGTGCAAAAGATAGGCACGCAGCAAAACTGGGTGGAGCGCTTTTTAAACAGCAACAAGAAAATTAAGAAGTGGACCAAAATGATTACCTATTACAAGGGCATGAAGGCCCTTGAGAAAGCGGCATTTGGCGCCACCTATCAAACTATGTGGTGTGCCGGTCCTTCTATCGAATACGTAAAATCGGTTAGGCCCGTTAAGCAAATAGTGCAGGAACTACTGCAGGAAAATCCTAATCAGAATAATTGAAGTTTATAACCCGTTTACTATGCAAACCTCTCGTTGGATTGTTTTAAGTGCTTTTATCGTTTTTATCGGGGCCGGTCTTTCTTCCTGCAAAAAGGTAAGGGAAGATGTATTCATCAAAGGGTTATGGAAAATGAACGCCCTTTACATTGACACTTTTACCACCAACCAAATGAATAATTTGCCCCATTTTACGGATGGCAACGATTGCTGCGAATACCGTTTGGATTTTCAGGACAATGATGTATTACTGGCTTACTATTTTACTTACGACAGCCTTAACTCTAACTCCTTTGCTGCCGGCACCTGGAAACTGGTAAATTATAACACCATCTACCTTGAGTTAGGAGAATACATTGACGGAGAATTCGACATTAAAAAACCCAGCATCAATAAATTTGAGTTTAAGAGCGATGCTAACCATGTAAAAGCATTTGAAGGCACTTACCCGCAGGGTGATACATCCTATGCTATTATAGAGATCGAAAAGATATAGCGCTTATTTATGCGCTTCGTATTGCTGTAACTCTTCGTGAAAGAATTCCAGCTTAACCCCTGCTATCCTGAACATTTCTTCACTTTCGGTACCCGCGTGATATTTGCGTTGGCAAACCACCCTTTTAATGCCGCAGTTAATTATAAGCATAGCACAAACGCGGCAGGGCGTCATACGGCAGTAAAGTGTAGCTCCTTCAAGAGCCACCCCCCGCTTAGCAGCCTGGCATATAGCATTTTGCTCGGCATGCACCGTGCGCACACAATGTTCGGTAATGGTTCCGTCTTCATGCACTACCTTCTTCATCTGGTGGCCAACTTCATCGCAATGCGGCAAACCAACCGGCGAGCCCACATAACCGGTTACCAGCAACTGGTTATTAAGCGCAATTACGCAACCGCTGCGGCCCCGTCCACAGGTAGCACGCTTACTAATGGCGTCCATAACTTCCATAAAGTATTCGTCCCAACTGGGGCGCACATAGTGTTCCTCTTTCTTATCTGTCATACTGCAAGTTTAGCAATAAACCGAATTACTTGCGGCAAAGCTTCGGCTTTAACTCCTTAATGGTGTTGGTTTCTTCCTGCGATTTGCGGAAAAGAATGGTCTCTTTCATTTCAGGCGAAGACTTTTCTGCCTTGGCTTCTACGTCCTTTTCCTCTAAAATATCGTTGGCGGCGGTAATGTAATTGCAGGCAGTTGCTTTGTCCTTAAGGGCGTCATATATCAGGGCACCGTACATAAATCCTGTTTGGCTGTTGTCGCCTTCTTCCGTTGCCAGGTATTTATCTATGTGCAATTGGGCGCTGTCAATTTTATTCAGCTTATAGTAAGCAAGGGCGTAGTAATAATCTTCTTTAGGCATCCGCACCTTGTTAGGGTTGGCATTAAGTGCCCTGATGGCTTCCTCGTACTTGCCTGCATAACTGTATGTTGAAGCCAGATTGCTGTAAACAATCTTATCGACGGGTTTTAACTGTATAATACGTTTGAAAGCCGCCACAGCTCCGTCAAAATCACCCAGGTATTGTTTTTGCCGCCCTATAATTTGCTGGCAGTCAACTTCAGTTTCGGGCTTTAGCTTTATAAGCTCCTCACAGTCCTTAATTGCAGCCACAAAGTGGTCGTTGGCATTATTCAATTCTACTGATAACATTACCGCAAAAAGGTGTATGCTATCCTGCTTGTCTGTTTTCTGCTTTAAATCGCTCAATAATTCCAGCGCTTTTTCAGGCTTGCCGTTTTTTGCCAATATAAAAGCCTGTTCGTATTGTTGCTTAAACTCAAAAGGGTGTATCTCCTGTGCAAATAGCCAGACTGGTGCAACCAATACAGTTAGCATTAGGAGAGTTTTGCCCATTCGTCCTTTTTTCCTTTAGGGAATTTAAAGGTAAGTAAAAGCCAAGAAAGAAAAGAGTGAAAAATTATTTAACTAACGCCTCGTCCACCTGGCGGTACAGCTCGTCAAACGATTCATTGTTTTGAAAGGTAAAGTCCGCCAACTGCATGCAGGCGCTTAAATTCTGTTTATTGGGGTCCTGCGATTCCATTTCGCGTCTTTCATTATCCGCAAATACCTCAAATGTAATTTTATCGGTTTCCGATGCGCGTTCAACAATACGGGTGTACCGCAGTTTCTGGTCTGCATCCACCGCAAAAAGCGTAAACCCTCCTTTTGCTCGTAGCGCCGTAATTTCTCCTACGGTTCGTATACTTTCAATAATGCAGTCTTTGCCGCTTTCAAGCGCTTCTTTGTAAAGTTCTTCCACAATAAAACTGGGCGAGTTAGCCGCACGCAATTCGTTTGCAGTGGCCACCAATGTATCCCGGTTCACAGCCAATCCTTTCTGCTGTATAATTTTGGTAAGGTAGCCGCGCACCGAAAAGTGAACGAAGCCATGATGCTTGGTCAGGTAATCAACTATAGTTCCTTTACCGGCGCCCAGTGTGCCGGTTATGCCTATTATCTTCAACTTATCATCAATTTCAGGTGAAAATAAGCGAATAGCAAAGTGCTGCACCTCTATGTGAATAAAATATGCTGCGATGTGAAAAACACGAATAGATTTGGCACATGAAAAAGCGCCTTATAGGAATCGGCATTGCGTTTATAGCCTTGCTGGTTTTAATGCTGATGAATAAAAAAGAAGTTAAACTTGAACAACAAGGCGGCTACACCTTAACAACTATTGGTAGCCGGGGGTTGCAGTTAAACTCCACACTGGCCATTCATAATCCTAACTTACTTTCAAGCACTATTCAATCTATTAACCAAAAGTATAGCATAAACGGCCTTACGGTTGCCTCGCTGGAAATTGAGTTAAGCCAGGGAATATCGGGCCGTAAGACAACCACTTTCCCCGTAAGCGTTCGGTTTTCAAAAGATGATTTAGTGAAAGCCATGAACGGAGATACATTAGCTACCGCAGCGCCACTGCACATTACCGGTGAGATTATTTATAAAAATTTTACAGGCGGCGGTACAATAAAAGTGGACTTAAACGATTCAATTAAATTACAGATTTAAAACATGAAACAAGTTTGGTGTGTCGCTTTTTTAGCCCTGGCGCTATCTTCCTGTAGAATAGGCGTGCCTACCTTTCAGCGTATGGAAAACCTGAAATTTGAACGGGTAGACGGCAATGGCATTAAACTTGGTGTGGATGCCGTATTTCATAACCCTAACTTTATTAAAGTTAAGGTAAGTGATATTGCCGTAGATGTGGTTATGGATAAAAAACTCATCGGCACCCTGGGCGAAAAGGATGATATTGTAGTTAAGCGTAAAAGCGATTTTACTATTCCTTTAGGGATTAAAATACAACCCAGCGGAACATTGTTTGAAGACCTGAAGACCATCTTTGGCGCGTTGCTTAGCAGTAAAGAGTCGGAACTTTCCATAGTTGGCGATATTAAGATGCGCACCCTCTGTTTCATCAAATATCATGTGCCCATTAAGTGGCAGCAAAAAGTAAAACTTTCGCAGTTCAAACTATAAACTGAAAGTTATAACTTTGAACAAAACCGCCCCTCTATGAGTTTAAGGATTTTCAAGTATTCATCAGTTTACATCAGCATTGCCATCATCATGCTATCGTTGATTGTTGGAGGTAAAGCAGTATTTATTGCCCCTCTGTATGTATTCGGTTTAATTCCGTTGATAGAACTGTTTTTTAAAGGCAGTACGGAAAACATGAGCAAAGCAGAGGAAGAACTGGCTAAGAAAGACTGGAAGTATGATGTAATAGTTTGGAGCATCGTTCCACTGCAATTTGCCATACTGTTTTACTTTTTAAACCGTATGGACGATGGTAGTTTGTTATGGTGGGAACGTTTAGGCATGATTGGCGCCATGGGCGTTAGTTGCGGCGTATTAGGCATAAATGTGGCGCACGAATTAGGGCACCGCGTTACCTGGCACGAGCAATTAATGAGCAAAATGCTTTTGCTTACCTCGCTGTATATGCACTTTTTTATTGAGCATAACCGAGGCCACCACAAAAATGTATCAACTGATGACGATCCGGCTTCCTCGCGCTATGGCGAAACGATCTACGCTTTCTACTTCCGCACCGTAAAGGATAGCTGGCTTAGTGCTTGGCACCTGCAGCAGGATCAGTTGCGTAAGGATGGCAAATCATTCTGGAGCTTTAGTAACGAAATGCTGATTTACCAGCTAATTCAATTGGCATTTATTGCGGCAATCGCTGTGGTATGGGGCTGGAAGGTAATGCTTTGCTTTATTGGGGCTGCGGTTATCGGCTTCCTGTTATTGGAAACCGTAAACTACATTGAGCACTATGGCTTACGCCGCAAAAAAATTGATGGCGCTTATTACGAAAAGGTGTTACCCGTTCATTCGTGGAACAGCAACCACCCTATCGGCCGCATTATGCTTTTTGAGTTAACGCGCCATTCCGATCACCACTATATGGCGTCGCGCAAATACCAGGTATTAAGGCACTTTGACCACAGCCCGCAAATGCCTACTGGCTACCCCGGTATGATGGTGCTTTCACTTTTTCCCCCTTTATGGTTTAAAGTAATGCACCGCCAAATTGAAAAGTATAAAGCCACAACGGAAGGCGCTGCGCTTGCTTAATTATTCTTTAATTAAAATTTCATGAAGTACTTCTCTCCTGCTTTCTTTAAATTCTTTGATGAGTTAAAGAATAACAACAACAAAGAGTGGTTTGATAAAAACAAAAGCCGTTACGAAAACGACGTAAAAGCGCCCTTTAAAAAACTGGTAGAAGATGTTAGCCGCAAATTGGCGAAAGACATACCCAACATCAACACCGATGCCTCTAAAGCTATATTCCGCATAAACCGCGATGTGCGCTTTTCTAAAGATAAATCGCCATACAAGTTAAACGTGGCGGCGGTGCTTTCGCCGGGTGGTAAAAAGGAAGAAAATTACCCCGGCTTTTACATGCACTTTGGCGCCGATGAAATTATGATTGGCGGCGGTAAATATTTTTGCACCAAAGAAGACATAGCCAAGATTAGGCAGGAGATATACTACAACAATAAAGAGTTCAGCAAGCTGTTAAATGATAAAGGTTTTAAGGATAAATGGAAAACACTGCAAGGCGATAAAAGCAAAATATTGCCGCCTGAATACAAGGATTTTTTGAAAGAACAGCCCCTTATTGCCAATAAACAGTTTTGGTATTTTGCCAACCTTACCCGTAAGGATGTTACCGGCGATAAACTGGATGACCTGGTTTTATCCTATTATCGTGCAGCATTAAAAATGAACCGGTTTCTGCTGGAAACCATAACGGGGTAAACGAATGAGATTATACCGGCTATATACCCTTACTGTAGTTGCCATAGCAGCAGGCTTTATGCTGTTTTTAGCAGGCTGCAAAGTTTACTCCTTTAACGGAGCCAGCATTCCGGCTGATATTAAAAACTTCAGTATTGAGCTTTTTCAGAACAGGGCAAACAACGGCCCGCCAAGCCTGCCACAAACGTTTACTGATGCCTTGAAGCTGAAGTTTCAAACAGAGGCTAACCTAAGGCAGGTTACCCAGGATGCCGACCTTAAGTTCAGCGGTACCATTGTAGGCTTTACTTACACTAATGAAGCCCCCGTTGCGGGCGCTACCAGCGGCCTTAATAAACTTACCATAACCGTTCAGGTTGAATACGAAAACACCAAAGATGAAAATGACAAATGGGTTCAAACCTTTACCCGTTATGCCCAGTTTTCATCCAGCGAAAACATCAATTCTGTCGAAAACGGACTTATTACTGAGATTAACCGCCAATTGGTGGATGACATCTTTCAAAAAGCCTTTGTTAAATGGTAAAACCGGGGCGGTATATTTTTCTTCCCTCAATTTCGCCTGAATCCATATTTTTAGCCGCTCCATAAAGAGAGAATACATGAGTAATGGAAAATTGCTGTTAGAGGTAAAGAACCTGGTAACTGAATTTAAAACCGACGATGGAATAGTGCGTGCGGTTAACGATATAAGCTTTACATTAAACCGTGGCGAAACAATTGGTATAGTGGGCGAATCCGGCTCGGGTAAGTCTGTTACTTCCCTTTCGGTTATGCGCCTTATACCCGACCCACCGGGCCGCATAGCTTCCGGTGAGATACTTTACCACGGTAAGGATGGTAAAATTATAGACCTGGCTAAAATAAGCGAGGATGAGATGCGCAAATACCGCGGCAACGAAATCGCTATGATTTTCCAGGAACCGATGACTTCCCTTAACCCTGTATTTACCTGTGGCGACCAGGTAAGCGAAGCCATTATGCTGCACCAAAAGGTAAGCAAGGAGAAGGCACAGGAAATAACCCTTAAGATGTTTGAAAAGGTGCGCCTGCCTAATCCGGCACGTATCCTCAGCGCTTATCCGCACCAATTATCGGGCGGACAAAAGCAGCGCGTAATGATTGCAATGGCCATGAGTTGCAATCCTTCCATACTTATAGCCGACGAGCCAACTACGGCGCTGGATGTTACCGTTCAGAAGACCATACTTGACCTTATGGCGCAGTTAAAGGGAGAGATTGATAGCTCAATCATGTTTATCACCCACGACCTTGGCGTTATTGCCGAGATTGCCGACCGCGTACTGGTTATGTATAAAGGCAAAATTGTGGAGCAGGGTAATGTATTGGAAATTTTCGGTAACCCGCAACACCCCTACACCAAGAGTTTGCTTGCATGCCGCCCTCCGCTGGGTAAGCGCTTGCGTAAACTACCAACTGTGGTAGACTTTATGGAGGAAAAGGAAGACGGAACTGTTATCGAAAAACATACCTCGGTAAAAGAAGCTATTGAAGCCGTTGTAATCAGCGAGCCTGAAATAGTGCAGCGTCGCGAAACGGTTTTAGCCCGTAAGCCTATACTGCAGATAAAGAACGTACAAACCTGGTTTAGCACCGCAAAAAATTTCTTTGGCAAAACCACCGATTACGTAAAAGCGGTAGATGATGTAAGCTTTGATGTGCACGAGGGCGAAACACTTGGCCTGGTGGGTGAATCCGGCTGCGGCAAAACAACACTCGGCAGAACCATACTTCGCCTGGTGCCTGCGCATGGCGGCGAGATTATCTTTGACGGCAAGAACATCCTTAACCTGGACAACCACAGCATGAAAGAAATGCGCGAGCACATGCAGATTATTTTCCAGGATCCCTACTCTTCTTTAAACCCGCGCATAACCATTGGCAGCGCCATTATGGAGCCTATGACCGTGCACGGCATTTATGCCAACGAAAAAGAACGCAAGGAAAAAGTGCTTGAACTGCTGCGCAAGGTTAACATGCGCCCCGAACACTTTAACCGCTACCCGCACGAGTTTAGCGGTGGCCAGCGCCAACGTATTTGTATAGCACGCGCATTAGCGCTCAACCCTAAGTTTATTATATGCGATGAATCGGTATCGGCGCTTGACGTTTCGGTGCAGGCGCAGGTATTAAACCTGTTGATTCAGCTACGCGAAGAGTTTAAGTTCACCTACATCTTTATATCGCACGATCTTTCGGTTGTAAAATTCATGAGCGACCGCATGGTGGTGATGAACAAAGGCAAAATTGAGGAGATGGGTATAAGCGACGAGATTTACAATAATCCGCAACGCGAGTACACCAAAAACCTGATTGCTGCAATACCCAAAGGCGAACTGGAGCACATTCAGAAACGCATGGCTGAACACAAATCACAACTTAACTAAATGCAAACATTTCGGCTTAAATACGCCGAAAACCGTAAAACCATTTTCGGTGCTTTGTTACCATTAATGGTAGTAGTACCTGCCGTTGTTACCATAGCCTTATACAGTAAAGATTTAGGCGACTTCGGGCTTATTGGGCTTGTTATCGCAGCAATATTATTTGGTGTAATTGCGCCCCTTTTCTTAGTTCTTAAAGCAAGCCGCCAGGTAGATGTAAGCATTGATGAAAATGAAATCCGATTCAGCTTTATAAACCCAAACTTTTTAACGCCGGCTAACTTCAGCATACAAACCGGCGACATCCTGAACTTTTGGAAAGAAGAATATCAGGGCCGCCCTTTTTGCAGCTTCAGGCTAAAGGTATCTCCCAGGCAATTCAACCTTTCACCCCTTAAACCTACTGATGCCGGAGAGCAGGCATTATTTAGCCGTTTTAACGGCATAATTGAGGAACGCGTTAAGGAGTACAATGCCCAAAGCAACGCACATCCTATCGCCTCCGTAACCATGTTTGAAACTACCCTGGCAAGGATAGCAGCAGTTGCATTGGCAATATGCCTTTCATCTCTCTGGCTTGCTTCAGCTACACTGAAAGAAAGCAACTACCTGCCCTGGTGGAAATTGATTGTTATAACCTTTTTAGGCCTGCCATTTATTCTTAAAGTTTGGCAATACAAATACGGTTCTAAAAAACGCTCCTGATTTATTTATCGTATTTCCTCAGTAGCTTAAGCACTGTTTCCAGGTCTTTAGGTAATGGGGCAGTAAAAGTCTTTACTTCACCACTTACAGGGTGTTTTATGCTTAGTTCGGAGGCGTGAAGGGTAAGACGTGCAATAGTGGGGCGCTCCTCTTCATCAGTATGCTTATACCCGCGTTTTATACTTGAAAAATAAAAGGCAGGGGCTGGTCCGTATAGCTCATCCACCAAAAGCGGGTTACCGATGTAAGCCAGGTGTACACGAACCTGGTGCGTGCGCCCGGTTTCAATTTCAACCTTTACTACTGAAGCATGCTTAAACTCCTCCACCAACTCGTAATGGCTTATAGCATCTTTGCCATGCTTGCTTATAACCATGCTCCCTTTACGCGAATTACTTTCGCCAATAGGTGCATCAACGGTTCCGCTCCTCTCCTTTAGCCTGCCGGTTACAATAGCCAGGTAATACTTCTTAACCCTATGCTCCTGAAACTGCAGCGAGATGTTTTTATGGGCCGCCTCGTTACGGGCAAAGCATAACGCGCCGCTGGTACCGCGGTCTATACGGTGCACAATAAACAGGCGGCCGTATTCTTCCTCAAGCAGGTTTTGTAAGCTGTTTTTTTCGGTATTAAAGCGCTCAGGTATAACCGCTATGCCCGATGGTTTATTAACCACCAACATATCCTCATCCACATACAGCACCTCTATGGGAACATTTCTCATTTATTGCAATTGGCGAAGTAATCTACGCCTTCTTTGGTAAGGTTAACGGCAAGGTTATCGCCATTTAAATAACCCGAGCCTTCCACATACCCTGTATAGCTGCCGGTGGCGTTCTGCGGTAAAATCTCAAAGGAATTATAATCCAATATGCTGGCGTGTACGGTAAAGCCCTCACCGTTAAAATTAGATATCACCAAATCCTGCAAAAAGGAACCCTGGGTAATAGTAAGGGTATGATTTACGGTGCCTGTAACAGTGGAAGAAGTGGTAGCCTGCCAGGTGCGGATAAACTTTACCGAAGAAGGCGTGGCGCAATAACGGCCCTCTAAACCTATAGGGCAAAGCGTATCGCAGTTAGAGCCGCTCCAGCGGCCTGTGCAACGGCATTGCCCGTTGCTACACTCCCCGCCGTTTAAGCAGTTAACATCCTTACAGGCTCTTTGGCAGCCCACAACCCAACATGAAAAAACGATCAAGCACAAAAAGGCAATCCACTGAATTTTCATAGTGCACAAATCTAAAATTATGGCGGCAAAAATCTACTTTCGGCGTTCAGCATTCACTACAACTCCTAATGCGCAGCTTCGCCTTTCTGTTTATCGTTTTAGTGCTTTTTCAACCGGCTGCTGCTCAACAATCTACCGCCACCATTAAAGGCAAAGTTACGGATAAGGACAGCAAACAGCCATTGTGGGGCGTAAACATTATACTTCTTAACACTAATCCGCCGCTTGGTGCAACTACTTCCGAAGATGGCTCCTACAAAATTGAAAATGTGGGGGTTGGCAGACACACCATTAAGTTTAGCTACGTGGGCTACGAGGATGCCAGTGTAGCTGAGGTCTTGGTCAGTTCCGGCAAACAAACCGAACTCAATATTGAAATGACGGAGAAGGTTACTGCCATGGCCGAGGTGGTTGTGGAAGCAAAACAGGATAAATCAAAAGCAAACAACGACTTTGCCAATGTAAGCGCCCGCTCCTTTTCGGCAGAAGAAATGAACCGTTATGCCGGCACTTTAAACGACCCCGCCCGCATGGCCCAAAGCTTTGCAGGGGTAGTTACCGCCAATGATGAAAACAACCAGATAGTGGTTAGGGGTAACTCGCCACGCGGCTTATTATGGCGTATGGAAGGCATAGAAATACCCAACCCCAATCACTTTGCAGGCAACGAAGGCAGCACCGGGGGCGGCGTTAGCATACTAAGCTCAAACATGCTAACGAATACTGATTTCTATTCGGGTGCCTTTCCTGCTGAATTTGGAAATGCATTAAGCGGTGTATTTGATTTAAACCTGCGCAAAGGCAATGCCGATAAGCGCGAGTTTACTTTCCAGGCTGGCGTGCTGGGCCTTGAAGCTGCGCTTGAAGGCCCTTTCAGTTATAAATACCGGGGCTCCTATCTCATTAACTACCGCTACTCAACCTTGGATATCCTCTCTTTACTGGGGTTGAAAATCGGCGGTAATGTATTACCCAAATACCAGGACCTCTCCTTCAACTTCTACTTCCCAACTAAAAAGGCTGGCAACTTTACCATGTTTGGTATCGGTGGCCTAAGCAGCCTTGGCGAAAAAGCAAAGCGCGATACCGCTAATTGGGAAAACTTTAGCGATAAAAGTGAGTACAACCAAAACCAGCGCGTAGGTGTTTTAGGGCTTACCCATCTGTATCTGTTTAAGGATAACCGTACCTATTTAAAAACCGTTTTAAGTTACAGCTATACCAATAACGATTACCTGGAGGACACCCTGGATTACGACTTCAATAAATTCAACATCAGTAACGAGCAGTTTATTTACGGTACTGCCCGGGCAACCATGATGGTTAATAGCAAACTGGACGTAAAAAATACCGTTCGTGCAGGAATTATCTACAGCAACATCAATTACAAACTGTTCAGCGAACAATATTCCTTTTACCAGCACCAGACGCTTACCAATGTAAACAACAATGGCAATACCTCCCTGTATCAAGCGTATGTGCAGTGGAAGCACCGCTTTAGCGAACGCATACAACTTAATGCAGGGGCGCATTTAACTTATGCAGGCATAAACGGCAAGTTTTATATTGAACCACGCCTTAGCGGAGAATGGAAGATTAATCCAACCCAAACGCTAAGCTTTGGAACAGGCATACATAGCAAAATGGACGCTATGAGTACCTACATCTCCTACGTTAGCGCCAATAGCGAAAAACAATTCCCCAACAAATCGCTCGATTTTTCAAGAGGGTTGCACGGGGTGGTGGGTTACAATCTCAACTTTTTGCGCGACTTCCGCTTTAAGGCGGAAGCCTATGTGCAGTACCTGTTTAGCATACCAACGGGCATTGATTCAGCCCATAATACCTACAGCATCCTGAATTACGATGATGGCTTTGTAAACATGCCTTTAAGTAGCAAGGGAACAGGAATAAACTATGGCTTAGAGATAACCTTGGAAAAGTTTTTCTCTCACGGCTATTACTTCATGTTCACTACTTCCTTGTTCGATTCGCGCTACAAGGCCCTGGATAACCAATGGCGAAATACAGCCTACAATGTAAACTACGTTATGAATGCCCTTGGCGGTAAGGAATTTGTTGTAGGCAAAAAGAAGAACAACATTATAGCCCTTAATGCTAAAATTATCTGGCGGGGTGGCCAGCGCACTACTCCTATTAACCTGGCAGAATCGCAACTGCAGGGCCAAACCGTGTATAACAACAGTGCCGCCTTTAGCGAAAAGGTTCCTGATTACTTCCGTATTGATTTCGGGGCCAGCTTCCGCCGTAACAAGAAAAAATACTCGTGGGTATTGTCATTTGATGCGCAAAACGTTATCAACCGCCAAAACGTTGCACGTAAAATCTATAACCCCGAAACGCAGCAAATTGAGATTAAGCGCAACCTGGGTATAGTGCCGGTTGTTAGCTGGAAAGTGCAGTTCAGCACTAAGTAACTAAAAAGATAATGTAGTTATTAATTATTCAGGATGACAACGCCTTAACCTGCTGAAGCGGATGAAGCGCTATTCGTCCTTCCTCAATCTTCATTCCTTCAAATGGGTCATTTGCTATTAAATACGGCCCGTCTAAGTCAGCATAATCCGCCAATGGGGTAAGTGCAGCTGCAGCGGTGCAACCCACTGAGGATTCGCTCATGCAACCTATAAGCACTTTTAAGCCCAACTGCCGCGCTTTTAAAATCATCTGGTAAGCTTCGGTAATGCCACCGCACTTCATCAGTTTAATATTAACCCCATCAAAGCACTGCGCTACCTTATCCAGGTCTGCCAGCCTTTGGCAGGCCTCGTCCGCATACAAGGGTAGAACTGAATGCTGATTCAACTGCTGCATGTCGTTCCACGCATCTTTATCCAGCGGCTGTTCCACCAGCAGGCAGCCTTCTTCTTTTAGCCAGTTAATCTTCTCTCGGGCTTCTTCTATACTTTTCCAACCCTGGTTCACATCAACAGCAAAGGGCTTACTACAAAGCTGCTTGTAGTTAGCTATCATAGCTTCATCCTGCCTGCCATCCAGCTTTATTTTAAAAATGGCAAACCCCTTAGCATTGGCCTCCGCAATCTTCTGCCGCATTTCTTCAATAGGGCATACTCCTATGGTATAGGTTCCATATGGAAATTTAGCGCTTTCAATGCCCAGCAATTCGCTTACGGTTTTGTTTTCCAGTTGTGCCTGTAATTGCCACAAGGCCATATCAAGCGCAGCCCTTGCGGCCATGTTATGGCTCGTATCATGCAAGAGCGCATTGCGCCAATCCACGCAGGTAGTTAAGTTACCGTTTTGTGCCGCAAAAATTTTTATGAAGTCTGAAACGCTTTGCTGCGTTTCAGGTAAATAGGGCGGTAATGTGGCTTCGCCCCAGGCAGTGCAGCCGCGGCTTGTAAGTTTTACATAAACAACATCGGTATGCGTGCGCATGCCGTGCGCAATACGGAAGGGGTATTTAAAAGCTAAACGGTAAGATGTAGTAGATAGTTCCATCACTGGAAGTTAGGGCCGGTAAGGGAACTAAAAAGTAACTATTTCAGTGCGTTGGCTACCTCAGCAGCAGCTTCGCTAAGTTGTATAGCTCCGCGCACTTTCAGTCCGCTTTCGTCAATAATACGCTTGCCTTCCTCAGCATTGGTGCCTTGCAGGCGAACAATGATAGGCACAGGAATATTACCGATAGACTTATAGGCATCTACAATGCCCTGGGCCACACGGTCGCAACGTACGATACCACCGAAGATGTTTACAAGGATAGCCTTAACGTTAGGGTCTTCCAGAATGATACGGAAAGCCTTTTCTACACGCTCAGCATTGGCAGTGCCACCTACGTCAAGGAAGTTAGCAGGCTCGCCACCGGATAGTTTGATGATATCCATAGTAGCCATTGCAAGGCCGGCGCCATTAACCATACAACCAACGTTGCCATCCAGTTTAACGTAGTTAAGGTCTGCTTCTTCAGCTTCTATTTCAATAGGGTCCTGTTCGTTTTTATCCTTTAAAGGCGCCAAATCCGGGTGACGGTAAAGTGCGTTATCGTCTAAAGATATTTTACCATCTACGGCAATAATGCGGTTGTCTGATGTTTTTAAGCATGGGTTAATTTCAACCATGCTGGCGTCGGTAGACATATAGGTGTTGTAAACCGCCTTTACAAATTTGGTCATGTCCTTAAAGGCATTGCCGCTAAGGCCAAGGTTAAAAGCTATTTTACGGCACTGGAAATCCTGCAGGCCCACCTTTGGGTCAACCCATTCTTTCTGCACTTTATCAGGTGTTTTTTCTGCCACCTCTTCAATATCCATACCGCCTTCGGTAGAATAGATAATAACATTTTTACCCGTGCCACGGTCAAGTAGTACAGAAAAATAAAACTCTTTCGGCTCGCTTTCGCCGGGGTAGTAAACATCCTGTGCAACAAGTATCTTGTTAACCTTGCGGCCCGCTGCACCGGTTTGCTTAGTTACCAGCACATTGCCCAATATATTGGTTGAAATAGTTTTAACGGCATCAATATTTTTTGCCAGGGCAACACCACGCTGCTCGGTGCCTTGTATTACACCCTTACCACGGCCACCGGCATGTATCTGGCTTTTTACCACCACCCAATCGCTGTTATAAAGCTCCTTCAGCTTTTTAGCGGCGTCAATTGCCTGCTCAGGGGTTTCCGCAACAAAGCCCTCCTGTATAGAGGCGCCGTTCTTCTTCAATAGCTCTTTAGCCTGGTATTCATGTAAATTCATGCTCTTAATTTAAACGGGACGAAAATAAGCGGAACGCGGGAATACGCAAGGGGCATTTACTAACCGCATTTATCGCTGAATAACAACGTAATGGCTTTGTTTTTTACCCCCATACTCCAGGGTGTAGAAATAAGTGCCATCCGGTACATTCTCTTCCTTATAAGTGCCCTTCCAATCGTTTTGGTAGTCATCCGCCTGGTAAACAATACGGCCATAGCGGTTGAATATCTTGATAGCTACCGGTGCAAAATTCTCAATGCCCTCAAAAACCAGAGCGTCATTTTTTCCATCTCCATTAGGGGAAATTCCTCCTATTTCCGGTAACCCTTCAGGGCATGTAATATCAATAGTTATAACCGCAGTATCGCAAAGGTTGGCAGCGTTACATATAGAATAATAGAAAGAATCTAAACCACAGGCATTAAGAAAGGAAAGCGACAGCCGAATTTCCTGTGTAATAGAATCAAAGTTCAGGCTATAGTTTAACTGACTGCTATCTGCATCCCAAACCGCAGTAATGTGAAAAGCAGATGAATCAGGAGCATAATCGTTGCCGGTTACACCCAGCACAAGCCCGTTATTGTTGCCGTCATATTGCATTGTAAAGGCATCGTTTATGGCAACCGGGGCCACTAAATTGCCTATAACCGTAACATACACTACAGCAGTATCGCACTGGTTAAAAACATCGCAAATAATGTAGCTAAAAGTATCGCTACCCAGGTAGTTGTTGTCAGGCGTGTATTCCACCTGGTTATTGCTGTTTACATTTACGCTGCCATGTTGCGGGCCGTTATTTATGGTAACAGTTAAAGCATCTCCCTCGGGATCGGCATCATTACTAAGCACGGGCAGCACAGCAAGTGCATTTACATTAACGGTAAACGTATCGTTTTGCGCTACCGGCACGCTGTTAAAGTTAACTACCGTAATGTAAACAACAGCCGTATCACACAGGCCGCCATTATCGCATATAACATATATCAATGAATCGGCCCCTACAAAGTTGTTATCAGGCACATAGTTAACAGCATTGCCTGCTACACTTGCGGTTCCGTTAAAAGGCCCTCCTACCACGCTTATCGTTAGGGGGTCGCCATCAATGTCGTAATCGTTAGAAAGTACGGGCAGGTTTACCGATTGGTTTTTATTAACGCTAAAGGTATCGTTTACCGCAACCGGGTAACTATTAGCGCCAAACACATTTACCACCACAACGGCAGTATCGCATAAGCCGGTTGTATCACAAGCCGAGTATTGCAAGGAATCTCCTCCTACAAAATTTGCAGCAGGGGTATAATTAACAAACAGGCCTGATACTACTGCCGAACCATGTAACGCTGTTGTAATTATGGTAAACGTTAATGGGTCGCCATCGGCGTCGGCATCGTTGGCGTAAACGGGTAAAACACTTAACTGATTTTCAGGTATTGCAAACGTATCGTTAAGCGCAACGGGCGCCGTTTGTGCAAAAAGTATTTGCAGGCAGAAAAGCGAAGAAATAGTAAGTAGCAGTTTCTTCATCAACCGTTTTGAGCCTTTAAAAATCCCAGCGCCTTTTCCACCAGGTTTTTAGACCCTATAAATATAGCAGTGCGTTCGTGAAGTTCCGTAGGCTGAATATCAAGAATGCGTTGATAACCATCGCTTGCAAGCCCACCGGCCTGTTCTACTATAAAGCTCATAGGTATACATTCGTAAAGCAGGCGGAGTTTGCCTTTGGTTTCGCCCTTATTGGCAGGGTAAAGAAATATACCGCCCTTTATAAGGTTGCGGAACAGATCGCCCACCATGGAACCGATATAACGCAGTGAATAAGGGCGCGAGCTTTCTTTATCTATTGCAGTGCACCAGCTAATAAACGACTTCACCTCATCACCCAGCTTTTCAAAATTACCCTGGTTAACGCTGTATATCTTACCGCTTTCAGGCATCTTAATATCGGCATGCGAAAGATAGAACTCATTATCGCCGGTGGCCAGGGTAAAACCGTAAACACCATTGCCAACCGAAATAACCAACACAATTGAGCTGCCATAAACCACAAAGCCCGCTGCTTTGGTTTGGGAACCTACCTGCAGAAAGTCGGCATTGTTTACATCGCCTGCAATGCTTAAGCGCTCGTTTACTGAAAATATGGTGCCTATTGGTGCCAGCACATCAATATTAGATGAGCCATCTAAAGGGTCAACCGCAATAGTATATTTACCTGCCTGATTTAAAGTAGCTACGCCTTCATTCTCTTCCGAAAGATAGCCGGCGCAGCTTCCGCTTACCTTCAGGTAATCCATCAAGATTTTATTAGAAAGGTCATCCAGTTTTTGAACGCTCTCCCCCTGCACATTTGTAGTGCCGGTGCCGCCGCTTATATCGCTTAAGCCCGCATTGTTTACCAGGCGGCCAATAACTTTACAGCCCTCTGCCAGGCTTAACAGCAATTTGGTTAGTTCAAATTCGGCATTGGCCGTTAAAAAATCCTGCAACTTCGTTCCTTTCTTCATCTCTCTTTTGTTTCAGCGGGCAAATATAAAATTTCAGCCTTTAGCCGCGTTTTACGATTCAAACAGAAACATGCGCCAAAGCAGGTATAGCGGAGGAAGTAGAAACAACAGGGCGAATATCACAGAGAACACAAGGGCCTTTCCCGCTTCCCATCTTTCAATGTTCCGCAACAGATAGATATTGCAAAACATACCTAAGGCCGTATAAAAAGCACCGCCCATAATTGGTAAAAGTACAATGGCAAACACTTCATTAGCTCCTGCCCACTCAAACAACACGGATACTAACACAAAAGAGAAGAAGACAAAAAGCAGCGTAATAAAGCCAAATGAAAGCCTAAGGAAAATTTTCATCTTATTGCTTTACCTGCACCCTTTTAAGGTTGAGGATATTAAGGGCGTTAGGCGTTAAGCCGGTAATGTTCCTTTGCGTAAGCCGCAATACTTCATCGTAGTATAAAGGCACAACGGGCGCCTCCTCAATTATTATCTGCTCCATTTGCAAATACATGGCGTTGCGTTTTTCTAAATCCTGCTCAGCAACTGCTTTTTCGTACAACTCATCAAACTTAGGATTGTTGAAGCGCGAATAGTTGGGAGGTGCAATGTTCTTACTGTAAAAGGCCGCCAGGTAGGTTTCCGGGTCGCTGTAATCCGCTATTAGCGATGCGCGGAAAAACGGTGCTTTACCGCTGGCCTTCATCTCTTTTAGTAAAGATGACTGTGTAAGTTCTACCTTAACTACTATACCAATTTGTTGTAACTGCTTGCTGATGTTAAGGGCATACTCCTTGTAAAAATCGCTGGTATACAGCTTAATTTCCGGCAGGCCTTTGCCATTGGGGTAGCCTGCTTCCGTTAGCAGCTTCGCGGCCAACTCAGGATTGTAAGTATAACCCTTCAAGGAACTGTTATCGTAATCGCCAAATCCGGGTGGAACAAACCCGCGGCTGGCAGCAGTACCAATGCCATTGCGCAGATATTTTACGAGTTCCTCGCGATTAAACCCGTAATTGATAGCCTGTCTTATCTTTTTATTCAGCAAAGGATCGGCTTTATCCTCCTTCATCAAAAAACACAGGTACTCTGTATTAAGGTATGATGATTTATAGAAACTGAATTTCTCTTTCCACTCGGTTTTAGGCTCTCCGTTATCATCCAGCATTTCATCTATATAAGCGCCGTCAATACCGCTTACAAAGTCCAGTTCTCCTTGTTTAAAGGAAAGGAACTCTGTTTTTGTATTCTCAATAAAACTCACCTTTATACCATCCAGATACGGCAACTGATTTTCTCCTTCTTTCTCAAAGTAGTTTTTGTTTTTCAGCAACACCAGGGCCACGCCCTCCTTCCAGCTCGTGAACACGAAAGGGCCGGTGCCCACAGGGTGTGAACGAAAATCTTTTCCGTATCTATCAAAAGCCTCCTTAGGTATTATTGAGCAATACTGCATACTTAAAATACCCAGCATAGGCCGAAAGGGGACCAGCAACTTTAGCCGGAATGTAGAATCATCCACAGCAACAAAAGGCTCTACTGTATCTACCTTACCGTTAAATACCCACGAGCCTTTAGCCGCCGTAGCAGGATTTATAAGGCGTTGAAAACTAAACACCACGTCATTGGCATTTACAGCGCGCCCTTTACTTTGCGCAAAACAGGCATCGTCATGAAAGAAAACATCCTTGCGTAAATGGAAGGTATATACTAAACCATCCGGGCTTATCTCCCAGCTTTTAGCAATTGCAGGCTGTATAGTCAACGAATCATCTAACTGCACTAACGAATTGAAGAGGTGATTAACCGCCCATATATTGGATTGATCGGAAGCAAAAGCCGGGTCTAAAGAAGTAATACCCGAGGCCTGGTTATAGCGAAAGAACTTGCCGTTTTTATCATGCCCCTTATTGCAACTATTGCAGGACGAAAAAACAAGTAAGGAAAGCAGCAGGGCTGTATACAGTATATTCTTCATAACGCCGGGTTAAACGCATTGCGTACTTGCGAATATACCATGCCCCCTTAGTGAAACCGCAAACTGCACTAAGGCGGATATACACAGCCGGCTTGTGAATGAAGGCTTATTTCTTTTTGAAGTCGCCGTTTTTCCAGGCGCGTATAAACTCGGCCCAGGCAAGCGGGTTAAAGATGTTTTGGGCAGGCCCCTGTTTATAGAAATACGTTTTTGCAGAGTTGTTGCGAAGTGCTATGGAGGTAGCTTCCCCCCCATCCATTTCCAGTTTCTCGCCCAACTCAGCAAGGCGTTCACGCTCCAGGTTCTTCTTGGCCCTTTCAATATCATCATCAGGCAGGCGCAAGTCCTTAAACGCCTGTTTAAAGCCTTCACGGTCGCCCCAGGGGTAAATAATAATGGGGTTCATGTAGTACTCCGTTTTGGTCATTAGCTGAATCACGGAAAACTTATCGCCGGTTAAATCAAGCGGAATAATGTAATAAGCAGGTTTATAACCTATGGAAGTAAAGAAAAGTGTATCGCCAACACGGGCGGCAAACGAAAAGAAACCGTCGGGGCCGGCCTGTGTAATACGGCCCTGGTTAAGAACGGTAACGTGCGCAAAAGGCACCCCCATTAAACTATCGGCCGTTAAAGCATAGCCCGAAAACTGAATGATACGTCTCTCCTGCTGCTGCGCCCAAAGAACCGTGCTTAAAGCAAAAAGGCTGAGAAGCAGTAATGTATATCTTTTAATAGCAATTGACACGCGAGCGAATTTATAAATCCTGAACTCATTAACCCTAAAATATTGTGCCTGATTGAAAACGGCTACGGGAATTAACAGAAAATTAAGAACCGGCTAAAATGAAATGGGATGGCCTGATTACGGCCATCCCCTCTGCTTTATTCTTTATAGAAACGTTTTATGTGCACCAGGTGCCCGCTTTCGTCATACATGGTTAGCACATATAAACCATCCATGTAGTTTTCAAGATTAACCGCTAATTGGTTACAACCGCACTCGGTATGCAACTCAGTCATTACGCGGCCTGTAATATCTAAAATCTTGATAAGGCTATGGTCCGCATTCAACTCCGGCTCAATGTATAGTATATCCGTTGCCGGGTTAGGGAACATCTTTATGCTCACATTACTGCGGCGGTTAAACTCCTCAATCTTCTGTAACTGGCTTTTTGAGCTTGATTCGGCCAATTCATTTTTCTCCTGCGCATAAACAGCGCTCAGATTAATCAGCACTAAGGCGGCGATTGAAAGTATTTTGTTCATAGCATTGGGTGTTATGTAGCTATGACAGGCGCAATCTGCATGAGTTTAATCACTTGTTTAAGGCCGGTCTATTTTTAGGAATTCTTTAACAATGGCAGTTACGCAGGTAGAACCTTAGTCCTTACTAAAATGTTATAACAGCGCCGTATGTTTATTAAGTGTTTAAAACCCTAAAAAGGGTGCTGTGGCAGGCAGCTTTCGGTTCAAATTACCCCTACCCTTAATTATATTTGCGGCCTCATTTTACAAACTCTCATCCTTAGGGTGCAAAACCAAATACATGTTGAATCTGCGTAGTACTGACCACTTTGTAAACCGCCACATAGGCATTGATGAAAAATCTTTACAGGAAATGCTTGCTGCCATTGGCGTAAGCAGTGTTGATGAATTGGTTGACCAAACCGTACCGGCAAACATCCGCCGCCGCGAAAAGCTAAACCTGCCTGAGGCGCAAAGTGAATACAACTACTTAAAAGAACTGCGCAAAAAGGCAGCTAAAAACAAAGTGTTCCGCAGTTATATAGGCATGGGCTATTACAACAACATTACCCCGGCTGCCATACGCCGAAACATATTTGAAAACCCGGGTTGGTATACCCAATACACGCCTTACCAGGCCGAAATTGCCCAGGGCCGCCTGGAAGCCTTATTAAACTACCAAACCATGGTTAGCGACCTTACCGGCCTGCCTATTGCCAACGCCAGTTTGCTGGATGAAGGCACTGCTGCTGCCGAAGCCATGCATATGTTTTGGGGCTTAAAGAACAAGAAGGATGCGCTGCACAACAAGTTTTTTGTTTCATCCCTGGTATTTCCGCAATCGTTGGAGGTAATACGCACGCGGGCCGAATACCTGGGCATTGAAGTAGTAGTGGGCGACCACAATACCGTAGCATTAGACAAAGACTTTTTTGGAGCCCTGCTGCAATACCCTGCCGTGGATGGCTCAGTGCCCGATTACAGCAGCTTTATTACTAAAGCAAAAGAAGTAGAGTGTTATGTATGCGTAGCTGCAGATTTGCTGGCCCTTACCTTATTAACCCCTCCCGGTGAGTGGGGTGCTGATTGCGTTGTGGGCAACTCCCAACGCTTTGGCGTGCCTATGGGTTTTGGCGGCCCTCATGCTGCATTTTTTGCCACTAAAGATGATTACAAGCGTATTATCCCCGGCAGAATTATCGGGGTTTCAATAGACTCTCAGGGTAAACCGGCACTACGCATGGCGCTGCAAACCCGCGAACAGCACATACGCCGCGAAAAAGCGACCTCTAACATTTGTACTGCCCAGGCACTGCTGGCTATTATGGCCGGTATGTATGGCGTTTACCACGGCCCTGATGGAGTTAAGAATATTGCATTGCGTGTTCATCAATTAACCTCTATCCTTCGCAAGGAAATAGCCCACTTAGGTTTTAAGGTTACTAATGCCCACCACTTCGATACACTTACTATTGATACTACAGGCAAGCAGCAGTTGAGCGATTTCATTAATCAGTTAGCGCTTAACCACGAAATGAATTTCCATTATACCGAGAACAGCATCAGCATTTCGTTGGATGAAAGTACCGGGCCCGAAGATGTGCTGGACATAGTTAAAGTTTTTGCCTGCGCAGTTGGTAAGGACGACTACACTTTTGATATTAACCGCTATGGCGAACAGGATTTACAGATACCTGCTAACCTTAAGCGCAGCTCTGCTTATATGACACACCCGGTGTTTAACACCCACCGCAGCGAGAGCCAATTGATGCGTTATATCAAGAGCCTGGAAAATAAAGACCTTTCGCTAACCACTTCAATGATTGCACTTGGCAGTTGTACTATGAAACTAAACGCTGCGGCTGAACTTGAACCTGTTAGCTGGAACGAGTTTGCCAATATACATCCGTTTGCACCGCGCGAACAGGTTACCGGCTACCTTGAAATTATTACGGCGCTTGAAAACTACCTTAGCGAAGTAACAGGCTTTGCCGCCACATCACTACAGCCAAACAGTGGCGCCCAAGGCGAATATGCCGGCCTGCTGGTTATACGCGCCTACCAGCGCGATATTGGACAAGGGCACCGCGATGTAGCCCTTATACCTGCCTCAGCGCACGGAACCAACCCTGCAAGCGCAGTAATGGTTGGCCTTCGCGTGGTGGTGGTAGCTACGGATAGCCACGGCAATATTGATTTTGACGACCTTTTGAAAAAAGTAGAAGAGCATAAGGATAAGCTTTGCTGCCTTATGGCTACCTACCCTTCAACCCACGGCGTGTTTGAAAGCCGCATTAAAGACGTGTGCGATTTAATACATGCCAATGGCGGCCAGGTTTATATGGATGGTGCCAACCTCAATGCACAGGTGGGCCTAACATCACCGGCATTAATAGGTGCCGATGTTAACCACATTAACCTGCACAAAACATTTGCTATACCACACGGCGGCGGCGGCCCCGGCATGGGTCCTATTTGCGTAGCCAAGCACCTTGCCCCTTACCTGCCGGGTAACCCTGTTGTAAAAACAGGTGGCGATAAGGCCATTTACGGCGTTTCGTCAGCGCCATTCGGCAGTGCATCAATACTGCTTATCTCCTATGGCTACATCCGCATGTTGGGTTGCAATGGGGTGGTTGATGCTACCAAGTATGCCATACTTAACGCCAACTACTTAAAGGCACGCTTAGAGCCTTACTACGATGTATTGTATGTAGGTAAGGAACATGGTCGGGTGGCGCATGAGCTTATTCTGGACTTCCGCGCGTTTAAACATACCGTGCATATTGAAGTAGAGGACGTAGCCAAACGCTTAATGGATTATGGTTTCCACGCCCCTACGGTTTCGTTCCCGGTTGCAGGCACCTTAATGATTGAGCCAACTGAAAGTGAAGACAAAGCAGAACTGGACCGTTTCTGCGATGCTATGATTGCTATCCGTAAGGAGATAGAGATGATCGAGCAAAAACAGATTGACGCCAACGATAATCCTTTAAAAAATGCACCACATACAGTAGGTATGGTTATCGGTAACGATTGGAAGCACCCTTACAGCCGCGAGGAAGCTGCCTTCCCGCTGCCTTATGTGCGCGCCAATAAGTTTTGGCCAAGCGTAGGCCGGGTAAACAACAGCCAGGGCGATAGAAACCTTATATGCACTTGTCCGCCGATAGAAGCATATGCTGAGGCCGGCGCAACTGTGTAGATTGTTGCTTACAATCCTGTTCTCCGGATAGGTCACCTACGGGGTCTACCCCATTTCATATTAATGAAATTTTATTTGTTGCAACACCAATTGATAATGTATTAGTTTGGCCATTCTCCCTCTGAAAACCACCGTTCAACGCAGTAGGAACCAATATTTTTTACCCCGTTTTTAAGCCGCTTGGCAAATAATTTGCTACATTAAGCGCGGATTTAACGGATTACTCACAGCAAATATTGGTAAATGAAGAAAGTCTACCTGCTTCTATCGGCTATCGCATTGTTTGGAACTGCAATAGCCCAAAAAAATGTTGGTATAAACACCAACGACCCTAAATCAACCTTTGATGTTAATGGTAACCTTGCTCTGCGCGAGGGCCCATCTCTGGTGCTTTCCAATGGCGGGGCATCCGGAGGTGTTAATGATAACATTGTTCTGCCGGATATTACCGGTTTAACAGGTGTAAAAGCAAGCTTCTACCGCATTACCGGGCCTACTGCGGCCTTCTCCATTTACGGGGTAGTGCCAAACAGCGGTGCGGATGGACAATTGGTAACTTTAATGAATACCACCACCAATGTTATGACGGTAAAGAACAACGCTTCTTCCATAGCAGCTAACTCCATCAAAACCCTTAGCGGTATCGACATGGTTACAGTAGCCGGTATGAGCAGCATTACGTTGCAATACAATAAGACAGATGCCCGCTGGTATGTAATCGGTAGCGAAAACTTTACGGTATCTTCCACAAGCCTGCCTACAAAAGATATTGTGCCTGGAACCGGTTCAGCTATTACGGTGGTAAACGGTGCCAACCAGGTTGTTGGCGGCGGTAACGTAGTAGTAGACGTACAAACAAACAGTTTGGGGCAAAAAGGTATTGTGCCGGGCCCAACAGGGCTAAACAGTAGCCAGGTTTGGGGTACTGACGGTGGTGGCAACCCTGCATGGGCTAAAGTACAGAATGCCCAGATGCAGAATTCCTCAGTTACCGTAAACACCGGCACGGGCTTAAGTGGCGGGGGCAGCGTTGCTTTAGGCGGTACTCTTAACCTAACCAATACAGCGCCCGATCAAACTGTAACACTAACCAGTGGTTCAGGCATTTCAGCAACAGGCACTTACCCTAACTTTACCATAACCAATACCGGCGATTTAAGCACAAGTAACGAAGGTTCGTTAACGGTAGGAGCAGGCACAGCCACCACCTCTTTAATTTCAAGCAACACAACGGGCAGTACACCTGTAACCCTACAGGCCGGGTCAAATGTTACACTAAGCGAAACGGGCAATACCATTACCATTGCTTCTTCTAACAGCGGCGGTACGGTTACCAATATTATCACCACCGCCCCAATAACCGGCGGGCCTATAACCACCACAGGCACCATAAGCTTAACCCAACTTGGTGACGTTTTAGGAAGCACGGGGATAAGCGTAATAGGCGGAACCGATAAACTACCCGGTTCAGCAGACATTACCATAAACAATACCGGTGTTACATCTATAGCCGGCACCCCTAACCAGGTTATTGTAAACCAGGCAACAGGTGCGGTTACCGTATCTACGCCGCAAAATATACACACCGGTGCCAATGTTACCTTTAACAGCGTTACTGCGCCAAACGACATCTTCGGCAGAATAAATGTTATTGACACCCGCGCAAGCGACTTTGCCCCAAACACTTTTGACAATGAAGTAGCTTTTGAATTTAAAGCCCGTGGCTCCATAGCAGGCACACCGGGTTCAGGCACTTATGGCGGCCTTATGACACTGGCCCCTTGGGGAGATAACAGCGGCGATTTACACCACCAGCTGTTTTTTAATAATGGCGGCATCTTCTACCGCACTGGCCAGCCTGATAACACCAGTTGGAACGGTTGGAGCCAGTTACTTACTTCAGGTAATATTTCAAGTAATATTAACGGCACCACCAATTACGTTCCTAAGTTTACGAGCGCCAACACAATTGGCAACAGTTTAGTATACGATAACGGAAGCGGCATTGGTATAGGCACTACAGGTTCAGCCCGTTTACATGTTAGCGGCGGTGGTATGATATTGGGAACTAATGGAGTTACTTCAAATACCCGCACACTTACCATACTTGAAGATGGCGATGCTCAAACTAACTTCGGCGCTTACCCCGGTCAGTGGACCAGCGCACTTCAAATTCAGGACAACACTACTAACCGTTTTGTATGGCTTTCGCCACTTGACAATGCCAGCGGAGCCAACGCTCGCCTGGTTAGCGCGGGCAGCGGCTTTGATGTTTACACCAATACCAGCACCCAGGCTATGTCACTTTCCGCTGCCGGTGCTGCAACATTTCCATCTTTAAGTGCCGGTGGCCTTGTTAAATCGGTTGGTGGCACTTTGCAAGTAGCCGGGGCTGCTGATATACCTGCAGGTAGTGGCAACTACATACAAAACCAATATGGCGGTGCCCAAGGCGCTAACTTTTGGGTAAGCGGTGAAGGAAGGGTTGGCGCATGGTTGCGTAACTCTAATGCAGGTCAGGGCTTGTACAACGAAGCTACTGGCCGTCATTTTTATAGCGAAAGCAGTAGCTACTGGACCACAGCAAGTGCCAACGGTATGATTTTCCGTAATGGATTAGGAGGCACCATTGTGGGCTATACCTACTGGGATGGAACAGCCGGTAGTAACAACTACGGTTTGCTATCACCCAGTGGCAACTGGCGCTACCGTGTTGATAATAGCAATACGGAGGCTTACGGCGGCTTTTATAACTATACCGCTTACAACCAGTTTACTTATGACCGCGATAACACCGGTTATTACATGGACATGAACAACAGTTCGTATTTTAATGTAACTACCGGTAACGAGGTTTATACCAATAACTGGTTCCGCGTAAATAGCAGCGGTGGTATTTACTGGCAGGCTTATGGCGGTGGATGGAACATGCAGGATGGAACATGGCTGCGCACCTATGGCAACAAAGCCATTTTAGCAAGCGGTGGCGTTGCCGGTTATGGTAACAGCGTTTTTGGTGGTGCTTATGGTGCAAACCCGCGTATTTATGCTAACTACGATAACGTAGGGGCGGGTGGTATAATGGTAGCCGATGACGGTGGCTTTTTTGACTATAATGATGGCTACATTGAATACCGCGGCAGCACAGGTTTAGCGGTTAGAGTTGATAATGGCGCAGGTGGCATATTAATGCGCATGACCAACACCGGAGGCGGCGGCTTATCAGACCGTAGGATAATAACTGATAACAACGCCTGGGGTCTTGTTGGAGCCAGCGGTAATGCGTTCTGGCAGTTTTGGGGTTATTCCTTCAATAACGCTTCAACCCGCGAATCGAAAAAAGATATTACCGAAGTAAGCGGCGCCATAGCAGCCAAAGTAATGGAGGACCTTGACAAAATGCACCCTTACCTATACCGCTACAATGTAGAAAGCGATGAAATGGTTGAAGGACAAGAAGCCAAATACCGCCCCGGATTGCACATGGGCTTATTGGTTGACGAAAGCCCGGATTACGTGCAATCACAATCCTATGACGGAGTGGATATCTATGCCGTAGCGACGCTGGGTGTTAGTGCGGCCAAAGTAAACCGCGAAGACATTAAGGACATTAAAGGTGCTATGGGATGGTCTGATGAAACGATGAATGTTCAGGACTTTGGTTCAGTAAATGTAACCGGCGAAAGTATGTGGATAGATTTTGATAAGGCTTTTTCGGCCAAACTGAATGGAGCTTTACCCGTAATTACAATAACCGGTAATAAGCAATCAGGCAATGTGTATGTTACCGAAAAAACCGATAAAGGATTCCGTGTAAAAATAGCCGGCGATTACAACGGCCTTCAGTTAGATTATATAGCCATGGCAAAGGTAAAACATGCATCGGCCAAGGCAAGTGAGGTTCCTGCTGAAACGCTTAGCAAAATGTACGTTACTGCCGAACAAAAAAAGAAGGCATATGAAGGCACCCATAAACCGGAGAACTCAATTGAAAGCATAAAGGAAAAGGCGCAAAAAGAAGCTCCTGCAATACAAAAACAGCGCCACGACGAAATCTATGGTTCAGGAATGCAAGTTGAAGACCCTGCAAAACCAACATTTGATGTAAAAAAAGATGCTGAGGAAAAACGTCGTAAGGCTGAAGAAGATAAAAAGAACTATACACCAGTACCGGAAAACGGTCCGGCTAAAAACTTAGGCATTGCCTCTCCTTCAAAAGAAAATGCACCTTCAGAAAGATAGGATACTAATAGGTTGTAACTAAAAAACAAAAAGGCGCCCATGGTTAGGGTGCCTTTTTGTTTAAATACCATTTAATATGGATATCTCTTTTAAAGTGTTCAATTTCCAATCAGCAATCACAAAGCGCGGTTCATCAAAGTGTTCCTTATCCGGCACCGCAATGCATTTCATTCGGGCAGCCTTAGCCGCTAATACGCCATTAAAGGAATCCTCAAGCACCAAACACTTTTCAATATGCACTCCAAGCGTTTCAGCAGTGCGGATAAAAACGGCCGGGTGCGGTTTGCCATAAGTTTCGTGTTCGGCGCTTACCAGCAATTCAAAATACGACTCAATGTTTAGTTTCTTAACAGTAGCTTTTATCAGCCGCATAGCCGATGAGGAAGCCAGGGCCATGCGCATGCCTTTACTTTTAAAATACTGCAGCGATTCAACAACCCCTTCCATAGGCAATGCATGGTGCATAATAGCGTTCTCCATTTCATCAATAACTTCATCATGCACCTGCTGTAACGTTTTACCCTGCCAGGGCTGCCGGTAATACCAGTAATTAACCACCTCATCAAACCTAAACCCGGTTGTAGCCTTGCAGTCATCATCCGTCAGCTTCACTCCCACCGTTTCAAATACCTTAATCTCTGCTTTACGCCAAAATGGTTCGCTATCAATAATCAACCCATCCATATCGTAAATAACCAGCTCAAATTGGTTTAGCATTTTTTCCATCTATATTTACCGCCAAATAAACAGTAATTGGAGGGTATCACCGAATTCTTTTCGCACTTCATACAGCCTGATCCAAAAACAGCGCTTTTAGTAGTTTTTAATCTCGTAATAATTGAGAGCCTTCTATCTATTGATAATGCCGCAGTTTTGGCTACCATGGTTATGGACCTACCCTCTAACCAACGTAAAAGGGCGCTGCGTATCGGTTTAATACTGGCTTATATTTTCCGTGGCACTGCCTTAATTTTCGCCAGCTTTCTTATAAAAATAAGCTGGCTGAAGTTAATAGGCGGTGGTTACCTGTTGTATCTGTGTATCCATTTCTTCGTTAAAAAGATTTTCAAGAAGGAGGACATCCTCGAGATTGAAAATGAGGAGCTGAGTGAAACCACCAAGCACCCTAAAAAGCTTCCCTTCCTTAGCTTGTTTTGGAGTACGGTTTTGATGGTAGAACTGATGGATATGACCTTCTCGCTGGATAACGTTTTTGCCGCTGTAGCTTTTACCGATAACATTTACCTGGTATGCACCGGTGTGTTTATCGGCATTATTACCATGCGTATTGTGGCAGGTTACTTTGTAAAGCTTATGGAGCGTTTCCCGTTTTTAGATACGGTAGCCTTTGTGGTAATTGGTATTTTGGGTATCCGCCTGTGCCTCGATTTCTTTTGCGCACATTTTGAAGCCAATGCTATTTGCCAAATGCTGGAGGATAAGCACTCCAACTTTTACTTCTCCATTTTCACCGTTACCATATTTGTTCTTCCCATTATCAGTTCAGCCTTATTCAACTTTCCAAAGAGAAAGAAAACAGATTAGCGTTATTGGCCTAACTTCTTTTTAACGGCATCAAGGTTGTCTTTAATATCCTTATCGCCCGGTATTAGCTTATACGCTTTCTCAAAGTCCTCTTTAGCTCCCTTAAAATCAGATAAGTAGAACTTTTCAATGCCCCTTTCATTGTAAAATTTGCCTGAGTTAGGGCTTATGCTTATGGCTTTATCCATGTCCTTAATGGCTTCATTGTATTTATCCAGTTTTACATAAGTTATTGCACGTTCGTAATAGGTTAGCGCATCCTCAGGGCTAAGGTCAATGGCTTTCGTATAATCGCCTAATGCCTTATCGTATTCTTTAAGGTCGTAGTAGGTATAGCCTCTTTCGTAATAATAAGTGGCTTTTGCAGGGCTTAATTTTATTGCGCGTGTAAAGTCAGAAACGGCATCTTCCAAACGGTCTAAAGCTGCTTTCGCAAGGCCGCGTTCATAAAAGTATTTAGCCACAGGGGTATCTTTAGCAATAGCTTTGTCATAATCGGCAATTGCATCTTCGTAATTACCCAAATCGTAGTTGCTAAAGCCGCGCTGGTAGTAGTAGCTGGCCTTATTGGGATTGTACTGTATCCCCTTATCAAAATCCTCCTTTGCAGCGGTGTATTGCTCCAATTTCCGTTTGGCCATACCGCGCTCCACGTAGTACTTAGCCTCAGTAGGTGCTAACTCAATAGCATGGTTAAGGTCCTTAACTGCTTCTTCAAACTTTTCCAGTTCATAGTAGTTATAGGCCCTTTCGTAATAGTAGCCTGCCTTACGCGGGTTTAGCTCAATTGCTTTGCTAAAATCTTTTATACTCTCGGCAACCTGATCAAGCTTAACCTTAGTAAGCGCTCTTTCAAAATAGTACTTGGCATCGCCTGCATTAAGGCTAATGGCTTTGTTATAATCCTCCAATGCCAGGTTAAAAAAGCTTTTATCGTAATAAGCATATCCGCGTGCATAGTAGGCCTCAGCATACTTATTATCCAGTTTTATAGCCTCTCCGAAAAATGCTATCTGTTGATTAATATCGCCTGTTGCCATGCCCTGATCAAACTTTTTGCGGGCTTCTTCATTAGGTACATATTGCGCTAATGACACCAGCGCGGTGCTCATCAATAAAGCGAGGGTGAAAATTCTTTTCATTAAATCAGTTTGTATAAATACTATGTAAAAGTAATTAACCTATACGGTTTAAGCTACTTAATCAAAGTTAAGTTGCCGGCCATGGTATGCCTTATGTTATCTGCAAAGGAATATTCACTTACCCAAACATAAACGCCCAGTGGTTGCAGAACCCCTTTAAAATAACCATCCCATCCCTCGTTTACGTCCTGCGAAGTATAGACTAGCTCACCCCAACGGTTATACACACGTATGTTATACGATTTTAAGTCAATGGAATATTTCGGTCGAAACCTTTCGTTTGCACCATCATTGTTAGGCGAAAACCCAGTAGGGAAATAGATATAGGAAGGGCACTCCTCTTTACCGATTATGGTAGAGTCCGAATTGATGCAGCCGTCAGCATCAGTAACGGTAACTACATACTTACCCGGCGCCAAGCCTCCGATGGAAGCACTTGCCTGCTGATTAGACCAACTAAAATTAAACGGAGCCCTTCCGCCGTTTATATCAAGGGCTATTTGCCCATCAGCGCTTTCAAAACAGCTAACATCTGAGGCCAGCGTAAACACAATAGCAATGCCTGAGGTGTAAGGCACCTGGGCTACATCAGATGAAGTGCAACCGTTCACATCAGTTACTGTAACCGAATAGGAACCGGCGCTAAGCCCTGTAATGGATGATGACGTGGCTGAGTTTGACCATGCATAGGAAGGCGCCTGCGCCGCGGTTGTTGCAAACACTGAGCCTGTGCTTTTAAAACAGGTATCAGCAGTAATAGTAAAATTAATAACTGCCGGGGGCGCCTCACCCACTATTACATCTGCCGTGCCGGGGCAGCCTGCAAGCGGCGTAACTGTAACCGTATAATTGCCTGCTGCCAGGTTAAATGCCGTATCAGTAAACTGTGCGGGTGTTGTACTCCAGCTTATAGCTAAAGGATTGGAGCTTGTTTGCGATACTATATAAGCAAGTCCATCGGTGGCACCGCTGCAACTTACATCTTTAACGTCTGCTATTATTGAAACCACTTCAACCGTTTTGGTTATAGAAGCGGATGGATTACAGGGTCCGCCCGCCGTAAATGAAACATTATAGCTACCACCCGCAGAAAAGGTATGCGAAGCGGTAAGGCCTGTTGCTGTGTTAGCTGCCCCACTTGCAGGGTCGTCAAAATTCCATTGCAACAAATCAGGGCACAGGTCTGATGTGGCTGTAAAGTTTACGGTGTTGCCACCCTGGCAACTAAAACTATAATCTACAACAGGCGCCGGAGCCTCGCCGATAAAAACATCATCAAATGCAACTCCATCATAATCGTTACAGGATGTGCCTGCGCCAAACGTAAAGCGGAATATAACACTGGGGTTACCCGCCAAACCATTAAGACAGTGTTTAGCAAGCACCCATCCACCACTACCACCACCACCCTGGCAACTTCCGCTGGTAGACTGCGAGTTACCACTCCAACCATCTTTAGGCGTAGCAAGCCCTGACAGGTAATTTATACCGGAAGAATTAAACCAGTTTTGTGTCATGCAATCGGCAGGGTCGCTGCTGCTGCCAACATTTTGCCAGGCAGTACCTCCGTTGGTTGAATACTGCAGGTTGCTACCATCATAGGTTCGCTCGCACTCCCAAAAGATATTAAAAGAAATATACGGGTGTTGCAGGCTGGTAAAATCAAAACAGGGGCTTTGAACAAACGAGCTTTCCCCTAAATTATAGGAAGTAGAAGAAAGGCCGCCTACTATCCAGCACTTCGTACCGCCCGCTGCGCCGGTAATTACCGCTTTGGTTGGCGTGCCCCAGGCCCAATCGCTTACGCTACCTCCGGGAGTCCAGTTGCCGTTACTCAACTCAAAATCCTGCCCGTAAGGATAGGTAGTTACACATTGTGAGTTACCAAAAGAAAACAAGTAAAGCAGAAGTAAGGTGAAGCCTGAACGAAGCATAAATACCCTGCAAATAAAAGACATTGCGCACAAAGCGTTTTGCTGATTTTACCCCACGTACAGGAAGTGTAAAAAGACTAAATCTTAACCGGCAAGGCCGTTTTCGTAGCCCTCATCCACCAGCAGATCATAACCATCAGCTGCTGCTGTAGCCAGGCGGTCGCAACGTTCATTATAAGGATGGTCGTTATGGCCGCGTATCCAGTGCATGCGCACATTATGTTTGCGATAAATCTTAAGAAACCGCATCCACAGGTCAGGGTTCTTCTTCTTTTTAAAACCTATTTTTTCCCAGCCGAATACCCAACGCTGGGCAACAGCCTCCACCACATATTTTGAGTCAGAATAAACTTCTACATCCACACCATCGCGCGTAAGTGTTTCCAGGCCTACAATTACGGCCAAAAGCTCCATACGGTTATTGGTTGTTTTTCTATACCCCTGCGAAAGTTCTTTTTCAACCTTGCCGTATTTAAGGATGGCGCCGTAACCTCCCGGGCCGGGGTTACCTCTTGCTGCTCCATCCGTGTATAACTCAACAACTGCCATAATTCAAAATCCGGTTAAAAATAGTTTTTTCGCCCTGATAAAGGACTTAAGTGCTAAAAACCTACCATTCAAAATCTGATGTAACCAAGGCGCAGATTCAGATGCACATCTCCATATTGTTGTGGGGGCTTACTGCTGTATTGGGCAAAGCCATACACCTTGATGGAATAATGCTGGTATGGTACCGCATGATTATTGTTTCGGTTTCTCTTTTCCTTTACATACAACTTACCGGGCGCAGTTTTAAAGTTACCCGCCAAAACTTTAAGCGGTTAACTTTTGTAGGTGTTTTATTGATGGTGCATTGGCTTTGCTTTTACGGTGCAGTTAAAAGCAGTAACGTCAGCATTACGCTAAGTGTGTTTTCATCTACCACCCTTTTTACGGCCCTTATTGAGCCATTAATAACGCGCAAACGCTTCAACAAAATGGAATTGCTATATAGTTTTATGGCAATGGCCGGAATAGGGCTTATATTTTACAGCGATGAGAACTTTTACACCAAGGGAATAATACTTGCACTATTGGCAGCATTTATCGGCGCATTCTTTAATATTTTGAACAAGGGCATTGTAAATGAACTGGAAAGCAGTGTAGTTTCTTTCTACGAGATTTTAATGGGACTTTTAGCGCTAACTGTGGTAGTGCCCTTTCATATCCACTTTATGGGGCCGGAAACACAAAGCAGTATTCTGCCCGCTACCACTGATTGGTTGTTGTTGTTTGTGCTGGCCATATTATGCACGCATGTAACCCTTATACTCTCACTTAATGCATTGCGCCACCTTAGCGCATTTACCTTAAACCTGGCCATTAACCTTGAACCCATCTACGGCATTGCACTTGCTTTTTTGATATTTAAAGAGAACGAGCATCTGAACGTTTGGTTCTTTGTAGGCACCGCAATAATTATGCTTAGCGTTGTGCTGCACTCCTATTTCGAGGGGAAAGCAAGAAATCAATCGTAAAGGCGATCTTTTTCGTCATTATCCAGATTTTCGCCGGGGGCTTTTTTACTCTTCTTCTTAGGATGGAAGAATTTTTTCCAGTTAACTTTTTTAGGCAGGTTAAAGTCGTAAACTAAGCCAATTACGTGCTGGTACTCGGGACGCTTACCCGTAAACTCCGGCTGAAAAAAGTAGAAAAGGGCAATAGTGTTATACTTATAAAAACTCCAATCCACGCCAATCAGGTTCCGCATTTTTTCAAGGTAAATACCTTGTGCATTAGGCTTGGCGCTAAAAAGCAGGTAAGGTTCGCAGTAGGCATATATATCCCAGTTGCGTGCAAAGTCATATTTAATGGTTACACGGTTACGCCACTCATCAACAGGCTCGTGGCCGGGTTCGTATCTTCTCGCAAAATACTCGTTAACATGTTGGTACGCCGTGCGTAAGCCAAACGACACAGGCCCCACCCTGTACTTACCGGTTAAACTGATAAAGAAAGTGTGGTTATCTACCTTAGGTGAAGTAAAAAACTGGTAGGTAAACTGCGTGGAGAGATACTTATTGATGCGGTAACCCAACACGGCATAGAAGTTCTCGCCGCTAAACCTGCGCATGTTATGATCGAAACGCACCTGGTATTGAAAGCCAATAGAAAACTTCTTGGGCAACTGTTTGGTAAATTGAAACCACAACCACAATTGTCTGTTCTTTTTAGGGCCTGCATCCTGTGCAAAGGTTTTGGGCCCCACAAAAAGCAGCGCACTTAAAACAATTAATATGTAGTAGCGGCCCTTCAATTATTCGGCAATAATGCGGGTTATTCCAAGCTGAACACCTTCCTCGGTAGTTAAACGCAAAAGGTAAACACCGGCGCTTAAACCATTTCGGTTGATAGTTAATTTACCTTCGCCATTAGTATGGTAGGTCCGTATCACGCGGCCTGATACATCCATCAATTGCAATACGGCATCAGCATGAGCAGCGGTTAGCGTAACGTTAAACTCATTGGCAAACGGGTTCGGATAAACAAGCATAGCATCCTGTGCAATGTCCTTTAAGCCCGAAAGTATATCGTAACGCACTACAACAGCATCGTATTGACTGTTATTGCCCGTGCTGGCCCCTGCCACATATACTGAGGACCCTAAGGTAGCTATTGAGCGTGCCTTATCATTTTTGCCGGCCTGGTCATACATAGCCATGGCTAACTGCTGACCGCTAAGTGAATACTGTAACGTAACATAATTATAGTTAGGACTTGAAGCACTACCGTAGTTACTCTCGCCGGTAACATAAATATTGCTACCGTTGCAGCTTACACTCTTCGCCTCATCATCAGATGTGCCATTATAATTCCAGGTAGTATCCCACAATAAGTTACCGTTCACATCATAAGAAGCAATCAGGTAATCGAAATTTTGGGTAGCCGTATCGCCATCGGGGTCGGTATTACCAACCACTATAACATTGCCTAATGAATCAAAAGCCATCGCATCAAAACGGGCTGTGCCATTGTTTTGGCCGGGGTACCAGCGCGTCCAAAGCGTATCGCCATTAGAGTTGTACTTAACCAAAACTCCGTTGAAGATGTTACCCGCATCTTCGCTACGGCCACAGATATAAAGGTTTTCTGAAGCATCAAGCAATACTGCTTCATTCCTGTCGTCGTGAGCAAAACCTAGCTGCTTTTGCCAAACAACAGTGCCACTATTATTATATTTTACAGTAAAAAAGTCATCGTTTGTACCGGTGGTGGTTCTTCCTGCCACATAAACATTACCACCACTGCTAACTACCATAGCTACAGGCTCTTCATCGGGGTTGCCTGCGTTTGCAGCTTTTGCCCAGCTTTGAGCGCCATTGGTTCCGTATTTAACTACAACAATATCATAATCTGTTACGGTTGTAGAATCAACATCCGAGCGGCCCGCCACATATACGTTACCGGTACCATCTAAGCCTAGGGCAACAGCCTTATCACTTTCGTTAACGTTATTGTACTTAGATAACCATTGCTGGTTACCGGCAGCATCATACTTTACCGTGCAGAAGTTATAACTCTGTGCACTGTCTTTTACAAAACCGGTTGCATAAACATTGGCAGAAGCATCCAGTTTAACATCTACAGCTTCATCAGGACTTAACCCTGAAGTGCCGGTAATTGTTTTGGTCCAGGAAACATTCCCTGCTCCATCAATTTTGTTGACTAAAAAGTTCTTGTCCTGCTTGTAATTAACGGTAAAGCCCGCAACTACTGAATTACCAACTGCATCAACTACAAGTTTAGCAGCTTCGTCATTGTTATCCCCTGCTCCGTCGTAGCTTTTGCTCCAAACTACATTACCGGTAGCATCATATTTAACTGTAACTGCATTGGCATTATTAGCGCTTACAAAAGCAAGGCCTGAAACAACAGCCTCACCACCGGCAAGAGCCATACATTGCCCATCATCATCGCCGTTTACACCACCATCAAAGGTTTTAGAATAAACCAGTGTACCGGCCGAATCATACTTAAGCACCGCATAATCATTATTAGTGGTGGTTGACAAAGTTTGGCCGGCCACAAATACATAGCCATTACTGCTTACCAAAACTTTAGCCACTATGTCGGTGCCGTTTGCCGAACCGTTAAAGGTTTTAAGCCATTGTTGTGTGCCACCGCTGTTATACTTAAGCGTAATAAAGTTGTAATCCTCAATAAGAGGGTTGGCATTAATATCCGTTAAGCCTGTAACATAAACGTTACCTGCCGCATCTACAGCTACTGAAGTAGCACGGTCATCATCCGTGCCTTGAAAAAACTTGGTCCACACTGTTGCCCCGGCGGCATCAATCTTGCGCACAGCTAAATCGTAGTTGGTTGCTTTGGTTCTGCCCGCAACGTACACCACGTTATTGGCATCAATGGTCATGTCAGATGGGCGGTCGTTCTTAGTGTAATCAACCGTATTGGTCCAGGTAACTCCGCCATTAGCGGGGTTCAATTTCTGGGTGACCCAATCATCATCACTACCATTATCGGATTGGCCGGTAATAATAGGGTTGCCGCTACCATCCAATACAATTCTCTTGGCTTCATCAATGCCATTACCAAAACCATCGTAACGCACTGCCCATTGTTGAGCGCCTGCTGAATTATACTTAACCGTGGCATAATCAAAGTTAAGTCCGTCAGCATCCTGTGCACTGGCGCCTGTTACGTAAACATTGCCGTTTCCATCTACCACAATATCATTGGCAATATCATCTTGATTAAAAGCGCTGTTATAAACTGCCAGCCATTGTTGCATTCCTGATGCGTTATATTTAATGGTAACATAATCATCGCCATTGGCACCCGCTGCATAGCCCGTTACATAAACGTTGCCTGAAGCATCCACTGCAATAGCATTTACCTCATCCTCGGTATTATCACTGCCATTGTAAGTGCGCGCCCAAAGGGTATCGCCTGATGAATTCAACTTCACCGTCAGGTAATCGTGATTGCCATTGGAGGTGCTATAGCCGCCGTAATAAATATTACCGCTACCATCAATAACCATATCCTGCGCTTTGTCGGAGTAGTCGCCTGCGCCATTATAGTTATTAACCCACACCTGGTTTAACTGCTGCGCACCTGCTGTAATAGCCAGTAAGGCAAAAGCAGGTAGAAAAAAACGTTTCATGCTTAATATGTTTCGGTAATTTTTAAAAACTAGTCATCGTCGTCCATACCCATAGTGGTGGACTCGTTTTGGGTAGAAAGATAGAATGCGTTAATTCTTGCCACATCGCGCAGGAAATCAATCTTTACAATCTCTACCTTATGAATTGGTAAGCCAGTGCGGTTTTTCAGGTCTGCAATCATTTGTTCCCGCAACTCCGGCTTAATCAAATCAATACGCTCGTAGTTGATTGTTTTGTAGTTTTCGTGCTGCAGGCCCGAACTGCTATCCAGCAATAACACAAGCCCTACGATAACGGCATTAGCTACCAATAAAATAGTTAGCGCAACAGTATCGTCCAGTACGGCAAGTGCGTTAATTAGCCCTATGGTAACACTTATAAAAAAGTAACCCATCTCGCGGATAGGCACCGTTACCGTACGATAGCGCAAAATGGAGAAGATGGCAAACAAGCCGAAGGCAAACCCCATTTTCAGTTTAGCGCTGCTAAGCAACAAGCATATCAAAAAGTTAACGGTGTTAAACAGGAAAAACGTAAAAAGAAATTCACGGTTTTTGTGGCGCGGGTAATAAATAACCCTAACAATTAAAACTATCACCAACAGGTTAAGGCCGTAACGCACAAAAAATTCCAGGTAGGCAGCCCAGTTTGCTGCAAGCCCCCAATGTGCGGCAAGGGCTGTAAATATGTCTTTCGACCCCTTACCAATCTCAAGTACTTCTGTTTCCATTCGCTATAATTCGGTTTATTCTAATAAAGTTTGGTTTAAAATTATTGCTCTTAATATCCTCAAGCATGGCTACGCCGGTAGCGTATTTGCTAAAGCCAATCTCTTCAAAGTGGCGCTTTTTAAAGGAGTTTACGATTGGGCTACCTATAGCAGTTTTATCTGTTTTAATCTCAGCCACTACCAATTCCGGGTAAACTTTCTTATCCTTAAAATTATCGAACAGTATATTGATGTCCAGCGTAAGGCGCTCCTTAAAGTTTTTGTTAGCCAGGGTAATGCGTGTAAAGCAAATCACCATCTTTTCTTTAAGGGCCTGTATATCCAGGTAGTTATGCTGTATAATGGCAAATTCCTGTTCGGTTAACTCGTGTTTGTAGTCTTCCTGCTTTAATCTCTTCTTATCAGTACGGTTGCCCTTTATTTTATACTTTACTTCAAAGAAACAGAGGCCACTATCCAGGTATTTACGGTAGCGCACCTTAAGGCGGTTAAGTTTACCGTTATGGTGAAATTTATAGAGGTCGTAATTATCGGTATCAAAATAAATGCTCTCGTAGTCAAACATCCTTTTACCGTCAATTTCAAGCACCAGGTAGTTTTCCTTTATCTCTTCCAGTATTTCGCAAAACTGGTTGATGTGAAACACAAACTTGGTATCCACGCGATTCAGCATCTGTACGTTATCCAGCTCCTTCAGCGTTAATGGCTGAAAAGTGTTTAACGTTTCCTCAACTTTTTGTTTGTAATGCTGATAATGCAGATCCACGCTTTTACTTTTTAATTACAAAATCAGGAAGCGTAGCATTCTCTTTCCGCTTGGTAATAGTTACCTTTTGCATTACATAGTCCTGGCCTAGTGTACAGCTATCGCATTTGCTGTAAACCCAAAGGCTGTAATCGCCCTTTTGCAACCATTCAAACTTAAACTCACCGTTATAGTTAGTTTTAACATTGTCATCAACTGTAGTATGGTTGCCGTAAGAGATGTAGACGTTCTCATCTGCCAGGTAGCCCGAATCTACTAACTCATTATAGGTGTTATAATCATATGCATATACTCTACCGGAAATGGTGGCCAAACCACCCGTGCCGGGGTCCTTAGCACAGGAAGCCACGCCCAACATACCACCAATGGCAAGCAATAAAACCACATTTAGCAGAGACAAACGGGATGTATTCATAATTCGCTAACAATTCTTTAAAAGTAACTTAAAGATGAAAAACCTGTAAAAACAAAAAGCCCTATATAGCTGGTGCAAAATAAGATATAATAAGAGAAGTTGGGAGGGGTCTAAAGGTTAGTGGCAAACAGTAACTCCAGGTTACTGTGCTTTAAACTAAACATGGCAGCCAGGTTTTCGTTGGTCAGGTTGCCTTTGTAAAGATAAATACCATTGCGTATGCCGGCATCGTCATACAATAACCCCTTCATGCCTCCTAAATCGCCACAGCGTATTAAAATAGGGGTAAGAATATTAGAGAAAGCATAAGATGCGGTGCGCGATACACGCGATGGGATGTTAGGCACGCAGTAATGTATTACATCGTATTTGGTAAAGGTAGGCTCCGCATGCGAGGTAATCTCGGAGGTTTCAAAACAACCGCCCTGGTCAACACTTACATCAATAAGCACGCTGCCGGGTTTCATTTTGCTTACCATATCCTCGGTTACCAGTACAGGGGTACGGCCCTTTTTAGAGTGTATAGCGCCTATGGCAACATCGGCTGTTTGCAACTCCTGTTCAAGGATGGCGGGCGAAATAGTAGAAGTAAAAATGCGGGCGCTTATTTTCTCCTGCAAGCGCTGCAGCTTAAATACATTGTTATCGAACACCGAAACTATAGCACCTAAGCCCATTGCTGCGCGCGCAGCAAATGTGCCCACTACACCCGCTCCTAAAATTACCACCTTGGCAGGTGGCACACCACTAATACCGCCTAACAATATCCCCTTACCCTGGTTGGCATTGCTCAGGTATTCCGCAGCTAAAAGTATTACGCTGTTACCGGCAATCTCGCTCATGGCCCTAACAAAAGGAAAGCGGCCTGCATCATCGTTGGTGTATTCAAAAGCGAGGGCTGTAACCTTCTTCTTCATCAGCTTCTGCATATACTCCTTTTTAAGGGTAGGCAGGTGCAGTGGCGAAATAAGGGTTTGGTTATTCTGCATCAGCTCAATCTCATCAAGCGATGGAGGAGCAATCTTAATTATTACATCAGCCTTAAAAACCTCCTCGGCGCTTTCGGTAATTTCAGCGCCGGCTTCCGAAAAATCGTTATCCGAGAAGTGAGAATCATTACCCGCACCACGCTCAATCAAAATGCGGTGGCCGTTGGCCATTAAAGTGCGCACGTTTTCGGGGGTTAACCCTATGCGGTGTTCTTGAAAACTCCTTTCCTTGGGTATGCCAATAAACAGTTTGGCCCTTCTGGCAGCCACCATAGTAGGGCTTTCCATCGGTTGCAGGCCCAGCTTGGTTACTATACCCTCAAATTCTGATTTTTTCTTCTCGGCCATCTCTACGGGAAATTAATTCATAAAGATAGACACATTCCTAATATTCCCTTCGGATTTAATGTGGATATTAACGGTTTCTGTCGGCAACAGAGGCTCAATTAAACCGGGCCATTCAATAAAGCAATAATCGCCGCCGTTCAGGTATTCCTCCATTCCCAGCGCCTGGGCCTCGTTAAGGTCCTTTACCCGGTATAGGTCAATATGATAAATGCGCTCCACAGTGCCGGGTATTGCATACTCATTAACTATACTGAAAGTGGGGCTGCTAAAACTATCCTGCGAACCCAACTGACGACAAATTTCCTTAATAAGCGTGGTTTTGCCGGCCCCCATATCCGCTTCAAAAGCAAAAACCTTTCTGCCCCCGGCAAACTGCAATATGCTTTTTGCCAAAGCAGGCAATTCGTTAATGCTTACTATGGATATCTCTTGGTGTTTCACTTTGGCGAATATAAGCCCATCCTGTCAGTTGGTATGAGGAATTGTATTTTACTCTCCTCCTTGCTTAAGGAGGAGAAGAATTTGAAAATGCGTAGCCATTTTCAAAGTAGAGGTGGTTGAATATTTGCTCGTCATTCCGTCCCGATAGCTATCGGGATTACCCGGAATCTGAACCAGATGCTGAATCAAGTTCAGCATGACGAAACCGGTACTCCTCCCCTTAAGGGGAGGGTTGGGAGGGGCTTTGTATTAAAACTCTCCTCCTTGTTTGAGGAGGAGAAGAATTTGAAAATGCGTAGCCATTTTCAAAGTAGAGGTGGTTGAATATTTACCCCCTCCGGGCGAGGCAAGCTCGCCCTCGTCCCCCTGCCAGGGGGACAATTTTATAGCCCTCCCTTTAGGGGAGGGTTGGGAGGGGCTTACTCCTTTACAAACCTTATGCTGCCTTTTGCTTTGCTGCCCTCATATACGGTGCAGAGATACATGGTGGCTGGCCAGCCTTCCGTTTTTAGAGTGTAACCTATAGTAGCTTTTTGCAAAGGTGTTTCAAACATTGTGCGACCGTTAAGATCGTGCACTATTAGGATGCCATCCTGCTTTAGCGTGCTGCCAAAGCCAATGTTGCAATAATTGCCGGCAGGGTTTGGGTAAACTTCTAAAGCGGGTTGCACGTTGGTAGCCTGTTTAGGTGGCTCAGCTAATCCTACATCTATGCCTAAAGTATCGCAGGCACTGCCATCAACCGGGCCTAGGCGAAAGTTGGGGTAGTTGGGCATGGATGCGCCGTTAAAGGTTGGTAGTGCGATATTGTGCTGCAATACGTTACAGGCTAATCCAGGACTGTCCGGTTGATCAATCGTATGAATAAAACGAACTGTATTTGATGAGTTTATTATTATTTTATCATCCGGTGTACCTCCCATCAAGTAAAAAAAAGTTCCTACTGGAAATTCTGGGTCAACAAAACCATCCCATTGCGCAACCAATTGCTTACTGGCTTCTACGTCAGCGGCTTCCAAATCATACTGATAGACTCTATCGCCGCAACTGGTGTATGCAAAACGGGAATTTGGTGAAACCGCAACTCCCCCCATTATACAACTATCGAAAACGTTTATAATATTTGGGGTGCTCAGCTTACCATTACATCGATCAAAATCATAAATCTCTAAAAATTCACCATAAACATTTCCGACAACACCAAAGTTGAGATATTTAGTTCCGTCAGGGGTAAAGACAGCTTGACCTAGGCCAAGATATGGCAAACTTGGGTTAGGGAACTGATGCCAACCTAAATCTTGAACTCCGAATGGGCTTAGCAAAAGCCTTTTATATTTAGTTAAGGCACTATTAAAAAAAACAATCCACCAATCTCTTCCATTTGCATGGCGACACCCTGTTAGTTTTCCATAGTCAATAGTATCATTAAGCGCAAGAGGATTTCTCAAAGATGTAACTGCCCCTAATCCAAAATTTTGTTTTACGTCTATTAGGCTATAATAAACACCTTCAACATCATAGCCCCCTAAATTATTATGTGAATCCCGCAGTCGGCTATGAAAAAGGCACCATTCGGTATTATTTGCCAACATGGGCAGGGCCAAGGCACCTTGCGGCAATATATATCCTACGGCTGCAGTTTGTTCCGCCCAATGCCCAGGATTTAAGGTATCGCAGCCTTGCATTACCGTTGAGTTACGGTTGTAAATCATAATACCATTAGTAGTGAAAAGGAGATTTCCATTTGTATCACAACCCACAGCATCTGTTTCGCGAAAATCAATATCTATAAATTCACGATTAATATTTAACGACCCACTTGCATAATCCAGCCAAGTCAAGCCAAATAGGGTATCATTGAACCCGGCTGCGTAGCCATAACCAAAAGGCCATAAATTATCTCGCTTAGCATCGTAGGGGTACTGCGCAAAACAAGACGTAGAAATAAAGACTAAAGCGGCTACAAGCAGCGGTTTCACAGGTTCAGGGTGTATCTACCAAATATAGCATTAAATACCCTTTGTGGCCTTAGTGTCTTAGTGGTTCAAAATTCATTCTTGTCAGTGCCAAAAATTTTCAGATTTTCGCCCGCGAATAAACAAAGACAATTATGGCTTCACCAATCAGAGATTTTGTAACGCACCACTACCGCCACTTTAACGCTGCTGCCTTAGTGGATGCTGCCAAAGGATACGAAACACACCTTGCCGAAGGAGGCAAAATGATGATAACCCTTGCCGGCGCAATGAGCACGGCCGAGCTGGGAATTTCATTAGCAGAAATGATTCGCCAGGATAAGGTAGCTATTATTAGCTGCACCGGCGCTAACCTTGAGGAAGACCTGATGAACCTTGTAGCGCACACCCACTACAAGCGCGTGCCTAACTACCGCGACCTTAGCCCGCAGGAAGAATGGGACCTGTTGGAAAACGGCTTTAATCGTGTAACTGACACCTGTATACCGGAGGAAGAAGCTTTCCGCCGTTTGCAGAAGCACATTTACGAATTGTGGAAAGATGCCGACACAAAAGGCGAACGCTACTTTCCGCATGAGTTTATGTATAAGATGATTTTAAGCGGAGTGCTGGAGCAATACTACGAGATTGACCCTAAGCATAGCTGGATGATTGCCGCTGCCGAAAAGAACCTGCCTATTATTTGTCCGGGTTGGGAAGACAGCACCATGGGCAACATTTTTGCCAGCTACTGCATTAAAAATGATATTAAGGCTACAACCGTGCGCGGTGGTATCGAATATATGGTATGGCTTAGCGACTGGTACCGCCAAAACAGCGGCGGCAAAGGCGTTGGCTTCTTCCAGATTGGCGGCGGTATTGCAGGTGATTTCCCGATTTGTGTTGTGCCTATGATGTACCAGGACCTTGGTTGGCACGATGTTCCTTTCTGGAGCTACTTCTGCCAGATAAGCGACTCTACTACTTCGTATGGCAGCTATAGCGGCGCTGTGCCAAATGAAAAAATCACCTGGGGCAAACTGGGTATAGATACACCTAAGTTTATTGTAGAAAGTGACGCTACCATAGTTGCGCCCTTAATTTTTGCTTACCTGCTTAAATGGTAATATGAAAGCTTACATGCCTTTGATACTTTTATTGTTATTGAGCGCATGTGAAACAAAGCCACATAAAGAACAACCCAAAGCGAACGGACCTGTTAAAGGTGAGTTCGCTTTTTTATTGCAGTATGACGGAAAGCTACCTTCGGATGTAGGCTTTTTGACCAACCACATAGTTGAGCGGCGCATTGCCAATATTATGAAGGAGGATTATCTGCGTTTTATGGAAGGCACAAAGTGTGAACGACCTATTGTGGTAAGAGGCAATTTTGTTCACGCCATATTTGTGGATTGTAAAAATGATTCCGTAAAAACGCGAAGTGTAGATATTGATGTGAAGAGTGATGTGATGTGGGTTTCTATCTACTCCGAAGGTTTAACGGAGGGGTTTACCGATGATGGAAGTGTACCACTGCCGAAGTGGTGATTAACTTCAGAAACACTCGTTCGTGTTCTGCCCGCCTTTGAGAAAATAGCGTAAAGAAATCTATGTAACGGAGCGTTAAAAACTGCACACTGTTTGAACGGAGCGCAGCGAAGTGAGTTTGTGCAGTTTAGTGCAGTGAAATAGATTTTAGCCTATTTTCTCAACAGCGGAGATTTTTCTTTGGTTCTTTCTTTTCATGGTTGGAAAAGAAAGAACAGTTACTGTTTAACAAACCTCGCCTGAAAACACTTCCCTCCCTGTTCCAACCTTACAAAATACACTCCCGGCAAAAGAGCAGAAACATCAATAACTGCATCCATTAGTGCTGAACTGCTAACCACCTCTCCCAACGCATTGCTGATACTTATGTTTGCTGAACGGCCGGCCTGAACAGATAGATGCAAATAATCATTGGCTGGATTAGGATAAAGCGATAGGGGTTCTTCCCTCACAACTCTATCTATACCGGAGATAAATGGATACTGGGTAGTATCAACAAACTTAACAAGGCCCCCATTGGCGGTTCCTATGTAAAAGGTAGAATCGTTGTACTGCAACAGGCAGGTAACATGATTATCCGGCATGGGCGAGTTGTTCACCGTAAAGGAGTCGAAGACTAAGCCATTCTGCCAGCGCACCAGGCCTTTGTTTACAGTGCCAATGTATTTTACATCGGTATGCTTAACTACCTCAATAGCCGATAAACCGTTGGCAGGCATGTTGGAATTAGAGATGGACCGGAAATACCATCCGCTGCCATCGTAGCGGCCAAGCCCCTGCGCCGGCGTAGCAAACCATATGTTTCCGAAAATATCGTTAGTGATGTTGTAAATGGTATTATCAAGAAGGCCGCTGTTTTGGTAAGTAAAAATGGTCCATACGCTGCCCACCTTACGGTTTAAACCACCATTAACGGTACCCACCCAAACAGTGCCCCCATCCACAAAAATGTGATTGATGTTGTTTGATACCAGCGGAGAGTTAAACATACCGTACACCTCCCAGCCTTCGCTGCTTATATTAACTACGCCGCCTGTTGTGCCCAACCAGGCATTACCGGCAGTGTCAAAAGTTATGGTACGCACCTGGTCATCAGGCAAAGCGCTGTTTTGCGAAGTATAGTTTGCCCAACTGCTGCCGTTATAAACAGCCGCTCCGGCCTGTAGCGTACCAACCCACATATCACCTGTGGGGCTAAACGCTATACTACGTATTTGGTTTACCGGTAAGTCGGAATTGCTGCTATCAATAGTTGTAAACGTGCTGCCATCAAATTTAGCTAAGCCGTTATCGGTGCCCACCCATACATTACCCTGCGCATCCTTAGCAAGGCAACGGATAACGTTTTCAGGTATGGTTGAATTGGAGGTATTAAAAACCTGCCATTGGTTTTGGGAAAAACCATAAAGGTTTAAAAGCAAAAAAACAGTAAGGACATAAATCCTCATGCACCAAAAGTAACTACAATAAATATGTAAACAGAATGTAGGACAGTGACTTTAATCAGAACCGGTTTACATGGCCAAATGCTGCAAATGGCCCTGCTCGCAGTTTTTCTCAATTTCAAAAGTGCCATCGGCCTTCATGTTCACCTTGTATAAGCAAAGATTAACGTGGTGAAACTTTTCCATTTCGCTTAGTGGGGTGCCGGTAAGCGTACACATAAAGGCGCGTATAAAGCGGCCATGCGTGGCTATAAGTATGCGCTTATGCGGCGTACTTAGAATATGGTCAATAAATCGTCTTTGCCGTTCTTGTAAATCCATGGGGCTTTCGCCTGTAGGGCTGGTTTTAACATCCACTTGCCCGGCACGCCATTTACCAATCAGGTCCTGAAAACTCTTATCGGTTTCGTGGGTAGAAATGGTCCCCTCTAAATCGCCCCAGCTTATCTCGTCCAGTTCTTTAAAGCTTTGAAAAGGAATGCCCAGTTTGCGGAAAGGCTCAATGGTTTCCTGCGCGCGCGTTAAGGAAGATGCGTACAGCATATCGAAGGGTACATGCTTATAGGCATCAAAAAAAGCCTGTGCCTGCCTTTGCCCCTTTTCATTCAACGATAAGTTAACACCCCTGCCCTGTATAATGCCTTTTGCGTTATGCTCGGTTTGTCCGTGGCGTATTATATATAACTCCTTCTCTATCATTTCGAAATTTGTTGCGCGTAAAAATATAATTTTGCACTAAAGCACTTTGTGACTGCCTCTAATGCTATAACGCTCAATACCTTTTTCGATTATTGCTATGCCAAGCAATTGCCCTTTGCGTTTTACCGATTGCCGGGCAAAAGTGCCATAAAAGTGGTAGCGCAACGCAATACCGCCCTTAAAAAGTTTAGCGCCGGAGAGGAGCACATTTACGAGCAAGGCTTTCTTTTTTCCCCTTTTAACGAAACGCGGGATGTTCAACGCCTTATTATACGCAACGATATATTTTGCGATGCTGACAAACTGCCTAAAACAGATTTTGCGGTAGAACAGGTTAGCATAGGCTTGCCGGTTTACAGGCAGGCATTAAAGCCACAAAAAAAAGAGGGATTTAAAAATTACGTACGCAAAATACGCAGACAGATACGCAAAGGTACTTTCAAGAAAATTGTTGCGGCACGTGTGGTTAAGAAACGCAAGCCGCAGAATTTTTCGGCAACTACCTTTTTCGAAAATCTCTGCGCTAAATATCCCAATGCTTTTGTGTCCTTGGTTTACACTGCCGAATATGGCTTATGGATAGGCGCATCGCCCGAAATCTTGTTAGAGGTTAACGCATCAGGGTTTAAAACGTACTCCCTGGCAGGCACTAAGGCTAACACCCAATGGAACAGCAACACGGCCTGGGGAGAAAAAGAGAAGGAAGAACAGGAAATTGTAACGCGGTATATTACTGAGGCCTTTGCAAGCGTTACTAAAGCGCCCGCAAAAATAACAGGTCCTGAAACGGTAGAGGCGGGTAACCTGCTGCATTTGCGCACCACCTTTTTATATGATTCAATCCCCCATTTTAATTGGCAGAAAATTGTAGAGCATTTACACCCTACGCCGGCAGTAGGCGGCCTGCCAAGGCAGCCAAGCATTGAATACATCTTAGCCCACGAAAAATTTGAGCGCGGCTTTTACAGCGGCTACCTCGGCCCCGTTAACCTTGACGAAGAGATAAACCTGTTTGTAAACCTGCGCTGCATGAAGGTGCTGAAAAACAAGTTGGCCCTTTTTGTAGGTTGTGGTATTACTGCCGATTCTAAACCAAGCAGGGAGTGGACTGAAACGAAGATTAAAACCCAAACTCTCCTGGGTGTTTTAAACCAGGGCAAAACAGGGTTGAAGGTTTCTAAAAACATAGCATCTTTGCCCCCCAATGCAAACGGCGAAGAAAGGGGTACAACTGATAGCGGAAATCTGCAGGCGCAGGGGAATCCGTAAGGTTGTATTCTCCCCGGGTTCGCGTTCGGCCCCTTTGGTAATTGCATTCTCAGGCATGCCCGATGTAGAATGTATAGTTATCCCCGATGAAAGAGTAGCAGGTTATTTTGCGCTGGGTATGACCCAGCAAGGCACAGCCGTTGCGCTTGTTTGCACCTCGGGCACAGCAGTTTTAAACCTGGCCCCTGCAGTTTGCGAAGCTTATCATCAGGGCATTCCGTTGTTACTGCTTACGGCTGACAGGCCGGCAGAGTTGATAGGCATGGGAGAAAACCAGGCCATTAACCAACACAACATCTATAAAAACTTTATTAAAGCCGCTTACAATCTAAGCGCCAACGACGTTGAAAGCGGTAGCGAACTGGTAGCTCACACCTGCAAAACCGCTATACAGCAGTTGCTTGAAGGTGGCAAAGGCCCGGTGCATATTAATATTCAATTAAGAGAACCACTGTACGAAAGTGCAACCTTGGAAGAGGTAGGCGACTATGAAACTGAAACAGTGAAAATGGCATTGCCGGATGTTGCTGCTGTAAAACTAATGCCTAAAACGCTGGTGTTGGTTGGTTTAATGCAGGCTAATGCCGAACTGAACGCCCTGTTGAACCGTTTAAGTGTTATGGAAAATGTGGTGGTGGTAACAGAAACTACCTCCAATATGTACGGCGGGCATTTTATCAGCAATGCCGATGCAGTAGTGGCCAGTGCAAAACAAACGGAAGCTGATTTTGCACCGGATTTGGTTATCCAATTAGGCAGGCAAACAGTTTCTAAACGTTTAAAGGAATTTTTGAAACGGCACCCGGCAAAGCTGCATGTGCAGGTTGCGGAGTTTGAAGAGAATTGGAACTCATTAAGCGCCATTGCCTATCAAAAGATAAGTGCCGATGCGGTAAGCTTTCTACAGGTACTATTATACCACAATGCTCAGGAACCATCAGGCTATAGGCAGCTATGGTTGAACCAAAGCGCTAAAGCCGCAGTAATGCAACAGCAATACGTTGAATCCCTGCCCTTTTGCGACATGAAAGTATTTGACACCCTTGTAAAGTCCTTTCCCGCAGAGGCGCTCATTCAATACGGCAACTCCTCCCCCATTCGTTATTCTAATTTCTTTAAACATAACGAAGGGCTGCAGGTTAACGCCAACCGCGGCACAAGCGGTATTGATGGCTGTGTAAGCACTGCCGCAGGGGCAGCACATGCTACCGGAAAACTTACGGTTAATATAGTGGGCGATGTAAGTTTTTTTTACGATAGCAATGCCCTTTGGAACAGTAAGCTATCCTCACAACTGCGCATTGTAATCATCAATAATTCAGGCGGCAATATCTTCCGCCTTATTGAAGGGCCGGGCAAGGTGCCCGACTTTGAAAAATTCTTTGAAACCCGCCATAACCTTAGTGCGGAAAAGCTGGCTTTAATGTATGGCATCCCTTATTACTTTTGCCACGCTCAAAAAGAATTGGACGAAGCGCTAAAAACCTTTTACGGCCCCCAAAACGGTAAGCCGGCTATACTGGAAATAAAAACAGATGGTGAGCTAAGCGCTAAGGTGTTTAAGGAGTATTGGCAACTATTTAACTAAGCAATAAATACAAAAGAGACCATGGCAAAAAGACAATGGGAAACCATAAAACAGTACGAGGAAATAAAGTTTGAATTTTTCGAAGGCATAGCCAAGATTACCATTAACCGTCCGCGCTTCCGCAATGCGTTTACACCACTTACGGTTAAAGAAATGATTGATGCCATGAACACCTGCCGCGATAGTTTGGACATACAATCCATTATACTAACCGGCGAGGGCGACATGGCCTTTTGTAGCGGTGGCGACCAAAACGTGCGCGGCCACGGCGGCTATGTAGGTAAGGATACGGTTCCGCGCCTTAACGTGTTAGACCTTCAAAAGCAAATACGCAGCATACCTAAGGCGGTTATAGCTATGGTAAATGGTTATGCCATTGGTGGCGGGCATGTATTGCATGTAGTGTGCGATCTATCCATTGCCAGCGAGAATGCCATATTTGGACAAACAGGCCCTAAGGTAGGTAGCTTTGATGGTGGCTTTGGCGCCAGCTATTTAGCCCGCTGCGTAGGCCAAAAGAAAGCACGTGAAATATGGTACCTCTGCGACCAATACAATGCCCAGGATGCCCTGGCGATGGGTTTGGTAAACAAAGTAGTGCCGCTGGAAATGCTGGAAGATGTAACTGTAGAATGGTGCATGAAGATACAGGAGAAATCACCTTTAGCTATACGCATGCTTAAAGCCAGCTTTAATGCAGAGTTGGACGGCCAGGCAGGTATACAGGAGTTAGCGGGCAATGCCACCCTGCTTTACTACTTAAGCGATGAAGCTAAAGAAGGCAAGAACGCCTTTATTGAAAAGCGCAAGCCCGATTGGAGCAAGTTCCCGAAGTTCCCTTAATAGCAGGCACGAAAACGATTTTCTTACATTCAGAACGCGCTCAATGAGCGCGTTTTTTATTTATAACAAATCCACTTTTCTGCGTTACTACTTATGTAGTTAGCTTTAGTTACTCGACTTTTGCATTTACCCGATGATTGAAACGCATCCATTTGACGACTTTGTGCCTCCAAATGCAACCTGCCTTATACTGGGCACCTTCCCCACGCACAGCAAGAACTGGCGGTTTAATACTTATTACCCGGGGCGCAGAAATTTCTTCTGGCGCATGCTTAGTGAAATTTATAAGCGCCCTTTTTTACATAAGGCCGGAGATGAAGCCGCAAAGGAACGCCTGGCACTTTGCACAGAAAAAGGCATAGCGTTGTCCGATACTGTTTACCAATGCCGGCGCAAAGTGGCGGAAAGCAGTAAGGATAGCGACCTGGAGATTTTAGCCAAAATGGACATATTAAAAATACTACGCAAACATCCTTCCATCAATACTATCATACTTACAGGCAGCTCGGGCCCGGTTAGCGCCCATCACCTGTTTTACGAGTTGCTGCACGAACGAAAGCTACCCCACAAACAAGATGGCACCAAAATACCCATACACGGCAGTTTTAAACTAAAGGATAGAGTAATTGAGGTGCATACCCTCTACTCCACTTCAGGCTTAAATATTGGGCGTTATGCGGAAGCAGTGAAGCAGTATAAGGCCGTGCTGCCCAAATAGCAGCTTTTAGGGCTGTGCAATTGAAGATACAGCGGGCAGATTTAAACAGGAATATCCATTTAAGACAGACTGTAAAATGCTATTTTCGAACAAGATGAGCAGCCCTCTGGATAATTGGAATCCACCAAAAACCGGTAAGCCCGAGTATTACGACACGGTTAAGTACGTGTATAAATACCTTGATTTTCACATAAGCGAGGATGATGCTTATACAATCCTTAACGCCTTTATTGAAAAATGGGACGAAAGCGCAGGCCAGTTAATCCGCGAGGAGGATTTGGTTGCCCATGTGGTGGAGCGCCTGCAAAACAGCTTTGAAGTAGTGCTGCCCCGCCACAAAATAAAGCGTGTGGTTGACCTTATACTTGGATATTTGTACGAGACAGGACACTTTTACAGCCAGGAAGTAAACAAATAGCAAGTGACAAAAACCCAGGCGTGGCTGTACGCTTTTCGATTAAGAACCCTGCCCTTAGCATTCTCTTCTATCATTACAGGTAGTTCTATTGCCTATATGCAAAACCGCCAGCTTTTTAGCTGGGCTACTTTTGGCTTATGCCTGCTTACCACCCTGCTGCTGCAAATACTTAGCAACCTTGCTAACGATTACGGCGATAGCGAAAAAGGAACCGATAACGAAGACCGTATAGGCCCCAAACGCGCCGTGCAGTCGGGCGTGTTAAGCTTTCAGGAAATTAAGACGGGCATTATCGTTTGTGTTATCCTTTGCCTGTTATCGGGCAGTGCACTTATCTATTCTGCTTTTGGCAATGTTCACTTAGGTTATTCAGCATTCTTTTTTGTGCTTGGCCTTGCGGCCATTGCAGCGTCCATTAAATATACAGTTGGCAAAACGGCCTATGGCTACCGTGGTTTGGGTGATGTTTTTGTGCTGCTGTTTTTTGGCTTTGTAGGGGTGTGCGGCAGCTACTACCTAATGGCCCACCAATTTGACTGGACGGTGTTACTACCTGCTTATACTTTAGGCGCTTTTGCCAGCGGGGTGCTAAACCTTAACAACATGCGCGATATGGAAAGCGACGCCAAGGCCGGCAAAATTACTTTGGTTGTAAAAATGGGGCTGGCAAAAGCAAAGCGCTATCACTTTGCATTAATTATATCGGGTTTTTTAGCGGCAACTGCTTTTGTAATCATTCATGCCGAATCCACTATACAGGGCTTATACATCCTCACCCTAATACTCTTCCGTAAACATTTAAGCAAGGTGCGCAGTATTGAAAACCCTAAGGATTTCGACCCGCTTTTAAAGGAATTAGCAATCAGCACCTTTATCTTTTCTATCCTTTTTGCAATTGGCCTGGTGGTTGGCAAGTATGCCTAATGATTGATACCGATAATCCTCGGCATTAGAATCCTTATTCAGCCTTTATTAATCAAGCATTACAACCAAAAATGGTTACAGTTAGCTCCCGCATTTGCACGGGGTTAACGCCGCATATTGGTTTAGCGCAATATCAAATAAAAAAGGGATGGTTTGAACCATCCCTTTTTTCTAACTGAGTTGCCGTTTAACTACGGGCGCATCAGTCTGTTTATTTTTGCGCTTGACTTAGCATTCATTTTGTTTGCCTTGCTCTTAGCCAATGCTTCAGCATGGTTAATTGGAGTAGGCGCTACATAATGAGCACTACCTCTTGTATCAGTAGCAGCACCGGCAACGTCAGCACCAAAACGGTGGTCCTGGTAGTTCAAACGCTTGCAGGTTATGCGGTAGCTGAAGTTAAGGTTTGAGTGGCCGTTACCCAGTTCTCTAACTTCAAATGAAGTAGTACCCGGAACAACATATAAACCTTTGCAGTTACCTTCAGGTGTAACAGTAACAATCATAGGATGGCTGTTATCAATTACAACTGTTTCTAAATACAATTCATCAAGGTTAATAGTAGCCTTACCGTTCTTTAAGGTAGCATGGCCGAAATCTTCAAACCAGATTTCAGGGCTTTCCATACAGTATAATTTCTGTTGGCCTTGTGAAGTTGGAACAACTGCACTCTTAGTGCCTGTTACAGCATAGTCGCCTACGCCGTAGAAAGCGTAATCAGCAGCGCTACCGTAAACACCAACGTCAGCAGAACCTGCTGCCTCAACGCCATTGTAACCAACACCCATAACACCAACACCGTAGTTAGCTGTGTTATAAGTACCGTAAACACCGCAAAGTGCTGTATCTAATGTAGCTGAGTATTCGCTGCCGTAACCTAAAACACCGGGAGTGTAAGGCACTTTAGACTGAGAAATACCAAATACACCAACTGCACCAAACTGGAAAGTATCAAGTGAAGAGAATAAGCCACCATGCCATACAGCAGCCTGGCCCTGAACAGCCACAACAGAGTCAGTTAAAGCCGGAGCCAAACCTGCAACAGCAACTGCATTACCACCGGCAACTACTGATAATAAAGCAGGGTTAGTAGCAGAGAAACCACCTAAAGAAGCGTTACCGCTTAGGTTGGTGTAAACATCGTTTGATTGTGTGCCTGCAGTATGGTTGAAACGGGCGCTGTAGTTAAGGGCAGTAGTTGTTGTTTTGTTGATACGCAAACCACCGGTCATAGTACCCTGAGTGATTAAAACGCGGTCAGCTGCGTTAGGAGCACCGTTAACACCAATGTTAGTGCCGTTGTCCTGTATTAATGAGTTGCCTACGGTTGTGCCGTTAGGTGTAAACTTGGCTACATAGTTTAATGTACCGCTAACACCACCTGAACCTGCAGGGCCTGTAGGACCTGTTGGGCCTTGTGTGCCAACACCTGTTGGACCGGTTACACCAACGCCTGTAGCACCGGTTGGGCCTGTAGGACCCTGGATACCCTGAGCGCCTTGTGCACCTGCGTTACCCTGAGCACCCTGTGGGCCTGTAGGGCCGGTTACACCCTGGGCACCTTGTGCACCAGCTGTACCTTGTGGACCTGTAGGACCAGCCGGACCCTGAGAGCCCTGTGCACCTGCAGTACCTTGTGGACCTGTTGGGCCTGTAGCACCTGTTGGACCTCCACCTGTGCCGGTTGCACCTGTTGGGCCTGTAGGGCCGGTTGCACCGGTAGCACCGCCACCAGGACCTTGCGCACCTGTAGGACCAGTAGGGCCTGTAGCGCCCGGATTACCCTGAGCGCCTTGAGCTCCTGCAGTACCTTGAGGGCCTTGAGGGCCGGTAGCACCTGTTGCACCATCAATACCTTGAGGGCCTTGAGGGCCCGTAGGGCCTGTTACACCGCCACCGCCGCCGTTAAGGGCGTAAAGAGCGTATGGAACACTTACTAATTGAGAGTTGCCGAAAGTAGTGTAGTTAGTACCACCGCTAAAGTCAGCTTCTACTTTCATGTATTTTTGACCGTTACCCCAAGGAATGGTAGAAAAGTTACCGCTTACTACGGTACCGCCACCAACCTGAACTGAGAATAAACCCAGGGAGTTAGTTGAAGTAGTTTGAGTTTCTACATATACCGCAGTACCTGTAGGGCTGTTGTTTAGAATGCTGAAACGTAAGCCTATTGACTGGTTGGCTATAACCGTTCCCGCATTATCGCGTGCTACCGCCTGGTAATTCATAAGCTGCGGAGCCTGCGCTTTTGAAAGGACTGCCAAAAGAAGTAGGGCAGCCAGGAGTTGAAGTTTTCTCATGCTTTTTTGCGTAGTTTAATGTGAGGAAAAATGAGGGGCTAAAAATAACCGCCGGTAGCTTTAATTCCAACAAAAGCTACGTATAAATAAAACTATAATCATAAAAACCGAACGGCTACTTTTTGAGGTACGAAAGGCGTATTTCCTCCAACTTGTCCATTTGCTTTTTCTGTATTTCAAACAGGTTCTTCATGTTGATTTGCAAATTGCGGATTTCCATCTCGGCCTTAAGGTTAATCAGGTAATCATGCTCGGCACGCTGGCGGTCCTTCTGCTCCTGCCGGTTTTGGCTCATCATAATAACAGGCGCCTGCAAGGCTGCAATACAGGATAAAATGAGGTTTAACAGGATAAAGGGGTAAGGGTCAAACGGATGCGAAACCAGTATAAGCGTATTTATACAAATCCATGTAACCAGGGTAACACCAAAAATGATGATGAAAGTCCAGCTACCGCCAAAGGAGGCCACTTTATCAGCCACCCGTTGACCGAAAGTAAGTTCAGCGTCCTCTCCCTCCTTTAGTATTTCGGTAAGCAGGTCATCATCATTAATATTCTCCGAAAAGAAATCGCTTATTAAGTCAATATCCTTTTGGTTGCTGGCAATAAAGTCTCTTAACTTTTGGTGTTTAGATTTTTTCATGGCTTATAATCTGTGCGTGCAAATTACAGCAAGCCTGCTGGCCTTCAAAATCTATAGGTCTGATTTAGAAAAATATAGAGGTAAGATATCCTTAACCGTAGCAATGCTGTAAACCTTGCCCTCCTCGCCCATTATAATTATCTCAATGGGTTGGTTGTAGCGGTTTTCATATTCCAGCAAACGCTGGCGGCAAATGCCGCAAGGCGCCACAGGATGATCAACTACATGCGTTTCACTTTTAACCGTGATTGCAATTTTTCGTATGGCAACGTTTGGAAATAAAGAGGACGCGGCACCCAGGGCTGTTCCCTCGGCACAAATACCCACCGGGTATGAGGCATTCTCCTGATTGGTGCCGGTAACTACTTTCCCGTTTTGTAACAGAACAGCGGCACCTACCCTGAATTTGGAGTAAGGGGCATAGGCATTATCCAGAGCTTCCTGCGCTTGTTGCATAAGGGCTTTGTCTTCGGCACTTAATTCAGCCGCAGTTTCAAAAACCCGTAAACTGAACTTTATTTCCTTTTCTGTCATCGGCACAATTTGCGGCACCCTACTTAGGCCACTTAAATTTATTCTTTAATTCCTCTTCTGCCTTCTTTTTTAATTCATCCGCTTTTTTGCGGGCTTCTTCTTCAGCCTGCTTCTTGGCTTTTTCAGCAGCATCCTTAGCGGCTTGCTTCTGTTTTTCCAACTCTTCCTGGGCTTTCTGTTTCAATTCATCTGCCTTTTTCTTAGCCTCTTCTTCCGCTTTCTTTTTCAAATCGTCAACCGTATCGGTAACCAAATCCTTTACTGAGCTGCCACCCGCCAGCACTTTATTAAGCTTTACAGTTGGTTTACTTGCCTGGCCGGTTACTTTAAATAAAAAGCCAACCATATCGGGCATAGCGCCATTAAACCCGGGCACCTTAGCCAGCATGTTCTGCGCTAAAGAGGTAGCAGGCCCCAACTCCTTGCTGGGCACATCAAGGCGCACATCATAATCAATGGATTGATCAAAACCGTTTGCCCCTTTAAAATTGATGTTATATCCATTGCCGAATTTTAAATCAGTGGGGTCAACGTTCACCTTACCGTCTTTAAATTTCAATACTGTCCAGCCATCTTTAATCTGCAGGTTTTGCAGTGCAGGTATTTTAGAAACCTCAGCAATTTTGGTTAATACCGGCAAGCCCACAACACGCACCTCAGGTATTTCCACCTTGCCCTCGCCGGTTAACGATTGATAATCCACACTCATGTCCTGATTCAGTTTGCCTGCTCCCTTCATATCAGAAGAAAAGTTCCCCTGCAGGTGTTTAATCACAGGTGCCATTTTGCTTGATAACTCTACTGCGTTGTACGTTTGCTGTATGTCAAAGTTATTAATGTCGTACGTAAATGTTACGTCAGGATGACTAAGCCCTTTAGTATTATATTTTGCTGAAATGGTAGCGTTGCCACCCAGTAAGTTCGCAAAAAGGTCGTTAAGATAAATAGCTTCGTCGCGCACCACTACTTGCCCCTTTACGTTCTGCAATACAATCTTATCATACAGTATTTTCCCGAACTCTGAGTTTGCAGTAAAGTCAATATGCGCAGGCACTTTAAAAAACGCTGCTTTGGCGGTATCTGCTTTAGCAGGTGCACCGGTAGTTTTCTTTTCATCTTTCGCCAGCCACTGGTTAGCATCAAAAGTGCCTGAACGCAGATTCATTACACCAACCAAATCTCCCTGCCCAAAAACATAAGACATAAAATTATCAAGCGTTCCGTTAGCGGAGAAGTCGCTTTTGCCTATCACGGCTACTAAATTTTCCAGGTTTACATGCTGCGGCGTTAAGGCCAACTGCAACACATTAACCCTTACAGGCATGGGCACATCCTTACTATCGTAAACAAGGTTGTTTACTTTTATGTTGCCCGAAGCGTTTATAGCTTCGTAGTTGTTAGCATCAACATCGCTCTTCTTACCTTTAAACTTCACATCAAAGTCGAGCAGGCCGGTTATGGTTTTCACCCCTTCCATAGGGTAAAACTTTGGCACATTAGCCAGGTTAAGTTTGCCTTTTAAATCGGCAATTACGTTAGGATTGCTTACCGGCGTTTTTACGTTTATCTTTCCATCAATAGGATCTGTGCCGGCATCTAAATGCAACTTGCTGATGTCAATAACAGTTAGATCTAAACTGCCCTGCGGTTTCGTAACTTTAGATACAATGGCAATGTTTTTAACCGCAACAGGTAAAGAAGGATACTGAAACATGCCATTATTGATGGTCCAATCCAGGTTAAAGGCAGGGTAAGTTTTATCATTATATGTGCCTTTAATCAGGCCCTGCAGCGTCAAGGTGCCGGCAGTTTTTACCTGGTCAAAGTCCTTTTTATAAGCACCGGGTATTAAGGAAAGTATACTCTTAAACTCTGCCTTTTTTGTTTTAAAGTTTACATCCAGGTTTATATCATCTTTAAGGGTTTGTATAAAACCATCAAACTGCAAGCCCAGTTCATTAAGGCTGATGGTGTTATCCTTAAATGTGTATTTTCTGTTCTTGTTGTCAATAGCAAGTTTAACATCGGCCTCCAGTTTTGCTTTGCTTAAATAAGATATAAGCCCGCTTTTATAAGATAGCTCAGCAATAGATGTTTTGGTGGCAAAGTCGTATAAATCCTGTGTTACATCGCCGCTGCCTTCAAAGTCAAGGTCGTGCACGTTGGCATACGAACCACCTTTACGGTCTTCATAAGTCACATCGCCGTCTTCAATTTTTACTTTTTTAACCTCCAGGGCAAACTGGCTGCTTTCTGAGGTTGACTCCCCTCCCGGCTTGGTTATGTCCCAATTGGCTTTGCCATCATAATCTACAATTGCATGTACATTGGGCCGGGTTAAAAAAAGGCCCACTAACTTATATTTCCCCCCTTTCAGTACACTCATTAAATCAACTGTTAAGGAAGTGTTCTCTATATAAACCAGCGTATCGCCTTTAAACTTTTCCAGTCCTGTAACCGTGAGGTCATCAAGAGTCAACGTAAAATTCGGGAAATGCTTAATCAGGCTAAGGCTGTAATCGCCATAATCTACCCGGGCATTTAGCCGCTTGTTTACCTCAGCCTTAATGCGGGCATTTATCTTATCCTTAAATAGAAAAGGAACGGCCACTATGGCGCCTACCAAAAGCAAAACAAAAACAACTATACCTATAAGTACTTTCCTCAACATAATTCTTAATCCTGTTTTTCCAAATGTAAATAAGTTTATACTATACGTTGACCCGTTTAAGTTATTTACCACTAACAAAGCCAACAGTTTTACGCCCGGTAAAGGGATTTATTGTGCAAAACTTTTATGATAACCCACAAAATCATGCCAGTCTGTGTCCTAAGCCCTGCCATCCTTTTCTATCTTTGCCGCTATGAAGGAGAAGATTCTGATTATTGATTTTGGCTCTCAATACACCCAACTAATAGCCCGTCGTGTTCGCGAAAGCGAGGTTTATTGCGAGATTGTTCCTTTTAACCACATCCCCGAACTAACACCTGATATAAAGGGAATTATATTATCAGGCTCGCCTGCTTCAGTGCGCGATAAGGATGCCCCTAACGTGGATGTTGCCAAACTTATAGCATTTGGTCCGGTACTGGGCGTTTGCTACGGAGCGCAACTTATGGCCCAAACGTATGGAGGTTTGGTGGAAAAAAGCAATGTGCGGGAATACGGCCGCGCCCACTTACAAATTAAAGACACAAGCGATGCGCTGTTTAAAGGCGTAAACAATAACTGCCAGGTGTGGATGAGCCATGCTGATACTATTAAAGAAACCGGCAGCCAGTTTGAAATTATAGCTACCAGCGATTCAATACCTGTAGCAGCCTATCGTTCTAAAAACGGCAACTTTGCCAATAAGGTATATGCCCTGCAGTTTCACCCTGAGGTTTACCACAGTACCGAGGGCCACATTATACTAAACAACTTTTTATTTGACATATGCGGCTGCAGCCATAGCTGGACAGCAGGCTCCTTTGTTGAAGAAACCATTAAGAATCTCCGAAAGCAAATAGGCGACGAAAAAGTAATACTTGCGCTTAGCGGCGGTGTAGATTCAACCGTGGCGGCCCTGCTTTTAGAAGAAGCCATTGGCGATAACCTGCTTTGTGTTTTTGTAGATAACGGCCTTTTACGCAAAAACGAATATGAGCTGGTAATGCACAAATACAAGGAAATGGGCCTGCATGTAATTGGTATTCGTGCAGCCAACCGCTTTCTTGAAGAACTTAAAGGTGTTGAAGACCCTGAACAGAAACGCAAAATTATAGGCCGTGTGTTTATTGAGGTGTTTGAACACGAGGCTAACAACCACCCTGAAGTTAAATGGCTGGCGCAAGGCACCATTTATCCCGATGTTATTGAATCGGTATCAGTAAAAGGGCCATCAGCTACTATTAAAAGCCACCACAACGTGGGCGGCTTGCCTGAAAGGTTGAAACTGAAAATTGTTGAGCCGCTACGCAACCTGTTTAAAGATGAGGTGCGCCGCGCCGGTAAAGAACTAGGCCTGGTGCCCGAGATTTTATACCGCCACCCGTTCCCGGGCCCCGGTCTGGCAGTGCGCATTTTGGGAGAAGTAACAGCGGAGAAAGTGAATACCCTGCAGGAAGCTGACTTCATTTATATAGAAAACCTTAAAAAATTCGGTTTATACAACCAGGTATGGCAGGCGGGCGCAATATTAACTCCTATCCGCAGTGTGGGTGTTATGGGCGATGAGCGCACTTATGAAAATGTGGTGGCCCTACGTGCTGTAAACTCTACCGATGGTATGACGGCCGACTGGAGCCACTTACCTTATGACTTTTTAGCAAAAACAAGCAGCGAAATTATAAACCATGTTAAAGGAGTTAACCGCGTGGTATACGATATAAGCTCAAAACCACCTGCTACTATAGAATGGGAATAGTATTTGCTTTAGCATGTACCTATAACTACCATCATGAGAAAAACCGCCCTTAGTTTTATTCTCCTTTTATGCCTAACCTATGTAGCCATTGCGCAGGTTCAGCCGCCTGCGGTTTACCGTATTGGTTTGGTGCTTCCTTTTCAAACCTATACTACTGCTAACCGTATTGAGGAATTCAGAACCGCACACGATGTAGTAAGCGCGCATAAGATTAAAATTAATGAGGATGCCATTGCCTCGCTTGATTTTTATGAAGGCTTACTGCAATCATTAGAAAGCAGAAACGACAGCTTTCAAATAGAGGTATATGCCTACGACTGCTGGAACAGCGATTCGGTTACCAAGGCCATATTGAAAAAGCCTGAGTTAAAAACGATGGACGTAATAATCGGCGGCATGAACACCGCCACCGCTAAAACGGTGGCTGATTTCTGCAAGCAGAACAAAATCATCAATCTTCAGCCTTTCTCGCCTTCCAAAAGTTTAACCAGCGATAACCCCTACCATATTAAACTGGCGCCCACCATTGATTCGCACGTAGATAATATGTATTTGTCCATTGTTGATTCTTTCCCCGGTGCTAACATTATTATTTACACCTCTAACCAGGCCCAGGACAAAAGTGTAGCAGCGCGTTTTGATTCTTTGTTTAAAGATTACAACAAAACTGCTGCAACCAGGTTTACCAGTGTATTGCTTAACACCAGCACTATGATGGTAAACGGTAAAAAGACTACCGCAAGCGAACAACTGAAAGCAGGCAAAAAGAACGTTTGGATAATAACCTCGTTTGAGGAAAGCTTTGTGAATGGCAATTTTCGTGTTTTATATAGCATGCGCGATAAGTATGATATTGTGGCTTACGGCATGCCTACTTGGTTAAATGGAGACATCCTGCGCCTTGACTATGTGAACGACTACCAAACTCGTATATCCGATCCTTTTTATGTGGATACCCTGCAAGCCCAAACAAGAGATTTTATAACGGCCTACGCCGCACTTTATAATCATAACCCCAGCCGGGAAGCCCATTTAGGTTACGATGTAGCCAATTTTTTGATGGATGCCGTTACCCAAAACGGAAAGGATTTTGTGGCCGGCATAGCTACGCAGCGTTACCGTGGCACCGGTTATACCTTTGACATTGCCAAAAACTATAACAGGAACGCTTCTACCCTACCCGCTGCCTTATCAGAAACGGTGGCCCCCGTTAACTTTTACGAAAACCGCCATGTTAATATTTACCGGGTGGTAGATTACCAACTGCGCCGGGTTTTCTAAAGGCTTTAACATCTTGTTAGCCCCATAACAACAAACCAAAAGGGCCTCTGTATTGTTTAAGGAAAACATAATTTCACAGCCACAATTGTGCGTATGAAAAAACTGTTACTCCTACCTGTTTTACTTCTCTCATTTAGCGCCTGGGCGCAAAAAAACATTCAACTGCTGGGGCACCTGCCTTATGGCGGTAATGTTGAATGCAGCAACCTTACCGGTTATGCTGATACTGCCGGCAACGAATATGCCCTGGTAGGTAATACGCAGGGGCTTTCCATTGTAGATATTACGGACCCCACTACCCCAACGCAGTTGTTTTTAGTTCCCGGTGCTACAGGTATAAATGGCCTGTGGCGCGAGGTGCGTGAATATAAAGGCTACGCCTATGTAACCACTGAGCAACAAAGCGGCCTTGTGGTGGTTAACCTAAACTACCTGCCCGATAGCATACAATACCACACTATCAATCCGCATGGCATGACCACTTCGCACACCATTTTTATTGATGAAAACGGCATAGCCTACGTTAACGGTACGGATAAAGGGCAACTGTTCCTTGATTTGGATTCTAACCTGTGGAACCCGCCTTATATAGGCAGCTTTACCACCAATTATGTGCACGATTGCTTTGTGCGCAACGATACACTTTGGGCAGCCTGCATTAATGATGGTTTTGTAAAAGTGATTGATGTAAGTGATAAAGCCGATGCCAATAACCCGGCTAAAACACTGGCGCAATGGAACACCCCTTTAAATTTTTCGCACAACTGCTGGTTAAGCGATGATAACCGCTACCTGTTTACTACCGATGAAAAACCAAACTCAACCCTTACCTGTTATGATGTAAACGACTTTAATAATATTACCGAAACCAACCGAACACAGGTTGACCCCGGTAGTAACACTATCATCCATAACACCTATTTTAAAAACAACTACTGTATTACCTCTTACTACACTTATGGCATAACCATACACGATGTAACCCGCAAAAACAACTTGATTGAGGTGGGCAACTTCGACTCCTCTCCTAACTTTTCAGGTGATGGCTTTAACGGGGCATGGGGCGTGTGGCCTTACCTTCCATCGGGCAACATAATTATATCGGATATAGAAACCGGCCTTTGGATTGTTAAGCCTACTTACAAGCGCGCTTGTTACCTTGAGGGTGTTGTGAAGGATTCCATTTGCAATACGTTGCTTAACAACGTAAAGATTGAAATAGTGGAAGACACTACGCAGGATTTCACAAATGTGCTGGGCCAATATTCTTTTGGCACGCCCGATAGCGGATTGTATACCATTCGCTTTACCAAGAACGGCTACCAAACTAAAGAGATTGACAGCGTGCATTTATTAAACGGCATACTTACAAACCTGAGCGTTGACTTAGTGCCTATAGCTACTTCAAGCATTGTAATTAAAACAGTAGACTCCATAACCGGTGCCGATTTACCATTTGTGCGTGTGCTTATATTGGATTCGGCCGGCAATACCTTTCAGGAAGTGGCCACGAACACTAATGCCCAGTATACCTACTGCGATTTTGTGCAGGGCAAGTACGATTTTTACGCAGGCCGTTGGGGTAAAAAAACTGCGCATGTAAATAAAACAATAGCTGCCTCGGTAGATACGGTTATTATACCGGTGGCCAGTGGCTATTACGATGATTTTATTATGGATTACGGCTGGACCATTGTTACCACTGCCAGCAAAGGTTCATGGCAACGCGGCAAACCTGAAGGCACCGACTTTCAGGGAACGCAAAGTAACGCGGATGCCGATGTTATAGGAGATTATGGCCTTAGCGCTTACGTTACCGGCAATGGTGGCGGGCAGGCAGGTGATGATGATGTAGATAATGGTTATACCATTCTGCGCTCACCTCTGTTTAATTTATCGCAATACAATGACCCTCACATCAGCTTCTACCGCTGGTTTTTTAACGACGGAGGCTCGGGCAACCCGAATGATACCTTCCAGGTTACATTGAGCAACGGGTTCGATACCATGGTTGTTTACAAAGTAGATGCTAATGATGCCGACCAGAGCCAGTGGAAGCATGTTGACCTGCGCGTGAAAGACTTTATGTTCCCCGCTATAAATATGCGTATTGAGTTTAAAGTGGAGGACAGTGCACCGGGCCATTTAGTGGAAGGTGGCGTTGACCTTTTTGTAGTGGTAGATTCGCTAAGCACTGAAGACACCACAGGCATTGCCGAAACAGGCCTGCAAAACGTGTTGTTTAAGGCCTACCCAAATCCATTTACCAGTGAGGTAATGGTTGACCTGGCAAACCTGCACACAAGCTGCGATTTAGAAATGATAAACGGCCTTGGCCAAAAGGTTTTCAGCACGCGCATTAATCAAA